>DASPKS010000201.1:0-4031 GCA_035628035.1 Rubricoccaceae bacterium
CGCTGAGCCACCTCACGAGCACGGGCCGCCTCGCCGCCGGGCAGGAGGTGCGCCGCCTCCAGACGGCCCGCGCCGAGGCCAACGCCGCGCCGCACCGCCGGTTGGCCCTCCGCCTCATCGGGCTGGCCGAGCGCAACCGCGCCGAGAGCGAGGGGTTCGTTTCGCGGACGTTCGACATCCGCAGCCTCGGGCTGGAGCCGCAGGCGACGGTGACGGTACTCCAGGGGCTGAGCGCCACGCTCGGCGTCGTCGCGAGCGACAAGGAGAACCGGCTGGCGCAGGAGGGCCAGCCCACCGGGGCGCGGGTGCTCCGCATCCCAGTGGAAGTGCGGTGGGCAGCCGTGCGGCGGCTCGCCCTCACCCTCCGCGCCGAGCGCGCCGACGTGGACGTGCGCGGCGGCACCGCCGCCGGGCTGGCGAGCTTCGAGTTGACGGAGGGGCGCGGGCCGGGCGTCTCGTACCTCTGGGGCGTGACGGGGCAGTACACCCTCAACCGGTTCCTCCGCGCGACGCTGTTCTACGACGCCCGCGCGCCGGCCGACGCACCGACGATCCACACCGTCCGGATGCAGCTCTCGGCCGTGTTCTAGCGGTCGTGGCCGGTCAGTACACCTCGGGCCACTCCTCCACCGTCACGCGGGTCATCTTGTCGCCCTGGCGGATGGCGTCGACGACGTCCATCCCGTCGGTGACCTCGCCGAAGACGGTGTGTTTCCCGTCGAGCCAGGGGGTGGCGACGTGCGTGATGAAGAACTGGCTCCCGTTCGTGTTGGGGCCGGCGTTCGCCATCGAGAGGACGCCGCGGCGGTGTCGGAGGGGGTTGTTCCGCACCTCGTCCTCGAACTGGTAGCCGGGCCCGCCGCGCCCGGTACCCGTCGGGTCGCCGCCCTGCACCATGAAGTCGGCGATCACGCGGTGGAAGACCACGCCGTCGTAGAACCCGTCGCGCGCAAGGGCGAAGAAGTTGTTGACGGTCTTGGGCGCGTGCTGCGCGAAGAGCTCGATGACGATGGTGCCCCGGTCGGTCTCGATCGTCGCGCGGTAGCGCTTCTTGGGATCGATCTCCATAGGGGGCGGAGAGGGGTATTGCTTCATAGGGCTATGCGACGGGTACGAAAACCCGTTTGAGAGGAAAACGCGCTCGCCATGAGGGATCGAGCGATTCGTAGTGGTCCAGAAAGAGGGCGACGAACTGCCGAGGGCCGATGAGCTTGAGGTTCGCGCTTGCTCGGGCAACGGCGAGGGCACCGGGAGTGAACTTGCCGAGGGACACGACCACCCCTTGCTCCCCGGGGTTCAGGAGTCCCTTGAGTTGGTTCACCTCCGGCTCCCCGATGGAGCTGGTTCCGCTTTTCGCCTGGACCTTGATGAAAGGGCGCTCAAGCCCGAGGGGGTCCGGGTGCGCAATCACGTCCACCCCGTGATCGCCCGACTTAGGCGTTACGGTAGCGGTATAGCCGAGTGCCTCGAAGACAGCGGCGACGACCTCCTCGAAGGCGGTGCCGGTCCGCTGCCATGCTTTGAGCAGGTAGTCTTCTGTCTCTTGGCGAGCGACCTCATAGAGGTTGATCTGTTCTTCCTCTGCTTCGGGGTCGTCGTGGGAAACCGACGAGGCAGGTTCCTCTGCGCTGGTGCCGGTTAGCACGGCCAGCACCTCCTCCATGTGATCGTCGGACGTACTGACGGACGAGAACGAGCCGAAGCTGTGAAGGGCCGCCTGTGAGAAAGCCGTGCGAGAAACCACTTTAAGCCATTCAACGGGTCGCACGTTGTGGTAGTCGTTGCTGGCAAGGTCAGTGTCATCCAAAGCGAATCTGTAGGGGCCGCTAATGCGGCCAATGGCGATCTCGCTTGTCGCCCTAACAGGGTAGACGAGGGCGTCTCCGATCTGCATTTCGTGCGCGAATCGGAAAACCTGTCCGTAAGAGGCACTGATGGTTCGAGGCTTCGCACTTGGAAAGGCTGCCTCCATCGCTTTGCGCATGGCCTCCCGGGTACTATGCGGGGCGAGGTCCCCCATCGCAGTCCAGCCGAGGCATACGAATCCCTCCTTCAACGCCCGGAGCCCGATGCGGTCGTTGTTCCCGATATGGACGACCCAGAGGGTTCCGTTGTCATTAAACGGGGAAGCCATCGCCTCGCCTGAGAGTAGAGGAGTATGATAACCTAGGCGGCCTCGAACGTGCGGGCAAAGGCGGCCTCGTCGAACTGGAGCGCGGCGAGGCGGGCGTAGAGGCCGCCCCGCGCGACGAGCGTCTCGTGCGTGCCGTCCTCCACGATCCGCCCCTCGTCGAGGACGAGGATGCGGTCGGCGGCGCGGACGGTGGCGAGGCGGTGCGCGATGACGAACGTGGTGCGGCCTTCCATCAGCCGGAGCAGCGCCTCCTGCACGAGCGCCTCGCTCTCGGCGTCGAGCGCGCTGGTGGCCTCGTCGAGGAGGAGGACCGGCGCGTCCTTCAGGATGGCCCGCGCGATGGCGACGCGCTGGCGCTGCCCGCCCGAGAGCTTCACCCCGCGCTCGCCGACGGTGGTCGCGTAGCCGTCGGGGAGCACCTCGATGAAGCGGTGCGCGTTCGCCGCGCGGGCGGCGGCCTCCACCTCGGCGTCGGTGGCGTCGAGGCGGCCGTAGCGGATGTTGTCGGCCAGCGAGGCCCCGAAGAGCTGGACGTCCTGCGCGACGACGGCGCAGGCGGCGCGCACGCTCTCGACGGTGAGGCTCCGGAGGTCGTGGCCGTCGAGGCGGAGGGTGCCCGCGTCGGGGTCGTAGAAGCGGGGGATGAGGTGGAGAAGGGTCGTCTTCCCGGCCCCGCTCGGCCCGACGAGCGCGACGGTGCGCCCGGGTTCCACGTCGAACGAAAGGTCGTGGAGGACCGGCCGCGATTGTTCGTACCCGAACGTCACGCCCTCGAAGGCGACGTGGCCGCGCACGGGGCGGGGGAGGGGGCGGGCGTCGGGCGCGCTGGCCACCTCCGGCTCGGTGTCGAGCAGCTCGAACAGCCGCTCGCTCGCGCCGGCGGCGCTGTTGTAGGAGGCGTAGAGCCGCGACGCCCCGCCGACGGTCCGCGCCACGTTGAGCGCGTACACGATGAACGCGACGAGGTCGCCGGCCGTGAGGCGGTCGGCGAGCACCTCGCGCCCGCCGAGCCAGAACACCCCCACGAGCGCCGTGAAGAACATCAGCCCGACGGCCGCCCAGTGGAGCGACATGATGAGGGCGCGGTGGCGCGCCGCCTCGAATAGCCCCTCGACGGCGGTCCCGTAGCGGTCCACCTCGAACGGCTCCCGCCCGAACGCCTGCACCACGCGCACCGCCGCGACGGCCTCCTCCGCAACGACGGTTGTCTCGGCGAGGCGGTCCTGGATCTCCCGCGAGAGCCGCCGCACGACGCCGCCGAACCACCGCGCCGTGAGCACGAGCGGCGGCACGACGACGAAGATCCCCAGCGTGAGTCGCCAGTTCAGCGCGAACATGAGCGCGGCCGAGCCGACGAGCGTGAGGGCGAGCTGGAGCACCTGCGAGAGGTTGTCGGTGACGGCCACCTGCACCTTCCCCACGTCGTTCGTGAGGCGCGAGGTGATCTCGCCCGTGCGCGTCTCAGCGAAGAAGCGGAGGCCGAGGCGGTGGAGGTGCGCGTAGAGGTTCCGCCGGAGGTCGGTCACGACGCGCTCGCCGACCCAGTCGAGGAGGTACGACCCGGCCATGCCGAGGAGCGCCTGCGCCGTGAACAGCGCGAGCATCACGAGGGCGAGGCGGTCGAGGAGCGCGCGGTCGCCCGCCTCGAAGACGGCGTCGAGGAGGGCCTTGAGGCCGAGGGGGACGACGAGGCCGACCCCTGTCATGAGCGCCGTCAGCGCGATGGCGCCGCCGAGGCGGAACCGGTAGGGCCGCGCGAGGGCGAGGAGGCGGCGGACGGTCTGCCCGAGCGGCGGACGGGGGGCTTCGGGGTCTTCGGGGGCGCCGCGGGACGCACGGCCGGCGCCGGTGCGCACGCGGGGGAGGGCGGAGGCTCGCATGGCGCCGTGTAAGCGCC
>DASPKS010000202.1:0-9033 GCA_035628035.1 Rubricoccaceae bacterium
CTCCGACGACCCCTTCGCTTTCGACGACGGCCCGCCAAGCCTCCCCCTCATCAGCCAGACCTCCAGCCGCGAGCCTGAGCACCTGCGCCGGCGCCCCCTCGGGTCGCTCCACGTAGACCCCCGCCTTCTCGGGCGGGCCGATCCCGACGGCTGCCTCGTCGCGGTGGCCGGGGACGACGGGATGAACAGCGCGGGCATCCGCAAGAACGATCTCCTCGTCGTGGAGGAGGCGCCGTGGAAGGACGTCCGCAACGACGAGCTGGTAGCCGCGCTGCTCGGCGAGCGCCTCGTCGTACGCCGGTTCGAGGTAGCGAATGGTCGGCTCCACCTCCGCGCCGCCGAAAAACGCTACGCCGACGAGTCGTTCGCTCCCGACGATGACGGCTGCCACGTGGTCGGCCGCGTGCTCGCGGTGATGCGGAAGCTCTAGAATCGCGGATTAGCCCGCGATCTGGCCGAGCATCCACGCACAGCCGAGCCCAGCGTAGATCCCCAAGATGTACCCGAGCACGGCGAGGAGCAGCCCCACCGGCGCCATCGCGGGGA
The DNA here is from genome assembly GCA_035628035.1 of Rubricoccaceae bacterium. Lineage (GTDB taxonomy): Bacteria > Bacteroidota > Rhodothermia > Rhodothermales > Rubricoccaceae > DASPKS01. Next base: position 547 of record DASPKS010000202.1, read on the forward strand.
GGTAGACGCCCGCCACGATGGGCGCGCTCGCGGCCCCGCCGATGTTCGCCATGCTCCCCGTCGCCACGAAGAAGAGCGGAGCGCGGAGCAGCTTTGCCGCGAGAAGGAGGAGGAGGGCGTGGAAGGCGATCCAGACGACCCCGGCGAGGAGATAAACCGGCGTCTCGAGCACGGCCTTGAGGTCGGCCGATGCGCCGATGGACGTGAGGAGGAGGTACAGGGCCACATAGCCGATGCGGCTGGCCCCGTCGCGCTCCAGCCGCCGCATCGGGGTGAAGGAGAGGACGAGCCCAGCGGTGACGGCGATGAGCACGGCCCACGTCCCGGCCGAGATGATCGTGGGGTCGCCGAGGGCGGGGAGCCCATCCCCGATGAGCCGCGAGACAACGGCGGCCCCGAAGCCGAGCCCGATAAGCACCGTCAGCGTGGCGATGGTGGACGGCCGGCGCTCCGTGTCCACCGCCGCGAGGGCGGCGTTGACGGACTCCATCGCCGAAGTGTCGGCCCGCACCCAGCGGTCGAACCGGGCCTGGTACGCCGAGAGGAACAACAAAATGCCCATCCACCCGTAGCCGACAACGGTATCGACGACGATGAGCGGGGCGACGGTCGAGTCGGAGGCTCCGACGCTCTCCTTGATGGCGAGGAGGTTGGCCGTCCCGCCGATCCAGCTCCCTGAAAGCGCGGCGAACCCCTTCCACGCCTCTGGATCGGGCAGGAGCGGGTCGAACAGCGCGTACGCAAGCGGCCCCCCGAGCACGACGCCGAGCGTGCCGACGAGCATCATCACGAGTGCGAGGCGGCCGAGCTTGGCGATGGCCCCGAAGTCCACCGTAATCATGAGGAGGAAGAGGGAGAACGGGAGGAGGTAGCGGCTCATCCAGTCGTAAGCCGGGCTCGTGGCCGGCGTGATGCCCGCTGTGGTGGAGAGCATCGGGAGGAAGTAGGCCCAGATGACGGGCGGCACGACGTCGAAGAACTTCTCCGAGCCCTTCACGAGCGTGAGGGCGTAGACGCCCGCGAGAAGGGTAGCGAGGTAGGCGAAGAGCGCCGTCGGCTCCGTGATGAGCGCAGCGGGAGGGGCATCGGGCATAAGGCCAGCGGTGGAGGCCCTTCAAGATAGCTGGCGGCCTTCTTAGCGAAGGGTGCCGACGTAGCGCGTCCCCCCGGGGAAGCCCCTCGGCGCGTCCGCAGCGAGCCAACTCGGCAAGCCCTCAGGATAGACGCGCAGGCCCCGCATCTCATCGAACGAGACGAGCCGTACGGCGCGGATGAGCTGTTCCCCGCTTGCTACCTCGGGGTCGTGTCCCTGGACGACCGCACCCGGGTCGAGCGGGCCAACCCCACCACACTGGAAGTAAAAAGAGATGGCATGGAGTGGGGGACGCACGAAGTCGAGCACATAGCGGAGCGGGCCGACCTCCACCGTTAGCCCGGTTTCTTCTCGCACTTCGCGCTGGAGCGCTTCGGTCAGGCTCTCGCCGAAGTCCACGCCACCGCCGGGCGGCGTCCAGAACGGCTTTTCATCCCACAGCCCGGCGTGCTCGACGAGGAGGAGCCCCGAAGGCGAAGCCGGCTCATCGAAAAGGAGGGCCCCCACGCGTACGCGCAGGCGTCCCCCGTAGAGGCCGAGCGCGGTGGTCATCCGCGGCGGCTAGCGCCCGTCGCCCGTGCTCTCCGCGAGGACGCGCGCCGAGGCGCGGCGCACCCGGCGCACGCGGGCCGGTCCCTGCGGAGCCGCCAGCGTGCCGGCCTGGCGGGCATGCGTCACGGCGGCCCCCACCCACGCCACGAACAGCGGGTGGGGCTGCTGGACCGTGCTTCGGTACTCCGGGTGGAACTGCACCCCCACGAACCACGGGTGTACCGCTTCCGGCAGCTCGACGATCTCGACGAGGTCCTTCTCCGGGTTGACGCCGGAGAAGACCATCCCCGCCTCGCGCAGCTTGTAGCGGAGGTCGTTGTTGACCTCGTACCGGTGGCGGTGCCGTTCGAACACCTCGGGCGAACCGTAGACCGCCCGGGCGTTCGTGCCCTCGGTGAGACGGCACCGGTACTGGCCGAGCCGCATCGTCCCCCCTTTGTCCGTAACGGTCTTTTGCTCCGCCATCAGGGCGATGACGGGGTAAGGCGAATCGGGGTCGAACTCCGTGGAATGGGCGCCTTCCATCCCACAGACGTTCCGCGCGAACTCGACGACGGCCACTTGCATCCCCAGACACACCCCCAGGAACGGCAGCCCCTGCTCCCGGGCATAGCGGACAGCCTCGATCTTCCCGTCGATCCCGCGGTCGCCGAACCCCGGCGCCACGAGCACGCCGGAGCACCCCGCCAGCTGCTCGGTGACGTTCTCGGCCGTCACCTCGTCGGAGAGGATCGGGACGACGTCTACCTGGACGTGGTTGGCGGCGCCCGCCAGCAGGAGGCTCTCGGAGATCGACTTGTAGGCGTCCTGGTGGGCGACGTACTTCCCGACGAGGGCGAGGCGTACCTGCCCCTCCGGGTTCTTCAGCCGCCGCAGGAACTCTACCCACGCCGCCAGCTCCGCGTCGGCATCGGCGCGGCCCTCCAGGTGGAGCCGCTCCATCACCACGCGGTCGAGGCCGTGCTCGCGGAAGAGGAGGGGGACCTCGTAGATGGACTCGGCGTCGAGCGCGGGGACGACGGCCTGCGGCTCCACGTTCGTGAACATCGCGATCTTCGTCCGGAGGTCGTCCGAGAGCGGGTGCTCGGCGCGGCAGACGAGCACGTCGGGCTGGAGCCCGTAGCTCTGGAGCGTCTTGACGGAGTGCTGCGTCGGCTTCGTCTTGAGCTCGCCCGCGGCGGCGAGGTAGGGGACCAGCGTGAGGTGGACGAGGCAGGTGTTCGCGCGCCCCTCTTCGAGGGAGAGCTGGCGGATGGCCTCGAGGTAGGGGAGGCTCTCGATGTCGCCGGCCGTCCCGCCGATCTCGGTGATGATCACGTCGTAATCGCCCGTGTCGGCGAGGCGGCGCATCCACCCCTTGATCTCGTCGATGACGTGCGGGACCACCTGGACGGTCTTGCCGAGGTAGGCGCCGGCGCGCTCCTTCGCGATGACGCCGGAGTAGACGCGGCCCGTCGTGACGTTGTTGGCCTGCCGCATCGGGACGCCGAGGAACCGCTCGTAGTGCCCGAGGTCGAGGTCGGTCTCCGCGCCGTCGTCGGTGACGAACACCTCCCCGTGCTCGTACGGGTTCATCGTCCCCGCGTCGACGTTGATGTACGGGTCGAACTTCTGGATGGTGACCCGGAGGCCGTGCGCTTCGAGGAGCCGCCCGAGTGAGGCCGAGAGGATGCCCTTGCCGAGGGACGACGTGACGCCGCCGGTGACGAAGAGGTGCTTGGCCGGCGGGGGGGTGCCGTTGGAGGCAGGCAAGGCCATGGCGAACGGGGCTGGGCCGGACGGCGCCGGCAGGGGAGGAGCGGACCTACGTTCGCCCCACAAGGTACGCCAGCATGCCGCCCTCCGCTCCCACGGGGGGTGCTTTTCCGTGGGACGGCAGTTCAGGCGGCCTGCGCCTCGTAGTAAGCCAGCGCGCGGGCGATCCCTTCGCGGAACTCAATGGTGGGCGTGAACCCGAGGGCGGCCTGCTTCGCCGTGTCGCCACCGCGCGCGAAGACGCCCTCCGGCTTGTCGCTCGTCCCCTTTACTTCGGGCGTATACCCGCACAGTTCGGCGGCCAGCCGCGCAAAGTCGATGAACGAGGTGTAGATCCCCGTCGAGAGGTTGACGGCGTCGCCGTCGTCGATGGCGCCCATCGTCGTGAGCACGCCCGTGACGCAGTCCTCGACATGGATGAAGTCGCGCATCTGGAGGCCGCTGCCCCACACGGTCAGCACGGGCTCGCCCCGATGGGCGAGGGCGCGCTTGCAGATGCTCGGGAAGGGGTAGGTGTCGTCCTGGTCCTCGCCGTAGCCGGAGAACGGGCGGTAGCACACGCTCTTGAGCCCGTGCCGCTCATAGGCCAGCCGCGAGAGGTACTCCACCGTAAGCTTCGACCACCCGTAGGAGAGGTCGGGCATCCCGAGGTCGTCCTCGAACGAGATCATGTCCTCGCGGAGGAGCACGTAGTGGTCGCGGCGCTGGAGCGTGATGGGGTAGGCCGCGCTCGACGAGAAGATGACGCTCTTGGCCGGCTGCGCCTTCACGGCCCACTGCCAGTACGCCGCGTCGATGGCGAGGTCGTCGGCGACGGCGAGCGGGTTGTGCTCGATGACGAGGCGCCCACCGACGATGGCCGCGAGGTGATAGACCTCATCGAAGTCGCTGTCCTGCCGCTGAAGGAAAAAAGCGCGGCAATCCTCGCCGTAGAAGTGGAAACGGTCATGGTCGCGCGGGTCGAAGAGCGGCCAGCCGTCGTCGGGGTGGACGCCGCCGGTGAAGGGCGCCACGTTGTCGACGCAATGGACCTCGTCGCCGCGCTTGAGGAGCCGCCGCACGAAGTGGCGCCCCACGAACCCCGCGCCGCCGGTGACGAGCACCTTCTTCACCCCGGCACCTCCGCCGGAGCCGGACGCTTCTCAAGGAAGGGTAGGAGCTGCGCCACGAGGGCATCCCACGAATACTTCCGTCCCTGGGCGGCGGCGCCCGCGGCGAGCCGCTCCGGCGTGCCTTTCCGGAAGAATCGCACGAGCGCATCGGCCAGTGCGTCCACGTCGTTCGGGGGGACGACGTAGCCGGCCACGTCGTCGGGGACGACCTCCGCGAGCACGCCGAGGTCGGTCACGATCATCGGCTTCCCGAAGAAGAACGCCGTCTGCGCCACGCCGCTCGGCGTAGCGGAGCGGTAGGGCTGCGCGACGACGTCGGCGGCGGAGAAGTAGAGATGGACCTCGTCGTTGGGGATGTAGTCGGAGAAGAACCGGAGCGCGGGGGTGTCTCCCGAGGTGAGGCCGAGGTCGGCGGCGCGCTTTCGGATGGCCTCCTCGTCGTCGTAGAACTCGCCGGCGACGATCACCTGAAGGTCCACCTTCGCCCGTGCCAGGGGGAGCGCCTCGACGAGGAGGTCGAGCCCCTTGTAATGCCGGACGTACCCGAAGAAGAGGGCAGTCGGGCGGTCGGGCAGGCCGAGCTTCGCGCGCGCTTCCTTCGGCGGGATGGGCGGCTCGAAGATGTCGTAGATCGGGTGGAACGACTCCAGTACGCGAGCCTCCGGCTTGATGGCGAGGAGGTCCTTCGTGACGTGCTCGGAGAGCGTGAGGTAGCTGTCAGCCACACCGATGAGCCGCCGCATCAACGGGTCGGTGAGCGGGAAGCGGTTGTGCGGGCGGACGTTGTGGAGGAAGAGGACGACCTCGGGCGGTGCGGCGCCGGCCTTCTTCAGCGCCTTCCGCATCGCGCGGAGCGTGCCGAGGTAGGCCGGCACGAAGAACGGCAGCCAGTGCACGAACACCACCACGTCGGGCCGCCCATCCGCTAGCCACCGCCCCGCCTTCCGCCACGAGCGCGGGTCGAGGGAGTCGAGGAGGCGGGCGGGCTCGTGCGGGAGCGCCCACGGCGTCGTCTCGAGCTGGGTCTTCCCCGGGAAGAGGAGCTTCGGGTACTGCCGGCTGAACGTGAGCAGCCGCACGTCGGCGTGCTCGCCGAGCGCCTGCGCGAGCCGGTTCGAGAAGTGGGCGATGCCGCCGCGGAACGGCCAGGCCGGCCCGATGAGGGCGATGCGGGGCGAGCGGGCGACAGGCACGAGGGGCGAAACGGGCGGCGCACTTGAAAACTAGACCGCCACTCTGGAGCCGGGAATGCAGCCCGTGCGAAGATTACCGGGTGAGACAGAACGAGGGTTCATTCTCGTTCGGCGAACCTCCCCGGAACGGTGTCGTTACGTTCGGTGGCGCCCATTTTAAAGCCCGGCTTGCCCGGCACTTCCCTTCTGACGGGGCGCCCACCCCTTGCCCTTCCCATGCGTCTCCGCTTCCTCTGCGCTGCTGCCCTGCTTGGGCTGGCGCCTTGCGGCGCCTCCGCGCAGCGGCCACTGACGGCCCTCCCGTTCCTGGAGATCCCGCCCTCGCCCACGCTCAACGCGATGGCCGGCGCGGGCGTCGCGCTCCCGTCGGCGGATCCCTACGCCTTCCTCTACAACCCCGCGCAGGCGGCCCTCGCCGCGCGCGACGTGGCCGGCGGGGCCGCGCTCTACCCCGGCGGTGCGGACTGGATCGGCCGGTTCAACTACGGGAGCGCTGCCGCGATGGGTGGGGCCCGGATCGGACGGTTCGCCCTCGGTGGGGGGCTTGCTCAGACGGCCCTGCACTTCGGCGAGGTGGAAGTCCGCAGCCGTGACGGCGCCTACGTGGCCCGCTACGAGCCGGTGGACCGCTATCTCGCCGCCGCCGTAGGGGCGAGCACAACGGGCGCCGTGCGCGGCGCCGTCGGGCTGGCCACGCGCTTCGTCTCCTCCACCGACAGCCCTACGTTCGAGGGCGACGAGTTCTCGGTGGGCCGCATCTGGGGGTTCACGATGGACCTCGGCGCGATGGCGGCTGCCGACGTGGCGCGGCTCGTCGCGCTCCCCCGCGTGGGGCCGATGCGGCCGGCGCTGGAGGTTAGCGCGGGCTACGCGCAGACGCACATCGGCGGGACGGTGGGGTACTCGGGCTCCTCGTACCGGGACCCGCTCCCGCGTACGGCGCTGCTGGGGTGGGCGGCCTCCGCTGGGCTCGATCTTCCGCTGGCGACGTCCACCCTCCGCGTCGTCCAGGCCGACCTCGCCCTCCAGGCCGAGCATTCCCTCGTGCACCGGCGCGAAGACGGGTCGTGCGGCTACGGGCTGGTCCTCGGCGACATGAACGTCGCGCGCGCCCTCACCGGGACGGGGAACGAGGAGACGACCGGGCGGCGCGGCCTCCGCCTCGCGCTCGCCGAGACCGTGGAGCTGAGCGCGGGTGAGTTCCACGGGGGGGGCTACGAGGGGCGCTCGTACGGCGTAGCCGTCCGCGCCGCCGGGCCGCTGAAGGCGGCGGCCCACCTCACAGCGCGCCCGGTCCTCGCCCGCCTGGCCGACCACTTCGACGTGCGCTACACGCACGCGGTCTACTTCGCCGGGACACCGAACGAGACGGCGTTCGGCGGGCTCAGCCTCGCCGTGCGGCGCTAGGGAGGCACTTCCTCCGGGAATGCCCTCCGGTCACTTCACGAGCAGCACCTTCCGGGTGTGGCGTTGCCCCCCGGCGTCGAGCACGACGACGTACACGCCGGAGGCGAGGCGGGCCCCGTCGAGCGTGGCGGTGTGGCGGCCGGCCGGGAGCAGGCCATTAGCCAGCATGGCCACCTCGCGGCCGAGCACATCAACCACGGTCAGCCGAACGGCGCCCGGTTCCGAAAGCTCGAAGGGCACCACCGCGCGCGGGTTGAACGGGTTCGGGTACGGCGCACCGAGTACGAACGCCAATGGGGCTCCGCCCGGCTCCGGTTCGTTGCCGACGATCTCGGGGTCCGTAATGGCGAAGCGGATGATGGTGCCGGGTGGCGGCGTGGTTCCATCGTTGGCGAGGTCGGCGAAGGCGAGGCGGCCGATGGTGTAGACGCGATTGCCGGCGCCCTCGTAGCAGAAGTTGACGTAGTAGTGCTGGTTCGGACAAGGCTGCCCGGTCGCGGGGTTGATGTCCACCTGGGTGTCGCCATCGGCGTTCGGGTGATACACGGCGCCGGCGCCGCCGAAGGCGAGGGCGTCCTGCTCGAACCGGGCGTAGCCGTCGGGCCGGTCGGGCATGAAGAAGTAGACCGGCTGCGTGATCCGCGAGCGCGGCCCGGCCGTCCACGGGTCGGTCCCGGGGAACTGGTTCGTCCAGTCCGTGAGGTAGCTCTGCCCCGCGGGGAGGAGCAGCGCCGGGATCATCCGGACGTCGTCGGCGGGGTCGGCGGGGTCGCCCACGTTCCATAGCTCGAAGGGGACGCGGGCGACCCGGTTGTTCCCGGCCGTGGCGAACACGTACACGGCGAGCCCTCCGTTCGCGGTGAACCGGACCTCGTAGTCGTCTGGCGCGGCCGCTTCGAAGAAGGGGGCGATCCGCTGGATGCTACCGGCCTCGAACCCCGTCCCATCGAAGGCGGTGAGGTAGTAGTCGTCGCTGACGTTCTCGTCGTGCCAGACGGTGTTGCCGCCGAACGCGTCGCACCCCGGATCGCCCGGGTCGGGGCACGGCGGCTGCACAGGGTGGGCCGTCTCCATGATGCCCGCGCCGCCGCCGGCCCACTCGGCCTCGTAGCGGTAGTAGATGAACGTGCGCGGCGCGGAGGGGAGGCTCTGCGCGCCTACCCCGAAGGCCTGCACGGTCCACGAGATGGTGTGCACCTCGTTGACCGGCAGGTTGCGGGCCTGCACGCTCGTGCTGTCGGTGGTGAGGACCGCGCCCGTCGAGAGGCGGACGGCGTAGTGCCGCGCGCCGGCCACGGGCGTCCACGTCAGCCACGGCGGGGTCCCGACGAAGAGCGCGCTGTCGGGCGGGCTGAGGGGCGCCGGCGTGGGAAGG
>DASPKS010000203.1:0-7594 GCA_035628035.1 Rubricoccaceae bacterium
CTTTCTCGCCTTCGATGACGACGCCGGTGTCGTCCGCTGCGAGGCCGGCACGACGCTAGCCGATGTGCTGGAGGTCGTCGTCCCGCGGGGGTGGTTCCTCCCCGTCACGCCCGGCACCAAGTTCGTCTCGCTCGGCGGCGCCGTCGCGTGCGACGTGCACGGGAAGAACCACCACGCCGCCGGCACCTTCGGGCGGCACGTCACACGGCTCGAGCTGGCGCGCTCCTCCGGCGAGCGCCTGGAATTGACGCCGAAGGATGACCTCTTCCGCGCGACGGTCGGCGGGCTCGGCCTCACCGGCCTCATCACCTGGGTCGAGTTCGAGCTGCAAAAGATCGAGAGCGACCGGATCGACCAGGCGACGACGCGCTTCCGCTCCCTCGACGAGTTCTTCGCCCTCTCCGAGGAGGCCAACGCGCGGAGCCCCTACGTCGTGGCGTGGGTGGACACGCTCCGCCCGGAGGGGCGCGGCCTCCTCATGGAAGGCCACCACGCGCCGGCCGATGCAAGGGCCGCTCTTCCTCCCGTGGGCACCGCACACGCCCCGAAGCTCCCCGTTCCTTTCGACGCGCCGGAGTGGGCGCTGAGCCGTCTCAGCGTCCGCGCCTTCAACGCGGTCTACTACCGGCGGCCCGTGGGGCAGGCCCGCATCCCCTACGAGCCGTTCTTCTACCCCCTCGACGTGATGCACGACTGGAACCGGGGTTACGGGCGGCGTGGGCTGCTCCAGCACCAGTGCGTGGTGCCCTCGGGCGAGGCCATCCGCGAGGTGCTCCGCCGCATCGCGCGCTCGGGTGCGGGCTCGTTCCTCGCCGTGCTCAAGCTGTTCGGTGATGTCCCCTCGCCGGGCCTCCTCTCGTTCCCGCGCCCCGGCGTCACCCTTGCGCTCGACTTCCCCCGCCGCGACGATACCGTCCGCCTCCTCCGCTCCCTCGACGACGTGGTCCGCGAGGCCGGCGGCGCCGTTTACCCCGCGAAGGATGCCTGCATGACCCCCGCGAGCTTCCGCGCGTTCTTCCCCCAGTGGCAGGCGTTGCTCCCCTTCATCGACCCCGCGTTCTCGTCTTCCTTCTGGCGCCGTGTCACCGCCGATGTTGACTGACCCGAAAACCGCGCTCATCGTCGGCGCCACGAGCGCCATCGCGCACGAGACGGCCCGCCGCTTCGCTGCCGAGGGCGCGGCGCTCTTCCTCGCCGCCCGCTCGCCGGAGAAGCTGGAGGCCGTCGCCGCCGACCTCCGCGCGCGCGGCGCCGCTCGCGTCGAGACCGCCCCCTTCGACGCCGACGGCCTCTCCGCGCAGGACACGCTCGTTGAGGCCGTATGCGGTGCCTTCCCTGATGGGCTCGACGTCGCGCTCGTGGCCTACGGGACCCTCCCCGACCAGCCCGCGATGGAGGCCGACGCGGACGCGGCCGCTGCCGCGTTCCAGACGAACGCGACCAGCGTGATCGCGCTGCTCACGAGGCTGGCGAACCTGATGGAAAAACAGGGCCGCGGCACGCTCGGCGTGATCTCGTCGGTGGCCGGGGACCGGGGGAGGCCGAGCAACTACGTCTACGGCGCGGCGAAGGGGGCGGTGAGCCTCTTCTCCCAGGGCCTCCGAGCGCGGCTGTCGAAAAAGGGCGTACGCGTCGTCACCATCAAGCCGGGGTTCGTAGACACCCCCATGACGGCGCACCTCCCGAAGAACGCGCTCTTCGCCGACCCCGCCGATGTGGGCGCGAAGGTCCACCGCGCGCTGACGAAAGGCGGCGACGTAGTGTACGTACCCGGCTTCTGGCGCCCCATCATGGCGGCCGTCCGCGCCGTGCCGGAGCGCGTGTTCAAGCGGCTGAAGCTGTAGCTACATCAGCCCCCGCTCGGCGAGGCTGGTGTACGTCCGGCCGGCAATGACGAGGTGGTCGTGCACGGGAATCCCCATGAGCTTCCCCGCCTCTACGAGCTGCTTCGTCAGTGCCACGTCCTCCCGGCTGGGCTCAGGGTTGCCCGAGGGGTGGTTGTGGAGGCAGATCACGGCCGCCGCGTTCTCCAGCACCGCCCGCTGGAACACCGCCCGCGGCTCGACGATGCTCGCGGCCAGCCCGCCCTCGCTCACGGTGTGGTCGCCGAGGATCACGTTGGCCGTGTTGAGGAAGACGACGACGAACACCTCCCGCTTGAGGTCGCGCAGGCGCGGGCCGTAGACCGCCGCCACGTCGGCCGGCGTCTTCACCTGGACGCGCTCCCCGTCGCCGGCGGCCTCCACGCGGCGGCCGATCTCGCACGCGGCGGCGAGCTGGGCTGCCTTCGCCAGCCCCACCCCCTTCAGTCCCTTCGTCCGCATGAGCTGGCGTGCGTCGCGACGGGCCAGGGCGGCGAGCGAGCCGTACGCCCGCAGGAGCGCCTGTCCCAGCTCGACAGCCGAGACGCTCCGCCCGCCGACGCGCGTGCCGCTCCCGAAGAGCAGCGCGATCAGCTCGGCGTCGGAAAGGGCGGCGGGGCCGTGCTGGAGGAGCTTCTCGCGCGGGCGCTCGGCCTCGTCGCGCCGCTTCAGCGGGACGTAGTCGTACTGGACCTCGGGCTCGGCGGAGGGCAGTTCCATCTCAACGAAAAGGCCGGTCGGGTGCGCCTACAGACACCCGACCGGCCCCGGCCGTAACACCCGTGGCAGGACTCAGAAGGCCTGCTCCGGGATCAGCTCGTTGAGGAGGTGGAGGTTCGTGGGGCTGAGCTGGATCTGCCGCACGAGCGCCTGCATCGCCTCGACGGGGTGCCGCGCGTTGAGCACGCGGAAGAGCACGTGGCGCTGGCGGATCTGCTCTTCCGGCATCAACCGCTCCTCGTTCCGCGTCCCGGATTTCCGGATGTTGATGGCGGGGTAGATCCGCTTGTCGGCGAGCTCGCGGTCGAGCACGATCTCGGCGTTCCCCGTCCCCTTGAACTCCTCGAAGATCACCTCGTCCATCCGGCTGTTCGTCTCGACGAGCGCGGTGGCGATGATGGTGAGGCTCCCGCCGTTCTCGATGTTCCGCGCAGCCCCGAAGATCTTCCGCGGCATGAGAAGCGCGCGGGCGTCGAGGCCGCCCGACATCGTGCGGCCGGAGTTACCGCCCCAGAGGTTGAACGTCCGCCCGAGCCGGGTGAGCGAGTCGAGGAGGACGACGACGTCGTGGCCCTGCTCGACGAGGCGCCGGGCGTACTCGAAGGCGAGGGTGGCCACGCGGACGTGGTTGTCCTCGCCGAAGTCGTTCGATGACGCGAATACCGCCGCGTCGGTGTTCCGCTTGAAGTCGGTCACCTCCTCCGGGCGCTCGTCGATGAGCATCGCGATCAGCTTCACCTCGGGGTGGTTCTGCGCGATCCCGGCGGCGATCTTCTTGAGGAGGACCGTCTTCCCGGCGCGCGGCGGCGCGACGATGAGGGACCGCTGCCCCTTCCCGATGGGCGCCACGAGGTCGATGACGCGCATCGAGATGTCGGAGGGCCCCGTGACGAGGTTGAGCTTCTCTTCGGGATAGATGACGAGCCCGCGGTCGAAGTCGACGACGTCCTTCCAGTGCTCGGGGTCCATCCCCATCACCTCGTCCACACGGGCGACCTGCCAGGCACCCTTCCGGCCCGGCTTGATGATCCCCTTGAGGAGCGCGCCGTCACGGATGTTGTACTTCTGGATGAGCGGCGGCGGCATGAACGGGTCGTTGTCCCCTTTGGCGAGGGAGGGCTGGAACCCCCGGATGAACCCGAACTTCTTGTCGCCGATGAGCTCGAGCATCCCCTCGAAGGGGACGCCGGGGTGGCCGTTATTCCCGTTGCGGTCGAACTCGCCGCGCTCGCCCCCCCCGCGCTCCCGGTCACGCTTGTTCCGGTTGCGGTCGCGCTTGCGGCGGCGCCCCCCGCCTTCCCGGCCATACCCCTCGTCGTAGGCGCGGGGCTCGCCGCCCGGCGCCGGGCGGCGCTCCTGCGGCGGCTCCTCGCGGACGGGGCGCTCCGTGGGCAGCCGGCCCGCCGGCGCCCGCTCGGCCGGGCGCCAATCTCCAGACGCTGGCTCTTCTGGGGCCGACCCACGCCCTATGTACTCCTCCTCGGAGCGCCAGTCTGGGCCTATCCGCTCCAGCGGGGGCACTTCCTCGCGTGACGCCACGTCCGCAGGCTCGGGGGCCACCGCCTCCGGCTCCGGTGCGTCCGACGAAGCCACGGGCCCCCCCGCGCGGCGCGGGGTACGGCGCCGGCGGGGCGGCTCCGCGGTGCCTTCCTGAGGAGCCGCCACGGGCTCCGGAGCGCCTTCCGCGGGAGCAGGTGTGCTCGCCTCCGGGGCTGCTGCCTTCCGGGCGGAGCGGCGGGCCGGGCGCGCGGGCGCCTCAGAAGCGCTGGCCTCCGGCTCGGCAGCGCCTTCGGGGGCTGGGCGGGGACGGCGGGATCGGCGAGCTGGCGCGGGGGCGCCAGCCTCCTCAGAAGAATCAGAGGGGGAAGTCGGCTGCTCGCTCGCGTCGGGCGCGGGGCGGACCGGTTCTTCGGCCATCGAACGGGGTCGGTTGGTGGACTTCAGGCCGGCCGAGCAGCCCCGGGGGGTGCTGGCAGGGGGGAAAAACGGAGTGCGGGGAGCGTCGTCCGCGCCGCCGGCGCGGGGGCGTCAGGAGTCGGCATCGGGGCCGCTCAGGAGCGGGGCTGCCTTTCGGAGCCCGTCGGGCATCGGCGGGGAACCGCGCAGCACGTGCGCAGGGCCTGTTCGTAACTGGGGGCGGCGTTGCCTCGGCGCCTACCCCGGAGGAACTTGAGGCGGCGGTCCGCTTCCGCGGAGCGCCCGCCCGGAAGAACGATGCAACAATCGAGCCGCCCAAGCGGTTGGCTGCCCGCTGACCGATCCGTCTTCGACCCTCCTGCGCGCCAACCGGCGCGGAGAGGGAAAGCTCGCTGGAAGCGGGGGCGACCTGTGATCCTGCGCAGCGGCAGGGGCCTAAGCGGCGGGGTGGGCGCTGACGACGAGGCCCCCGGTCCACCGCTCGCGGCTCACACGTCCGATAAGATAGATGGTTTCCGAGCAGATAGCAACGGTCCCCCCGCCCCCTCCCAGAGGGGATAGCAGCCTTTTTTAGGCGGGTGCGCGGTTGCAGGCGCTCCGGCGGGCGCCCTGCCTGTTCGACCAACCTGGCCCTTCTCTATGCCTTCCTTTGAGATCGAGCAGGCCCACTGGCAGGCCGGGCGGCGGTTCGTGGCCGGGGTGGACGAAGCCGGGCGTGGGTGCCTCGCTGGGCCGGTCGTCGCGGCCGCGGTGATCCTGCCGCCGGAGGCGGACCTCCCGGACCTCAACGACTCGAAGCGCCTCACCCCGACGAAGCGCGAGGCGCTCTTTCCCCTCATCATCTGCGAGGCGCTCGCCGTCGGCGTGGGGCAGTGCGGGCCGGACGAGGTGGACGCACTGAACGTCCTCCACGCCAGCCTCGAAGCGATGCGGCGCGCCGTGGACGAGCTCTTCCTCCGCCCCGACATCCTCCTCATCGACGGGGACCGCGCGCTCCCCGTGGCGCCGTGCCCCCAGCAAACGCTCGTCCGAGGGGACGGCCGGAGCCTCTCCATCGCGGCGGCGTCCGTCGTAGCGAAGGTCGTCCGCGACCGCCTGATGGTAGGGCTCGATGCCGAGCACCCCGTCTACGGGTGGGCCATCCACAAGGGCTACCCGACGGCGGCGCACTACGAGGCCCTCCGCGAGCACGGGCCCAGCCCGCACCACCGGCGCTCGTTCCGGCTTGGCTAGGAGGGAAACTGCGCCGCGAGCGTCCGCACGAGCGTCCGCGCGACGGCCCGGGGGGGCGCGGCCGTGCTGTCCACCGTGAGGTGGGCGCGCGCGTAGAACGGCGCGCGCGCGGCGAGGAGCTCCTGCACCCTGGCCTCTAGGGCCGCCCCGGTGAGACGCTCGCCGTGGGCGTCTAGCAAGAGGGGGCGGAGGCGGCCACGCCGGAGCCGCCGCAGCACGAGCGGTTCCGGCGCGCGGAGGTGGACCACCACGCCGGCGCCAAGCGCCGTTTGGAGGTTGGCCTCGTTCGCCAGCGTGCCGCCACCGGTCGAGACCACCACGCGCGCCATCCGCGTCGTCTCCTCCAGCGCAGCCCGCTCCGCCGACCGGAACGCCGCCTCCCCTCCGCTCGCAAACAGGCCGGCCAGCGGCTGCCCCTCCCGCGCCTCCACGAACGCGTCGAGGTCGATGAACCGGTAGCCGACCTCGCGGGCAAGCAGCGGCCCGACCGTGCTCTTCCCGCTCGCCATGAAGCCGGTCAGGTAGATCCGCGACGGGAGGTTCAAAGGGGAGAGAATCGAAGGTCAAGGAGAGAAGATCGCGTAGAACCTCGCCGTTCTCTATCCTCGACCTTCCACCCTCGAATACCCCGTGCCCACCTACTGCCTGCTGATCGAGTACGACGGTGGCGCGTTCCTTGGCTGGCAGGCCCAGCCGCAGGGGCCGACCGTACAGGGGGCGCTGGAGGACGCCCTCGCCGTCGTCCTCCGCGAGGGGGTCGCCATCGTCGGCGCGGGGCGGACGGACGCGGGGGTACACGCCCGCGGGCAGGTGGCGCACTTCGTGACAGCGGAGGAGGTCGATCCCTACCGCCTCCACCGGTCGCTCAATGGCGTGCTCCCCCGATCCGTGGCTGTCCTCTCGGTCGAAGCGGCACCCGACGGGTTCCACGCGCGGTACGACGCCGTGCGCCGCGGCTACACCTACCAGGTCTCGACGCAAGAACGGGCGCTCGACCGGCACGTGCGCTGGCTCCTCCGCCCGTCGCCCGACTTCGACCGGATGAACGCGGCGGCGCAGGCATTCCTCGGTCATCACGACTTCGGCACGTTCTGCATCACGCAGTCGGAGACGAAGAACCGCGTGTGCACGGTCGAGCGCGCGGCGTGGGTCCCGGAGGGGCGGGGCGGCGACTGGCGCTTCGAGATCGCCGCCGACCGGTTCCTGCACGGGATGGTGCGCGCCCTCGTAGGCACGCTCGTGGAGGTCGGGCGAGGGAAACGAGCGGTAGAAGACATCCCGTCCCTCCTCGCCGCGCGTGACCGCCGGCAGGCCGGGCCCGCGGCTCCTCCCCACGGCCTCGTGCTGGAGTGGGTGGACTACCCGCCGTCCCCGATGTCGTGACCCGGAAACCCCCCGCCGTGCGGCCCATTCAAGAACGCCGCCCGTTTTCGATGCGCGTCACTCCTCCCATCCTCCTCTCCGTGGTCCTCGCCGTCGCCGGGTGTGAGCGGCCGTTCGTGGACCCCACGCCGCCGCAGATCGAGGTCGTCAGCCCCAACCTCGACGAGGTGCAGGGCGAGCCGACACTCCGGCTCGAACTCCGCGTGACGTCGTTCCGCACCGTAGACCGCGTGGAGCTGGATGACGAAGCGCTCGCCCTCAACCCGTCGACGGGGCTCTACGAGGCGACGCGGTCCCTTGTGGAGGGGCTCAACGCCTTCCGCCTCGTCGCCGTCGATATCGAGGGGACGGAGCTGGTGGACACGCTCTACGCGTTCCACTTCCCCGGCGTTACCTCCCTCCTTACTGCCGCTGTCCTCCCGTCGCCCCTCGCGAACCACGCGGCGACGCGGCTCCCCGATGGCCGCGTGCTCCTCCTC
>DASPKS010000204.1:0-5996 GCA_035628035.1 Rubricoccaceae bacterium
CGGGGCCGTGGTTGATGAGGAGCACCTGCACCTCCCCGCGGTAGTCGGCGTCGACGGTGCCGGGGCTGTTGAGGACGGTCACGCCGTGGCGCGCGGCCAGCCCGCTGCGGGGGCGGACCTGCCCCTCCGTCCCGGGCGGGAGCGCGAGGATGAGCCCCGTAGGCACGCCGGCGAACTGGCCCGGCGCAAGAACGACGGGTGCCCCGTCGGGGATGGCCGCGCGGAGGTCGAGCCCGGCGGCGCCTTCGGTGGCGTGGGCGGGGAGGTCGAGCCCCTCGCCATGGGGTAGCACGTGAACGGGGACGGTGATCGGCTCGGTCATAGCAAAAAAGCGCGGGGGCGGCCCCAGGCCGCCCCCGCGAAGCTACCGCCACCAGGCCGTGCGTCAGTGCCCCGTGCGGTCCCCGATGGGCACCGCCGTCGTCGCCATCATCCGGCGGATGGGGATGATGAGCGCGGCGAGGATGGCCGCCGCCGCCATCAGCGAGAGCGTGGTCGTCGTGAACAGCTTCGGCATCTGCGCGAGGTTCTCCGGGTCCACGTGGCCGCCGACGAGGCCGCCGATGAGGTTGCCCAGCGCCGAGGCGAGGAACCAGATCCCCATCATCTGCCCGACGAACTTCCGCGGGGAGAGCTTCGTCATCGACGAGAGGCCGACCGGGCTCAGACACAGCTCGCCGATGGTCTGGAAGAAGTAGCTCCCCACGAGCCACCACGGCGAGACGAGCGTGTCCGCGCCGCCCTCAACCACCTTGTTGGCGGCGAAGATCATGATGACGAAGCCGAGGCCGGCGAAGAACAGCCCGAGCGCGAACTTGGCCGGGCTCGAGAGGTCGCCGCCCCGGCGGCCGAGCGTGACCCACAGCGCGGCGAAGGCCGGCGCGAGGAGGATGATGAACGCGGCGTTGATCGACTGGAACCACGTGGCCGGCACCTCGAACCCGCCGAGCGTGCGGTCGGTGAAGTCGGCGGCGAAGAGGTTGAGCGCCGTCGGGGCCTGCTCGAACGCGCTCCAGAAGATGGCCGCGAAGATGAACAGCACCACAATCACGGCCACGCGCTTCTTCTCATCGCCAGTGATGTTGCCGAAGAAGAACACGTACCCGAAGAACACCGCCGCCATCCCGACGAGGACGTAGGCCATGTTCTGCCCAACGGCCTGCGCGTCGATGGTGAACATGCCGGTGGCCGTCATCACGAAGAGGACCGCGACGAGGGCGAGGAAGCCGAGGACGGCGAGCTTGACCGTCCGCTCCTGCCGTGCCTGCACCGCGGGGTCGGGGTGCCTTGTGGGTGCGGTCCCAATGGGGCCGAGCGTCTTCCGCGCCGTGAGCCAGTAGATGAGGAGCCCAAAGAGCATCCCGACGCCGGCCGCGCCGAAGCCGAGGTGCCAGCTCACGGCCTCGCCGAGGTACCCCGTGATGAGCTGGCCGAAGAACGCGCCCATGTTGATCCCCATGTAGAAGATGGAGAAGCCGGCGTCGCGCCGGGAGCCGCCCTCCGGGTAGAGGTCGCCCACGATGGCGGAGATGTTCGGCTTGAGGAGGCCGGTGCCGAGCACGATGAAGATGAGCCCGAGGAAGAACGGGACCTTCCCGCCGCCCGGTCCGGCGAGCCCGGAGAGCCCG
This sequence comes from Rubricoccaceae bacterium, assembly GCA_035628035.1. Lineage (GTDB taxonomy): Bacteria > Bacteroidota > Rhodothermia > Rhodothermales > Rubricoccaceae > DASPKS01. Next base: position 1,629 of record DASPKS010000204.1, read on the forward strand.
ATGCAGAAGTGGCCCGTCGCGATGAGCACCGCCCCGATGAAGATGGCGCGCCGGAGGCCAAGCAGCCGGTCGGCCACCCACCCCCCGGGGAGCGACATCAGGTAGACGAACGCGGCGTAGATGCCGACGATGGCCGACGCCTGCCCGCGGTCGAACCCGAACCCGCCGTCGGCGAGGGCGGCCGCCATGAACAGGACGAGGAGGGGGCGGAGGCCGTAGTACGAGAACCGCTCCCACATCTCCGTAAAGAACAGCGTCGCCAGGCCGCGCGGGTGCCCGAAGAAGCGCCGGTCGTTCACGATCTCCGGGGGGGCGGCGGCCCCGTCCCCGACGGCGGCGACGCCTACGCGGGGGTCTTGAATCTCGGCTGCGGGGTCTTCCGGCATGGTCGTTACCTGTGCTGGTTCGTGGGGAACGCTGCCGCCCTGCGCCGAGCGGGTGGGCGGAAGCGCGCGAAGATAGGACGCTCGCGGAAAAGGAAGGCCGCCCAAAACAACGGGATGGGCGGCGCGGTCCCCGGCAAAGCCGGAAGACCTGCGAAAAACGTAACACCCATCCGAAAGGTCCCTAGCGGCCCTGGAGCTGCGCCGCGAGCCGGTAGGGCGCCCGCTCGGCCGGGTCGAGCGTGGCGAGCGCGTCGTCGAGGGCGGCCCGCCGCGCCGGCGTCCAGAACGTCCGGTGGAGGGCGGCCGCCGCGAGTCGCCGGACGCGGCGCCGCAGCCGCGCCTCGCGTGTGGCGTCCCACGACGCGGCGAGGTGTGCGTGGTGCTTTTCGAGTGCCTCCACGAGCGCCTCGATCCCCTCGCCCTGGAGCGCGGAGGTCTTCACGACGGGCACGCCCCACCCATCGGCGGCGGCCGGGCGGAGGTGGAGCATCTGCCGGAGCGCGCCGACGACGAGGTTCGCCTCAGGATGGTCGGCCTTGTTGACGGCGAACACGTGGGCGATCTCCATGAGCCCGGCCTTCATCGCCTGCACGGCGTCGCCGCTCTCGGGGACGAGGACGACGAGCACGGTGTCGGCCGCCTCAGCCACGTCGAGCTCCCCCTGCCCCACCCCGACCGTCTCGATGAGGATCACGTCGAAGCCCGCCGCGTCGAGGACGTCGCAGGCCGCCTCGGCCGCCTCGGCCAGCCCGCCGAGGGCGCCGCGCGCCGCGAGCGACCGGATGAACACGCCGGGGTCGGCGGTCCGGTCGTCCATCCGCACGCGGTCGCCGAGGAGCGCCCCACCGGTGAACGGGCTCGACGGGTCCACCGCCACCACGCCGACGCGCTGCCCGGCCGCGCGGAAGGCGCCGATGAGGCGGTCGGTGAGCGTGGACTTGCCGGCGCCGGGCGGGCCCGTGAGGCCGAGCCGCCACGCCCGCCCCGTGCGCGGGTAGAGCGTGTCCACGAGCGCCTCCGCCCCAACGAGCCCGTTCTCCACCACCGTGATCGCCCGCGCGAGGGCGCGGCGGTCCGAGGCGAAGACGCCTTCGACGAGGGGAGCAGCATCCATCAGGCAATCAGGCGGGGCCGGAGAAGCTACCCTTCCTGCTTTCCTACGGGAATCTTGCGATTTCTTCCCCGTGCCCCCTGTAGACCCCCGATAGCTTCTCGGCTCGCTTTCGCCTCGCGCGTCATGTCCGAGACCGCTCGCCTCACGCCCGTCACCGCCCAGCAGCACGGCCCGCGCACCCACACCTGCGGCGACCTCCGGCCCGCGCACGTGGGGCAGACCGTCACGTTGAAGGGGTGGGTGGACACCCGCCGCAACCTCGGCGGGCTCGTCTTCGCCGACCTCCGCGACCGCTACGGGCTCACGCAGGTCGTCTTCGCCGAGGCGACGAGCGCGGAGGCGTACGCGACCGCCGCCAAGCTGCGCGGCGAGGACGTGGTCTCTGTCGTCGGTGAGGTGCGCGAGCGCGAGAGCAAGAACCCGGACCTCCCGACGGGCGAGATCGAGGTGTACGTGTCGTCGGTGGAGGTGCTCAACGTGGCCGACCCGCTCCCGTTCGTCGTGTCGGCGCACGAGGAGCGGCAGCAGAACACGAGCGAGGACCTCCGCCTCCAGTACCGCTACCTCGACCTCCGCCGGCCGCACCTCCAGAAGAACCTCCTCCTGCGGCACCGGCTCTACCAGGCCACGCGCCGCTACTTCGACCTCCATCACTTCGTCGAGGTCGAGACCCCGGTGCTGATGAAGTCGACGCCGGAGGGCGCGCGCGACTACCTCGTGCCGAGCCGCGTCCACCCCGGGCAGTTCTACGCGCTCCCGCAGAGCCCGCAGACGTACAAGCAGATCCTCATGGTGGCGGGGCTCGACCGGTACGTCCAGATCACGAAGTGCTTCCGCGACGAGGACCTCCGCGCCGACCGCCAGCCGGAGTTCACCCAGATCGACGTCGAGATGACGTTCGCCACGGAGGAGCTGGTGTTCGCGCTGATCGAAGGGCTGATGGCGGCGGTGTGGCAGGAGACGCACGGCATCGAGATCGCGACGCCGTTCGAGCGGATGACGTACGCCGAGGCGCTGCGCCGCTACGGCTCCGACAAGCCGGACCTCCGCTTCGGGATGGAGCTGACCGACCTCACCGAGGCCGTGCGCGGCTCCGGCTTCCGCGTGTTCGAGGGCGCGCTCGAAAGCGGCGGCGCCGTCGTCGGCCTCCGCGTCGAGGGGGAAGGCGAGCGCGGGCGCGGGCAGATGGACCGGCTCGACAAGGAGGTCGTCCGCCAGAAGCTCGGCGCGTCGGGGCTTTTTTACTTCAAGCTCCCGAAGGATGGGGCGCCTTTCACCGCATCGGTCAAGGAAGAAGTGCTGCCGCGTGCGATTGGGGAGCGCGTGATCGCCGAGACGGGCGCGGCGGCGGGCGACCTCGTGCTCGTCCTCGTGGGCGCGCAGCCGAAGGTGTTCGAGCAGGCCGGCGACCTCCGCCTCCATCTCGCGAACGAACTCGGGTTGATCCCTGAAGGCACCGACGGCCCGTGGCGCTTCCTCTGGGTGACGGACTTCCCGCTCTTCGAGTACAGCGTGGCCGACGGGCGCTTCTACGCGATGCACCACCCGTTCACGAGCCCGAAGCCGGAGGACGTGCCGCTGCTCGACACCGAGCCCGGGAAGGCGCGCGCCCGCGCCTACGACCTCGTGCTGAACGGGTCGGAGCTGGGCGGCGGGAGCATCCGGATCCACCAGCAGGAGATCCAGCGGCGGATGTTCGGGCTGCTCGGGATCGAGCCCGAAGAAGCACAGCGGCGGTTCGGCTTCCTCCTCGACGCCTTCCGCTTCGGCGCCCCGCCTCACGGCGGCATCGCGCTCGGGCTCGACCGGATGGTGATGCACCTCTCCGGCGCCCGCTCGCTCCGCGACGTCATCGCCTTCCCGAAGACGCAGGCGGCTACCGAGCCGATGTCCGGGGCGCCCGACGTGGTGGACTCGGCACAGCTCGCCGAGCTGCACATCCGGACGGTCCCCCCGGAGGCCTGAGCGGGGCGACTCTTCGCCATCGTTCCACAGGCCGCGCGTTGACAGCCGGGGGCCTTTTTTCTAGTTTTCTCGGCCCTGAGCGAGCCGCCTGCCGGTGCCTCTACCGGAGCCGACTCCGTAGCTCAATCGGTAGAGCAACTGGCTTTTAACCAGTGGGTTGTAGGTTCGAGTCCTACCGGAGTCACCGGGGCCGAGCCGCGCCCCGGCCCGCGCAGGGGAGCCCTAATAAGGGCCGCGTTCTTTCTGCCCAGGTGGTGAAATTGGTAGACACGCCATCTTGAGGGGGTGGTGGGAGCAATCCCGTGCTGGTTCGAGTCCAGTCCTGGGCACCAAGTAGGGCCCGTAAGTGCAATAGATGTGGCGCTTACGGGCCCTAACTCTTTCAGGGGGTACAGGTAGAGGTACAGGTAAAGAGAATGTGGGCGTCCTAGCGTACTCCGTTGTCCACACGCAAGCCACTGCGTATTCCTCCATTCGTCTCTATGGCTCAGGGTGCTTGTGGAGGAGGTAGCTGAAGTCGGTGGCCAGCTCGTACGTCGTCGAGATTTCCAGAAGCCGTCCTCGCGGAGGGGATGTATGAGGTGGGCCGCTATAAGTCGGCCTTCGACGGGAGCTGTCTCCCGAGAGGGTCGTACCTCCTGCGCGCGCTTCGCGCCGGAGTCCGGCGCGGGTACGGTCACGCGCACGCAGCGCGTGACTCTGCTCAAATGAGCGGAGCGAATTCCTGAGGGCGGGGCGTGGGAAACGGACACCGTCATCGTCGGCTTCCGCGACTGTACCGGTGGGGGGTCGAGCGAGGTGGTCCTCACGAAGCGCCGCGCGAAGCGCGGCTGAAGACGCCCTCCGCGGGCTCCACCGACACGGCCCTATCATTGGGCAGGGTTGCCCGGTCTCTCATGCGCC
>DASPKS010000205.1:0-10693 GCA_035628035.1 Rubricoccaceae bacterium
GATTGGGCGCCGCCCCCTCCCCTCTCCCCTCTCGCCCCTCTGCATGTCGGCCGTTGATTTCCTCCAGGCGCTCGTTTTGGGACTCGTCGAGGGCGCCACCGAGTTCATCCCGGTCTCCTCGACGGGCCACCTCATCCTCGCCACCGACGCGCTCGGGCTCGACCCGACGGCGCCGCGGATGGTCGTGTTCAACATCGTGATCCAGCTCGCGGCGATCCTCGCGGTGGTGTGGGTCTACCGGGCGAAGCTGTGGGACCTCGTCCGGCGGCTCCCGTCGGACCCCTCCGCGCGGGGCTTCGCGCTGGCCGTCGTCGTGGCCACGGTCCCGGCGGCCGTGCTCGGGTTCGCCATCGAGGACTGGATGGACGAGCACCTCTTCCGCCCGCTCGTCGTCGCCATCGCGCTCGTCGTGGGTGGGCTGGTGATCCTCCTCATCGAGAACACCGCCGCGCGGCGGCTGCCCCGCGTGGCGGAGGTCGCCGACATCGGCCCGGGCGACGCCCTCAAGGTGGGGCTGGCGCAGTGCGTCTCGCTCATCCCCGGCGTCTCGCGCTCCGGCGCGACCATCCTCGGCGGCGTGGCCTCCGGGCTCTCGCGGAAGGCGGCCACGGAGTTCTCGTTCTTCCTCGCGATCCCCATCATGCTCGGGGCGTCGGCGCTGAAGCTGGTGAAGGAGGCCGACGCCCTCTCTGTGAGCGACGCACCGTTCTTCGCGGTGGGCTGCCTCGTCGCGTTCGCCTCGGCGCTGGTGGTGGTGCGCTTCCTGATCCGGTTCGTGGCCACCCACACATTCCGGCCGTTCGCGTGGTACCGGATCGCGTTCGGGCTCCTGATCCTCGGCTACTACGCGCTCGCCCGCTGACCGTCGGGGGCGCGCGGCGCCACCATCAGCACCTCCTCGCGGTCTACGCGGACCTGCCCCGGCGCGCCGCCCTTCAGCGGGCGGACGTACTTCCGCTCGGTGACGATGACCGGCACGAGCGCCTGCGTCTTTGCCTGGCTGAAGTGGGCGGCCAGCGCGGCGGCCTCTTCCACGACGGACTTCGGCGGCACGGCCGTCTTGCTGGGCTTCCGGAGGACGACGTGCGCGCCGGGAACGCCCCGCGCGTGGAGCCAGAGGTCGTGCGGCGCGGCGTGCTTCGCGGTCAGCTCGGCGTTGGACCGCGCGTGCTTCCCGATGCGTACCTCCCACCCCCCATCGAGCAGGACGCGCCGGTAGGGCCGCGCTTCCTCGCCCGTGTCCTCCGGCCGGAGCAGCCGGGCCAGCGCTTCGTGCTCCTCTTCCCGGAAGCGCTCGACGGCCCGCGCATCGTCCAGCGTACGGAGGCGGCCGAGGAGCGCGCGAGCGCGGTCGGCGTCGGCCTGGACCTCGGCCCAGCGCGCCTCCGCGTGGGCGCGGGCCTGCCGCGCCTGCCGCGCCTTCGCATACATCCGCTGCGCGTTCTCGACGGCCGACTGCGCAGGGTCGAGGGGGATGGTAACCGCCGCACCCTCTCCGAGGATATCCGGCAGGGTGATCTCGGGGCGGCCGGGTCCTTCCCCTGCCGCCTGCGCCATGAGGAGGTGGCCCCACGCCTCGTAGCGGTCGGCGCGCGAGGGGTTCTGTAGCTCCCCCAGCATGGCGTCCGCGCGGCGGCTGAGCCGCTCGGCAGCCGTCGCGAGGGCCTGCTCCAGCGGGCGGTACAGCCCCTCGAAGCGGCGCTGCGCCAGCGTCCGCCGCGCGAAGGCGCGCACGGCGGCGTCCATCGTCTCGAATGCCTCGGCGGTCCAGCCCTCCGGTGGGTGCGCAAGGGGGATGGGCGTCAGCGCCTCCACGAGCTGCCCGCGCCGGTAGAGGTGGGGGTGCGGGTGCGCGAGGGCAGCCCGCACCGCCTCGACGGCGGCGAACACCTGGCGCAGGGAGTCGTCCTCCGGCGAACCGGGGGGAGTGCGCGGGTCGACCCCGGCGCGGCGGGCCACGTCGGCGGCGAGGACCGCGCCGAGGAGCGGCACCGCCGAGGCGATGGCCTGCGCGACCGTTGGCCGGTCCGTCCGCCACCGGGCCGCGAAGGCTTCAGGCGTCTCCGGGTCGGGTGCTGGCTGGGGCTGTGGCGGCGCCTCGCCGATCCCTTCTTCTCCCAGGAAGACCTCGGCGACCCGCCCGTCCAGGCCTACGCGCCAGCCGTTCGGGTGCGGCCCGAACATCCGGAGGAGGAGGCACCCGCCCCCCTCGAGGTCCAACGCGAAAAAACGGTCGCGGTCGGCGACGCGCACGGCCTCGATCTGCCGGCCTGCGGCGCCGGGCAGCACAGCCGCCGTGTTGCGGCGGGCGCGGCCGGTCCCCTCCGTGCGGAAAAGGAGCGGGCGGTTCGGCGTGCACCGCGCGCGGAGCGTCCACACCCCATCCACCGCGTGGACAACCAGACGTGCCTCGTCGCGCTCCTGTGTGAAGGCCTCGGCGATAGCGGCGCCGCGTAGCGCCCGGTCCCACTCGGCCGCGAGGGCGCGGAGCGTGACGTAGTCCATCCCTAGGGGATGAGCCGGTCGAGGCAGCCGGCCGCGCGCCGGGCCGCGGAGCGCACGAGCTCCTCCGTGAGATCCTCGACCAGGCCGCGCTCCGCTTCTTCCCGCCCCTCCTCGCCGAACCGGCGGCGCTCGTCCCTGGGGAGGTCGAGGTCGGCCACACGTCCGTCGTAGTCGTACCAGGCGGCCTCGCCGCTTTCGCTGTACTCGCCCGCTCCGGAGCAGAGCACCTGACGGCTCGCCACCTCCACCACCGTCACGTCCATCCAGGCCCGGAGCGTGACCTCATGTTGCACCCGGAAGTATCGCGCCGTGCCGCCGCTTCGGAGGTCAGCAGTGAGGGTGTCGGTATCGGTCACACGCGCCGTGCGGTCGAAGTCCTGCACGGTGACGGCGACGGTCACGTCGGCGTTGAGGCGGCGGCCGAGGTGGGCGGCGGTAGCCGGCTCGTAGAACCGCTCCTCGCCGGTGTAGCGGATGACCCTTCGGACCTCCGTGGGATCGAGCGGTCGGATGAACAGCCGGGGTTGCTGCCAGTGGTCGTCTTCGAGGCGGTCGTCGAGGTCGCGGAGGAAGCCGGGCGGCAGCTCGTCGCGCCCGCGCTGCTCGACGGGGAAGAACGCCACGTTTACCGTAGCCTCTTCGAGGATGCGGTCGCGGAGGAGGACAAGGTCGGCGCCCTCCGGGCTGTCGGGGCCGGTACGCCGGAGCGCCTCATCGGCGTGGGCGAGGGCGGCGCGGTAGCGGCCGGCAGCGCGGTCGGCCTCGGCCCAGCGCGCGTAGGCCGTGCGTTCGGCGGCGTCGAGCGAGGCGGCCCAGTCGGGCGCGGGGCGGTAGCGGCGGGCCCGCTCCGCGGCGGCCAACGCTTCCTCGTACCGACCCGCCTCGACGAGGTCCCACGCCTCCGGCTCCAGCGCCTCGACGGCGCGGGCGAGCGCGGCGTCGCGGTCGGCCTCGAACGAGAGCGGCGCGGCGAGGCGGACGCCCACCCCGGCGGCGCGCTGCACGAGCGCGTCGGCGCGGAGGTAGGCGTCGGCGGCGTCGGGCGCGTACGTGGCGGCGCCGGCCTCGGCCTCCAGGTAGCGCGTGAGGAGGTGCCGCCCGACGACGGACAGCCGCCCCTGCGCCTTCCGCATGTCCGGCTCGCGCTCCAGCGCGCGGACGTAGTGGTCGGCCGCCTCTTCGTAGCGGCCTTCTCGCTCGTAGCGCTCCCCTCGGTCGTAGAGCTCGCTCGGCGAGGTGCAGGCGGCGACAAGCCCGGAGGCGATGAGGAGAACGAGACGGCGCATGGGCAGGCGAAAGGGGCTTCGCAAGCTACGCCGCCGCCCGTGCCTGTCCCGTATCGCGCGCCTGTGCAGCGACGCTGCCCGCCCGGAGGCAGGGAGTACTCCTGCCCCTCCCCTCGGCGAGGGGAGGGGAGGGGAAAAAAACTCAGCGCGCGGGCTGGGAGACGCTCTCGAGCACGTCGCCCGTGCGGCGGTCGTTGCCGGCCTCGACGGCGAGGTCGCCGAGAGCGACGATCCCCACGAGGCGGTCCTCGGCGTCTACGATGGGGAGGCGGCGGATCTGGTGCTCCTCCATCAGGCGCGCCACGTCCTCCACCGACGCGTCCTCGCGGCAGGTGACGACCTCGGGGGTCATGATGTCGCTGACGCGGGTGGTCCCGGCGTCGAGGCCGGCGGCCGTGGCGCGGATGGTGATGTCGCGGTCGGTGATCATCCCGCTGAGGCGCTCCCCATCGGACACGGGCACGGAGCCGACATCGAGGTCCTTCATCTTCTGGGCGGCCTCCTGGAGAGTGGCGTGGGGCGGGACGGTCTCGACCCCGCGCGTCATGATCTCGCGGACTTCCATGGCTAGACAAGGGCTGGGTAGAAGGGACGGCTTCTACGCCCGGCATGCCCGCCGCGTTCTCGGCTCAGTACGAGAACTCGCCCAGCTTCACCTTCCCGCGGAAGGTCCAGTACACCACGGCCGTATACGTGAGGACGAGCGGCATCCCGATGGCCGCCACGAGCGCCATGATCCCGAGCGTCTTCTCGGAGGAGGCCGCGTTGTAGATCGTCAGGTGATAGTGCTCGCCCAGCGTGCTCACGACGAGGTTCGGGAAGAGCGCCGCCCCGAAGAGGAACACCAGCGAGAGGATGGTGAAGGTGGACGAGAGGAACGCGTAGAAGGGTTTCTCCCGGTAGATCGCCCGCGGGATATTGGCGAGGGCGAGCACGTTCCCTACCACGAGCGCCCACGCCGCCGGGTACGCCGCGAAGTGCCGCGCCACCTCCGGCCGCGTGACGAGCGTCACGATGGTGGTGAGGACGTAGAGCGCGAGGAACACCCCGAACGTCCGCCACATCCATTCGTTGAGCCGCCGCTGGAGCTCGCCCTCCGTCTTGAGGTAGAGGTAAATCGCCCCGTGCATCGCGAAGAGCGCCACCGCGAGGGCGCCGACGAGGAGGGCGTACGGCGTGATCATCTCGAACGGCCCGCCCTGGTAGATCCCTCGCGGCCCGATGGGCAGCCCCCGAAGCGCCGCGCCGACGGCCGTCCCCATCAGCAGCGCGCAGAGCGTGCTGGCGAGCGCGAAGGCGGCGTCCCAGCTCCGCCGCCACCCCCGCCCTTCCCGCTTGCTCCGGAACTCGATGGCGACGGCGCGGAAGATGAGCCCCACGAGGAGGAGCATGAACGGGAGGTAGAACGCCGAGAGCACACTCGCGTAGGCCGTCGGGAAGGCGGCGAAGAGGGCGCCGCCGAAGGTGACGAGCCACACCTCGTTCCCGTCCCACAGCGGCCCGATGCTGTTGAGCAGGATGCGCCGCTCCTCGTCGGTCTTGGCGACGAAGAGGTGGAGCATCCCCACGCCGAAGTCGAACCCGTCGAGGACGGCGTAGCCGAAGAGGAGCAGCCCGAGGAGGACGAACCAGAGCACGTGGAGGTCCATGGCGTCAGCCCTGCGTGTCGGGGTCGAAGGTGGGGACGTTGGCCGCGCTCATCGAGTAGCCGGATGGGTTCGTGCGGCGGGCGGCGACTTCGAGGAGGTCGTCGGGCGTCGTCGGCCGGCCGGGCACGACGACGGGCTCGGGGCCGTGCTGGATCTTCGCGTTCATCACGAGCACCCACACAGCGAAGAGGAGGAGGTAGATCACCGAGAACAGGATGAGCGACGTGAGCACCATCCCGCCCGTCACGCTCTCGGAGAGCCCCTCGCTCGTGCGGAGCTGCCCCCACACGATCCACGGCTGGCGGCCCGCCTCGGCGCTCACCCACCCAAGCTGGTTGGCGGCGTAGGCGCCGAGGACGGCGAACACGAACACCCACAGCAGCCACCGGTGCCGGAAGAGCGTTCCCCGCCACCAGAGGAAGCATGCCAGCAGCGTGATGCCGATGAAGAACACCCCGAGGGCGACCATCGCGTGGTAGGTCTGGAACACGAGGGCGACGTTGGGCCAGTTCTCGCGGGGCACGTCGTTCAGCCCCACCACCGGCGCGGTGAAGTCGAAGTGGGTGAGGAAGGAGAGCCCGCCGGGGAGGTCCAGCCCGGCGGTCCGCCCTGCCTCCGGATCGGGTATCCCGAAGAGAAAAAGCGTGGCGGGGCCCGTCTCGAAGTGCCCCTCGAAGGCGGCCAGCTTCGGCGGCTGGTGCTCGGCGACGACGTCGGCCGAGAGGTGGCCCGTGAAGAGGGCGGCCAGGCTGGAGACCGTCGCCAGCACGAGGGCGCCCTTGAACGAGCGCTCGGCGAAGTCGACGTGCTTCCGCTTGAGGAGGTACCACGCCGAGATGGAGAGGGCGAAGAAAGCGCCGAGGATGAACGCGCCCACCCACACGTGGAGCAGGCGGACCACGCTCGACGGGTTGAACACCATCGCCCAGAAGTCGACGATCTCGGCGCGCGGCCCGGCGGCCGACTCGACGATGTGGAAGCCGGCCGGCGTCTGCATCCACGAGTTGGCGACGACGATCCAGATGGAGGAGAACAGCCCCCCGAGGAACACCATGAACGTGGCAAAGAAGTGCATCTTCGGGCCCACGCGGTCCCACCCGAACACGAGCACGGCGAGGAACCCGCTCTCCAGGAAGAACGCGAAGATCCCCTCGGCGGCGAGCGCGCTCCCGAACACGTCGCCGACGTAGCGGGAGTAGGCGGCCCAGTTCGTCCCGAACTCGAACTCCATCACGAGCCCCGTCGCCACGCCCATCGCGAAGTTGACGGCGAAGAGGCGGGTCCAGAACCGGACGGCCGCCTCATAGATGGGCTCGCGCGTCTTGAGGTACATCCCCTCCAGCCCCACCATCACCGCGCCCAGCCCGATCGTCAGGGGCGGGAAGAGGTAGTGGAACATGATCGTCAGCGCGAACTGGAGGCGCGACAGGACGAGGGGGTCGAGGTCCATAGGCGGAAGGGCGAGGCGCCAGGGCGCGGGGTAAGTTAGCGGCCCCCCCGTGCCTGTCCTCGATGCCGCGCCGCCTCGCCCCTGTCCTCCTCGTCTTCCTCGTCGCCTTCTCGGCCTGCCGGCGGGAGCCGCCGACGCTCACGGAGCCCGGCGCCGTCCTCGACTCCCTCCTCTCGCGGACGCGCGCCCACTACGAAGGCATCCGGGGCTTCACCGTCGTCACCGACGACGCGGTGACCATTTTCACGCGGGAGGGCCCCGACAGCCTCCTCACGTTCTCGGCGCGGTCGGTCTCGAACGACTCCCTGCAGCAGCCGGTCGCCCTCTCGTACGCGCTCCCGAACGTGATCGCGCTCGTGGACGCGCTCCGCTCGACCGCGCGCCTCGCCGGGTTCGACACGGTGGGGGCCCGCCGGGTCTACGCCATCGAGAGCGCCGACCCGGCCGCCTTCGCGGCGGCGGCCCGCCTCCTCCCCGGCCTCCGCGCCGCGCGCATCGCCGTGGACGCCGAGACGTTCGACCTCCTGGAGCTACGGCTGACCCAGCCGGCGGGGGACTCCGCCAACGCCCCCGTCGTGGTGCACCGCGTCCGGTACGACGACTACCGCACGGTGGACGGCCTCACGCTGCCCTTCCGGCAGGCCGCCATCACCGAGGGGCTCCGTGCCCTCATCCCCGAGGAGCAGCGGATCGTAGAGGGCGGGAACCTCGCGCTCGCCGAGGAGCGGGCGGCGCTGCTCCCGCCCGGCGAGCGGGAGCGACGCCTCCGGGAGATCCGCCAGCGCAAGCGCTACCTCACCGAAGGCATCCTCGAAGACGAAGTGGTCGTGCGCGAAGTGCGCATCACCACCGGCGCGCCCCCACCCGCGGCCCCTTCCCTCTCGCCTGCTCCCCCTGCCTCTCCGAATGGACCTCCACGATAAGGTCGCCGTTGTCACCGGCGCGAGCCGGGGCCTCGGCCGTGCCTTCGCCGCCGCCCTCCTCCAGGCCGGCGCCCGCGTCTTCGGGCTCGCCCGCTCCGCCGACGACCTCAAGGCGATCCACCAGGCGCTCGGCGAGCGGTTCACGCCCGTCGCCTGCGACGTCACGAAGCAGAAACGCACCGACGCCGCCTTCGCCCGCGTCGTGGAGGAGGCAGGCCGCTGCGACGTCCTCATCAACAACGCCGGCCTCGGCCGCTTCGGCGACGTCGACGCCCTCGCGGTGGACGACTGGCACGTGCAGGTGGAGACCAACCTCAACGGGCTTTTTTATTGCACACGGGCCGCGGTGCCCTTGATGAAGGCGCAGCACAAGAACGAAGGGTTCGGCGGCCACATCGTCAACGTGGCCAGCGTGGCGGGGCTCGTGGGGAACGCCGGGATGGGCGCCTACAACGCGACGAAGTTCGGCGTGCGCGGGCTCTCGGAGGCGTGGATGAAGGAGCTCCGCCCGCACGGGATCAAGGTGACGTGCCTCTACCCGGGCTCCGTCGCCACGCACTTCTTCGAGGTGGCCGAGACGACGATGAACCCGCACGCCATGCGCCCCGAGGACGTGGCGGCCACGGTCCTCCACGCGCTCCAGACGCCGAACGACTACCTGATCTCGGAGATCGTCCTCCGCCCGATGACGCCGCGCGCCTAGGCGGCGGCCTCCACGCGGGCCTCGTGCGCGGCCCTCCGCGCCTGGTAGTCCGGGTCGTCGCGGACGGCGTCCCACTTCGCCTTGAAGATGAGCGCGGCCTCGCGCTTGGCAGGGTCGGCCCACCGCTGCGGCTCCACGAGGTCGCCGTCGGGCGTGAGCTTCCGGCCACCGGGGTAGTTCGCGTAGCGCATGGCGCGGGTGTAGCCCATCTGGAGGTACTTCCGCGCCATGTCCATCCCGACGAAGTCGCCCGAGGCGCGGTACGCCTCGTACTTCGCCCAGAGCGCGTCGGCCGAGCGGCGGGCGATCTCCGGTGTGCGGAAGTGCCACAGCGGGAGCAGCTCGCCCTTGTAGGGCTGCACCCGGAACACACCCTCCTCGCCGCGCCCGATGCGGTAGCGCTCCGGGTGGCGGCGGTAGTCGACGGGGTCCTCGGCGAAGCGGTTCATCGGGCGACCGTCGCGCGGAAGAGGGCGTCGAGCGCGGCGGCGAGGTCGGCCGCCTGGCCGGTGTGGACGGGCGAGGTCTGGATGGCCGTAGAGCGCGTAGCGGTGAGCCAGTGGAACCGCTCCGACGGCGGCAGCAGCCCAATGGGCCCGGCGGCCTCCCCCCCCGCGCACACGCAGTCGAACGCAACGAGCGCGCGCCGGAGGAGGTCGGCGTCGAGCCCGGGCACGGGAGGTTCTTCGACGAAGCGTGCGCCTAAAAACCGGGCCTGCCGTGCGTGGAGGACGACGCCCACCGTCACGAACGTCCCGACCTGCACGCGGGGGACGACGCGGACGAGCGCGTAGTCGTAGTCGAACAAAGCAGAAAACGCGCCCATCGCTAGCGGCGGTAGTCGAGCGCGCGGGGGCGCGCCGCCTGCACCTCTACGCGGGCCCGCTCGGCCTCCTCCGCGAACACGCGGGGCGCGCGGAGGCGGTCGGCGAAGAGGCGGTGGTACGCCGCCCGGGCCTCCTCGGCCGAGGGGAACGGCGCGTGCCGGCCTTCGGGCGCATCCATGAGCAGGGTGTCGGGGACCGCCGCGAGCACCTCCGCGATCCCGTCGTCCGTGAGGCGGGGCGCGAGGCGCTCGTCGGCCTCGGCGATGCTCGAAGCGCGGGGGAGGAGGACGTGGTCGCGGATGCGCTCGAACGCCGTGCGCACCCGCTCCTCCGTCACGCCGGGCCAGTCGTGGTGGAGGTAGAGCGCGGCGCCGTGGTCGATGAGCCACGCGCGGCGGTGTTGCACGAGGATGTTCGGGTTGCGCGGGGTGCGGTCCACGTTGAGCGTGAGCGCGTCGAACCAGACGACGTCGGCGGCCTCCTCGGGGGTCACGAGGTCGGCGAAGGCGACGGGGTCGTAGGCGAAGGCCCCTTCGAGGAAGCGGAGGCCGACGTTGGGGCCGTGGCTGCCCCGGAGGATGTCCTGGATCTCCGGGTCCGGCTCGGCCCGCCCGAACCCCTCGCCCACCTCGACGACGGCGAGGTCGGGCACGGTCAGCCCGAGGCGCTGCGCGAGCAGCCCCACGACGAGCTCGGCCACGAGCGCAGGCGCCCCCTGCCCCGCCCCACGGAACTTCACGACGAACAGCTCACCGCCCTCCGTCTCGACCACGGCCGGGAGCGAGCCGCCCTCGCGGAGCGGCGCCGCGTAGCGCACGGCCTCGCGGTGCAGCACCCCCTCAGCCATCGTCCTTCTCGGCGTAGCGGCGGACGCGCTTCTCGATCGACTCCTCTTGGTCGCGCTCGCGGAGCCGCGCCAGCCGCTCGGCGATCTCCTTCTCGTAGCCGATCTCGCGGGGCTGGTAGAAGTAGAGCCCCTGCATCGCCGGGGGGAGGTACTGCTCGGGCACGTACCCCTCGCGATAGGCGTGGGGGTACTTGTACCCGACGCCGTGGCCGAACCCGGCCTTGTCGCGGTTGGCGTCCTTCAGCCGGTCCGGCACCTCGTCGGTCGGCTCGTGCTCCACGTGCTTGAGGGCGTCGAAGTAGGCGAACGAGGAGTTGCTCTTGGGCGCGGTGGCGAGGTAGAGGCAGCACTCGGCGAGCATGAACTGCCCCTCGGGCATCCCCACGTAGTCGAACGCCTGCGCGTAGGCGACGGCGAGCTGGAGTGCGCGGGGGTCGGCCAGCCCCACGTCCTCGCAGGCGAAGATGAGCATGCGGCGGAGGATGAAGCGGGGGTCCTCGCCG
>DASPKS010000206.1:0-6577 GCA_035628035.1 Rubricoccaceae bacterium
AGCGGCGTAGCCGCTCCCCCCTCCCCGCCGTCAACGGCCGTGCCCGCCGCCGTCGTAGCGGCCGCCGCCGTGGCGCGGGCGCTCCGCTGGACGGCCCTCCCCATTGCCTGAGACCATGACCAAGTACCGCGTCACCCGTCGCAGGCGGTTCGTGGACGATGCCGAGCACGTCCCGGCTGCCTCCCGCCGCGAGGCCCTCGACGGCGCCCTCGAATCCCGCCGGAGGGGCTACGACGTCGCCTTTGCCGAGCAGTGGATCGACGGGGGCTGGGACGTGATCGCGGACCGCGCCTACCTCGTCCGCCCCTCCTTCGCCTCGCCCCGATGAACCCCTCTCTCCGCCCTCCCGCCGTCCCGCCCGCCCCCGACGCCGAGCAGCCGACGGCTGAGCGTACCGCCTGCCCCGTGTGTGACGGCGACGGCGAGGTGTACGTGGGCACCTCCGTCCCCGACTGCGAGCCCGTCGAAACCTGCGAGTGCTGCAACGGGAGCGGCTTCCTCCCGACACCGGAGGAGATCATCGAACTCCGCCGGGATGCCATATGCGCAGCCGGGGACTTGAAGGCCGCCGAGTGGGAGCGAAAGGAGGTGATGGGGGCGCTCCTGGCGGAGCGGGCGCGGCTCCGAACCATCAGCGACGCGGCTTCCGCGCTCGCCGCCCGGCTCCGGGAGATAGAAGCTCACCCGTCCTACCTCGGCGTGTTCACGTCGGCGATGATCCACGGGTGCGGCTACGACGGCCCGAACTACGGCGAGCAACTAGAAGCCCTCGACGCTGCCCTTGCCACAGAGGTGCCCGCATGAACGCCCCCCTCCCCTACTCCGAACGGGAGCGCCTCCGCCGCCTCGAAGCCGAGGAGAACGACCTCATCACCGAGATCACCTCGGCGCGGCGGGGCTCCCGTCGGCGCCTCTCCGCCGAGGCCCGGCTGCGCGAGATCGCCCCCACGCTCGACGCCCTCCAGGCCCGCCTCGACGCCGAAGAACGGCGTGCCGAAGAACTCCCCACCCCCGCCGCCCCGTCCGCCGCCTCCGGTGCCCTGTCCGTCGGGCGTGGCGCGCGGGGGGCGGCCACGGCCACCGCCTGAGACCGCCTGAGACGACCGTGACCCGCCCGCTCGCCATATTCCTCTACAGCCGCACCGGGAACGCCGCGCGCCCGTGGGCGGAAGCCGGATACGAGTGCCTGTGCGTGGACGCCGCGCACTCCATCCGGGCCGGCGACGCCGGGCGGGTGGAAGAGGTGGGCGACGGGCTCCTGCGGTTCGTGTGGGGCGACGCCCGTTCGTGGACGCCGCCGGAGGGCCGGCGCCCGCTGTTCGTCGGCGTCGAGAGCCCCTGCACGGACCTCGCCGGGAGCGGCGCGCGGGACTTCAGCCGGAAGGGGCTCGCCCTCCTCTGCGACGGGCTCGCGCTGTTCAGCGCCGGGTACACCGTGGCCTCGTGGAGCGGGGCCCCGTTCTACTGCGAGAACCCCGTCGGCGTCGTCTCGACGCACTTCCGCCGGCCCGACCACACGTTCGACCCGTGCGACTTCGCCGGGTACGCCGACGACCCCGCCGCCGAAGCCTACACCAAGCGCACCTGCCTGTGGGTGGGGAACGGGTTCGTGATGCCGGAGAAGCGCCCGGTGCCCCCCGTCCACGCGAGCAAGATGCACCGGCTCCCCCCGTCCCCGGAGCGGCAGGCCCTCCGCTCCGCTACGCCGCTCGGCTTCGCCCGCGCCGTCTTCCTCGCCAACCACCGCCCCGCCATCCCCTGTGGCGTTGCCGCCTGACCCCCCTCCCCCGTGGGGGCCGGTCGCCCCCGCCGGGCACCCCCCGTAACCCGCCACGACGATGCCGCTCCCGCTCGAGATCACCGCCCCCGTCAGCGAAGACGGCCGCCTGCCCGACGGGTATCGGCGGCAGCTCGCCTCGACGCTCGCCCTCTACCGGGGGCGGGAGGTGCGGATCCAGGTCTCCGGGCCGAAGCGGACGACCGCCGCCAACTCCTATTACTGGGGCGTCGTCATCAAGGAGATCCGGGCCGCGATGGCGGAGGCGGGGAAGGCGGTGCCGGCGTGGGCGATCCACGAGCACTTCAAGGGGAAGTACCTCGACGTCCAGCCCGAGGAGGCGGAAGTGGACGGGCACCACTACACCCGCGAGCCCTCTACGGCCTCGCTCGACTCCACCACGTTCTTCGATTACGTCGAGGCGATCCGCAACGACGAGCTCGTGCTCGGCCTCGGTTGCGTGATCCCCGACCCCGACCCGAGCTACCGCTCCTACAAGATCGCTGAGCCGTGAGGCTCCCCACGTTCGGAGGGCATCCGAGCACCCATAACCCTCAACCACAGCCATGAGCTTCGTAGTCACAGGCACCCAGGAAGGCACCTTCACCCCCGCCCCCGCCGGCACCCACAACGCCGTCTGCGTGGACGTGGTGGACCTCGGCATCCAGATGACCGGGTTCGGGGAGAAGCACCGGGCCCGGTTCGTGTGGGAGATCGAGGAGCGGAACCCCGAGAACGGGAAGCCCCACCTCGTCTTCGCCACCATGAACGTGAGCCTCCACGAGAACAGCTCGATGGGGGACCTCCTCCGCCGGTGGCGGGGGAAGGACTTCACGGCGAAGGAGCTGGAGGGGTTCGACATCGAGAACGTCATCGGCGCCCCGTGCCTCCTCACCGTCGAGCACAACCAGAAGGACGGGAAGACCTACGCCAACGTCGCCAGCGCGGTCCCCCTCCCGAAGTCGATGCCTCGGCTGGAAGCGTCGGGGACGTACGTGCGGGAGATCGACAAGGACAAAAGCAAGGACGTCCGCAGCAAGAACTACGTCGGCGACACCCGCGCGGGCGACACCCGCGCGCTCGCCCGCGAGGCCGCCGAAGTCCACGGCGGCGACGGCGGCGGCACCCCCGCCTACGGCGACAACTTCGCCGCCAACGGCGACGACCTGCCGTTCTGACCCCTCACTCCGCGTTGCCCGGTACCGCCTGCAAGAGCGGGCGCGCCGGGCGACGCGGGGGATGTACTGCCCCGATGGCTACCACCTCCACCACTGGTCGTACCGGTTCGAGCACTGGCGGGACGTCTTCGCGATCCCGCCCAAGATGCACGCGCGCCTCCACGGCACGCTCGTCTACGACCCGGCCGCGATGTGCTTCCGGGTCCGACGGGCGGACGGCCTGCCGGGGGCGCTGCTGGACACCAAACCGAAGCACCGCGCCCACCTGGAGCGGGTCCTGAATGTCCCCGCGAATGACGGCCCCCCCGACGCCTTCGCCGCCCACCGAGGTGCCCCGCGTGCCTGACGAACTCCTCCTGTCGAAGCTCCCCGCCCCGGCCCTCCGGCTGTGGCTGGCCGTGCGGAAGTGCCAGGGGTGCAACGAGACCTCGTGGCACCCGTTCTCGACGTACGCCCGCATGGCCGACGTGAAGCCGAAGCTCGTCTACGAGCTCCTCAACTTCCTGGTCGAGTGGGGGTGGCTGGAGAGGGGCGACGGGAAGCACGTCGCCTGCCGCGTCGGGCGCGTCTACGACGCCGGGAAGCGGGGGGGTGCGAGGCATGAGACTACCCCCAAAGAAGGGGGTACTTCGGGTACCCCCTTCTTTGGGGGTACCGATACCCCCAAAGAAGGGGTACCGACTACCCCCGCTTTGGGGGTATCCACTAATCCAGAAAGAATCCAGAAAGAATCCAGTCACCGCGCGACGCGCAGAGCGAAGCCTCGGACGAAGCCCACCACGGGCCCTGTGTTCGAGGAGTTCTGGGACACCTACGGCCACAAGACCGGGAGCCGGAAGAAGGCCGAGGCGAAGTGGAACCGGCTCAGCCGCTCGACGCGGGAGCGGATCATGGCTCACCTCCCCGCCTTCATCGCGGCCCACCCCGACAAGCACTACCGACCGTACCCGACGACGTACCTCACCCAGGAGCGGTGGCTCGACGAGGAGCTCCCGCTGCGTGGGGGTGCGGACCTCGACCTCTCCGGGACCTTCACCGAGACGCAGCGGGCCGCCGTCCTCCGCCTCCACCCATCGCTGACGCCGGAGGACTTCTACGCCGCCGGCCGCGACCCCAGGAGCGGCGAGCCGCTGTTCCGCCTCTTCCCCGAGAAGCGCACCGCCCTCCTCAACGGCGCCGCCCATGCGTAACGGCCACCATCCCTCGATGCCCCCGGCCCCGCCGTACGAGGCGGTGGGGACGCAGCCGCCGACGGCCCCCGACGCGGAGGCCGCCGTGCTCGGCTCCCTCCTCCTCGACCCCTCCCACCTCCCACGGGTGCGGGCCATCCTCCCCGACGCCGCCGCGCTCTACGACGTACGGCACCGGAACGTCTACGAGGCCATCCTCGCCCTGGCCGATGCCGGGCAGCCCGTGGACCTCGTGGGGGTCAACGGCTGGCTCGCCGAACGCGACAAGACGGGAGCCGGGTACTACCTCTCCGAACTCCCCACCCGTGTCGGTCACGCGGAGAACGCGGAGTTCTACGCGATGGTCGCCCGCGAAGCCGCCATCAAGCGGGACCTCATCCGGCGGCTGACGGGGACGTTGGGCCGGGCTTACCAGCCGGGCTCGGATGCGTTCGGCCTCTTGGACGAGGTGCGGGCGGTGTTCGACGAGGCGACGAAGGGGCTGCCCGGGCGGGCCCTCACCCCGGCCCGTGACGCCTTCGGCAGCGCGAGCGAGGCCGTCCTCCGGGAAGCGCGGGAGGGGATCGCGCCGGGCGTGAAGACGGGCTTCGCGGCGCTCGACGGGATGCTCGGGAGCCTCCGCCCCGGCAACCTCTACTGCTTCGCCGGCCGCCCCGCGATGGGGAAGTCCATGCTGGCCGCGAGCCTCGCCCGTCGCATCGCGGGACGGGGCACGGCGGTCGCGTACTTCTCGCTGGAGATGCGGACGGCCGAGAACGCCGAGCGGATGCTCGCCGCCGAGGCTGACGTGGACGGCGCCCGGCTCCAGGCCCGCCAGCTCATGGACCCGGAGCAGGAGCGCATCGCCGGGGCGGCCACGAGGTTGGCCGGTCTACCCATCCACTTCGATGATACGCCGGGGCTCACGCCGGAGGACCTCCGCGCCAAGCTCCACCGGCTCACCGTCGAGGGCCCCGTCCCCGTGGTGGTGGTGGATTACCTCCAGCTCATGCGGGGGAAGGGGGAGAACAGGACGCAGGAGGTGGGCTATTGCTCGCGTTCGCTGAAAGGGATAGCGATGGAGTACGGTTGCGCCGTCGTCGCCCTGAGCCAGCTCAGCCGGGGCGTGGAGGCCCGGAAGGACAAGCGGCCCCAGCTCAGCGACCTCCGCGACAGCGGGGAGATCGAGCAGGACTGTGATCTCGTGGCGTTCCTGTACCGCCCCGAGTACTACCAGATCACGCACGAGGAGCGGCCCGGCATGAACGGCCCGCAGACCGTAGACCTCCGGGGGATGTGTGAGGTGATCGTCGCCAAGCAGCGCAACGGGGACACGGGCTCGGCGTGGCTCGCCTTCGACGGCTCCCGCACCCGGTTCCTCGACCGCCACCAGTACACCGGGGAGCCCCTCCCCAGCGGCTCCGAGGAGCCCGCGTTCTGATGGCCGAGAACGCCTCCACAACGAAAGCCGCCGCCGCCCCCATGCGCCCCCGCCGCGCCCTCGCCAACCGCACGCGCGCCGAGCACGGCATCGCCTGCTATGGTCCGCCCGAAACCACCGACGAGCAACTCGAGGAAGCGGCCCGCCTCCTGTCCCCGATGCGGCGGCTGGGGGCCGTCGTCGCGCGCATAACCGTCCTCCCCCGCCAGTGATGCCCGCCCCGCTCCCTCGCCCGCTCCGCCGCCGCGTCCTCGACCTCTACCGTGGGGGCTGCACGATCCGCGAGGCCGCCCGCCGCACGGGCGTCGCCTACAACACCGCGCACGCCTGGGTGCAGAAGGCCGGCCTCACACGGAGCCGGCGGTGGGCCTCGCGCCGGGGGGCGTCCGCCCGCCGGGGCCGCGACTACTTCGAGCTCCGCGAGCGCGCCCTCCGCCTCTACCGCCGGGGGCTCCCGGGCGGCGCCGTCGCCGACGTCCTCGGCGTCTCGCTCTCCACCGTGCGGAAGTGGCTCCGCGCCGCCGGGGTCACCCGCTCCCGCGTCGAGGCCAACCGGCTCGCCCACGCCCTCGACCCCGCCCGCGTCACCGCCGCGTGCCGGATGCGCGCCGCCGGCGTCCCCCGCGCCGAGGTGGCCGCCCGCTTCGGCGTGGACAAGTCCACCATCAGCGCGTGGGCCGCCTCCCCCCTCAACCCCTACCGGAACGCCGCATGACCCCGACGCTCCCACAGCCCCCGACAACGGGCGCCGCCAGGGCCGCCGCCACGGCGGACGCGGCCCCCCTCGCCGACATCGAGCGCGCCGTGCTCCGCCGCGTGCTCGCCGCCGTCGAGGGGGCCGAGCACGCCCTCGCCGTCCTCACCGGGCTCCACGCCCAGACCGTCATCCGGGCCTCGGAGGGGGGCGCGCTCAGCCCCCGGAGCGCCCGCGCGCTCCGGCGCCTCCTCCACGTCGCCGTTGACGACGTCGCCCCAGGCGCCGCCGCCTCCGGGGGCGCGGCGGACGGCACGC
>DASPKS010000207.1:0-21546 GCA_035628035.1 Rubricoccaceae bacterium
CAGCCCCGACCAGTACCGCGCGTGGATCACGACGGGGACCATCCCCGACCGCACGGGGCTGGCCGAGGCGGCCATCCACGGCGGGGGGCCGTTCGACGCCTTCGACCCGTTCCCGTTCATCCAGCAGCACTCCGACCCCACGAACGCGCGGACCCTCGCGCGCGACCTCGCCAACCACCTCCTCCCCCTCCCGGTGACCGAGGCCGACGTGGACGGGCTCGTCGAGATCCTCCTCGAAGGGGCGCCCGCCCACGAGTGGATCGTGATCTACGTGAACACGCCTGAGACGGCGCGGGCCCGCCTCCGCGCGCTGCTCACCCACCTCGCCAACCTCCCCGAGTTCCAGCTCACGTGACGCGCCATGTGCCAGCACCACGCCCCTCCCCGCCCCGGCCAGCGCGCCATCGCCCTGGAGCACGGGCCCGCCCACGACCGGGACCACGCCGCCTGGAGCCGCCGCGGCTTCCTCCACGCGACGGCCGCCGCCGGCGCCAGCACGTTCCTCCTCGGCGCGCTCCCCGTCCGCGCCTCGTCGGCGACACCGCTGCTCCAGCGCCTCAGCGAACTCGAGACCGACCGCGCGCTCGTGCTCATCCAGATGAGCGGCGGCAACGACGGGCTCAACACCGTCGTCCCCGTCACGAACGACCTCTACTACGAGCGGCGCCCCACCATCGCACTGCCCGAGGCGCAGACGTTCGCGCTCAGCGACGACTACGGGCTCCACGGCGCGATGGCGAGCCTCCAGCCGATGTGGGGCGACGGCCACCTCGCCGTCGTCCACGCCGCCGGCTACCCCCAGCACAACCTCTCCCACTTCCGCTCGACGGACATCTGGGCCTCGGCCTCGAACGCCAACGAGGTGCTCAACAGCGGGTGGACCGGGCGCTACCTCGACGTCGAGTACCCCGACTACATCCCGAACCCCCCGCCGTACCCCGTGGCCGTCCGCATCGGCGGGGCGTCGGGGCTGCTCATGCGCGGGAACGCGTCGGCGATGGGGATCAGCTTCTCTGACCCCGACCAGTTCGAACGCCTCGCCGAGACGGGACAGTACTACGACGAGAACAACGTGCCGCCCACGATGTACGGGCAGGAGCTCTCGTTCGTCCGCTCCGTCTACAACGCGGCGTTCCGGTACCGCGAGGCCGTCGTGGAGGCGGCCGAGGCCGGCACGAACACGGTCCCCTATCCCGCTGGCTCGTTCGCCGAGAGCCTCGCCATCGTGGCCCGTCTCATCAAGGGCCAGCTGGGGGCGCGGCTCTACGTCGTAGAGATCGGCGGGTTCGACACCCACTCGGCGCAGGGGCCGCGGCAGGCCCAGCTCCTCGGCCTCCTCGCCGACGCCGTCACGGCGTTCTACGCCGACCTCGCCGAGACCAACGCGGGCGAGCGCGTGCTTACCCTCACGTTCTCCGAGTTCGGCCGGCGCGTCGAGGAAAACGGGGCCCAGGGGACCGACCACGGCACGGCCGCCCCCCTCTTCGCCTTCGGCGACGGCGTCGCGGGCGGCCTCCTCGGACAGGGGCCCGACCTCGGGGACCTCGACCCGAACGGCAACCTCCGCCACACGACCGACTTCCGGCAGGTCTACGCCACGGTGCTCCGCCACTGGTTCGGGCTGAGCGAGGCCGACACCTCGGCGGTCCTCGGCGGCACGTTCGCGCCGCTCTCGTTCGTGGCCCACTCCGTCGCGGGCGAGCCCGGGCCGGGCGCCCCGACGGCAGCCCTCCTCGAAGCGCCGTACCCCAACCCGTTCGCCACGGCGGCCACCGTCGCCTTCACCCTCGACCAGCCGGGCCACGTGAACCTCGAAGTGTTCGACGTGCGCGGCCGCCTCGTCGCCACGCTCGCCGACGGGCCGCAGACGACGGGCCGCCACGTCGTCCGCCTCGATGGGGCCGACCTCCCCACCGGGACGTACCTGATCCGCATGGCGTCTGCGGCAGGCGTGCAGACGCGGACGGTTGCCCTTATCCGCTAGTGATACACGCCGTCGTGGCGGGCGCGATACCCCGCCGCGACGGTTTCTCCTCCTCCCGCCATGCGCCGCTCCCTCGCCGCCTTTGCGCTCTGCCTCGCGCTCGCGGCCTGCTCCGACAACCCCGCCGGCCCCGGTGGGCCCGGCCCCGACCCCACCGCCCGCGTCTCGCGATACCCCGTCGCCGTCGACGGTCGGTGGGGGTTCATCGACGGCGAGGGCCGGATCGTCGTCCCGCCACAGTTCGACTTCGCCGACGCCTTCTTCGAGGGGCGCGCGGCCATCCAGCAGGGGATGCTGTGGGGCTACGCCGACACTACCGGCGCCGTCGTGGTCGCGCCGTCGTTCGACTACGCCGGGCCGTTCGCCGAGGGGCTCGCCCCCGTGCGCCAAGGCTCGCTGTGGGGGTACGTGCGCACCGACGGGGGCCTCGCGGTGACGCCCGCCTACGGGGCTGCCCGCCCGGTAGCCGCGGGGCGCGCGGCCTTCCGCGAGGGCATCCGCTGGGGCTTCCTCGACGCGAGCGGGCAGGTGGCCATCGCTCCCCAGTTCGCTGCCGTGAGCGACTTCGCCGAGGCAGGGAGCGTCGGCCCCCTCGCCGCCGCCCAGACGCCCGATGGGTGGGGCTTCATCAACGCCGCCGGCCAGTTCGTCATCGCACCGCAGTACGCCGAGGCCGGAGCGTTCTCCGAGGGGCTCGCCCCCGTTCGCATCGGCCAGCTCTGGGGGTACATCGACGGCACGGGCCGGATCGCCGTCAACCCGCTCTTCCAGGAGGCCGGCCCGTTCCGCGACGGCGTCGCGCGCGTCCGCCAGGAGAACCTCTACGGGTTCATCGACGAGGCCGGGGGCTTCTTCATCGTGCCCAAGATGGCCGAGGCCGGCGACTTCGCGGAGGGCCGCGCGCCCGTCCGCTTCTCCTCGCACTGGACCTACGTCGACCGCGCCGATGGCCTCGTCATCGGCTCGCCGGTCTACGACGGCGCCGGCCCGTTTCGGGGCGGCCTCGCGCAGGTATGGTTCGAGGGCGGCGAGGATGGCGACTACGTTGGCTACGTGGACCCCGACGGCCGCTACGTCTGGACGCCCTCGCGCTGACCCCGCGCTGAACCTCGAGCCCCCCTGCCATGAAGACGCGCACCCTCCTCGCCCTCGTTCTGCTCGCCGGCTGCGACCTCGTCTCGCCCGACGACCCCGGCCCCGGGCCAGGCCCCGACCCGATCCCGCTCGTCCAGCTCTTCCCCGTCGAGCGTGCCGACCGCTGGGGCTACATGGACGTCTCCGGCCGCCTCGTCATCGAGCCGCGCTACCACGCGGCGCGGCCGTACTCCGAGGGGTACGCCGCCGTGCGCACCTACGTCAACGACCGGTGGGTATGGCAGTACCTCCGCCCCAACGGCACGGTTGCCTTCGAGGTGACAGCCGGCGAAGCGTACGACGTGCGCGGCGGGCGCGTCCGCGTCCGCGCCGACGGGAAGTTCGGGTTCGTCGACACCACGGGGACGTACGTCGTGAACCCCTACCTCAACGACGCCCGCGACTTCATCGAAGGCCTGGCCCGCGTGAAGACGACGGGGTGGCGGTGGGGCTTCCTCCAGCCCAGCGGGCAGGTCTCCATCGAGCCCGAGTTCGACGCCGTCGCCGACTTCTCGGAAGGCCGCGCCCTCTTCGAGGAAGAGGACCGCTACGGCTACCTCGGCGCCTCCGGCGCGCCCGCCATCGAGCCCCAGTTCGAGGGGGCCCGCTCGTTCTCCGACGGCCTCGCCGCGGTGCGGGTGGGCGACCGCTGGGGCTACATCAACCCCGCCGGGCAGTTCGTCCTCACCCCCCACTTCATCTCGGCCGGCGACTTCGCCGAGGGTCGCGCGCCCGTCCGCACGGAGAACCTCTGGGAGTACGTGGACCAGGCGGGCGCGCGTGTGATCGCGCCCGCCTTCGACGACGCCCGCGCGTTCTCGGAGGGCCGTGCCGCCGTCCGCATCGGCACGCAGTGGACGTTCATCCGCGCCGACGGCTCGACCATCCGCGCGCCGGAGTTCGACGAAGTAGAGGACTTCCGCGCCGGGCTGGCTCGCGTGCGCCTCGGCGAGCTGTGGGGGTACATCAACCCCGAGGGCGCGTTCGTGTGGTACCCCCAGGGGTAGCGCCCTACTCGGTCGCGCCGATGAAGAACGACGCCAGCAGCCACACGTCGGGGTCGGCCACGACGACAGTGGGCGCGGCGTCGGCGGGCAGGGTGAAGGCCTGCACCCGCTGCGTTACCTCCACGGTTTGCACGCGGAGCGGGTCGCCTTCCTGCCCGTACGCGAGGTCGAGCGGGAACGAGAACGCTGGCCCCGGCTGCCGCTGCCGCACCTCCCCCACGACGGCCTGCGCCGCGGCGTCGTAGCGCCACGCCACCTCGACGACCGGCTCGTCCGGGCGGTGGAGCCACTGGTCGAAGAACGCCCGGAGGTCCTGCCCACTGGCTTCCTCTATCGAGCGGCGGAAGTCGTCGGTGCTCGCGTTGCCGTGGAGATAGGCGGCGTAGTGCCGGCGGAGGCCGTCGAAGAAGGCCTCGTCGCCCACGCGGCGGCGGAGCATGTGGAGCACCCACGCCCCCTTCTGGTACGAGTTCTGGTTGAGGAGCCCGAGCGGGTCGGCGGTGAGCGTATCGACAACGGGCAGCATCGGGGCCCGCGCGTTCATGGCGAAGACGGCGTCGCGCTCGCGGCGGAGCCGCGCAGCCATCGCCTCGCGCCCGTGGACGCGCTCGAAGTACACGTCGGTGAGGTAGGTGGCGAACCCCTCCGAGAGCCAGAGGTGCGGCCAGTCCGTCTCGGAGACGGCGTTCCCGAACCACTGGTGCGCCACCTCGTGTGCGATGAGGGCTTCCATCGAGCCGGTGCCCGTGATGGCGTCCTCGGCGTAGAAAATGTTGGTGGCGTTCTCCATCCCGCCGAAGACGGTCTTCGACTGCACGCCGGCCAGCTTCTCGAAGGGGAATGGCGGGAGGAAGCGGAGGAAGGTGTCGAGCACGCGCACGGTGAGTTCGAGGTCGCGGAAGCCCGCTTCGCGGTCCTGCGGGTACACCCAGCTCTGGAGGGGCACCCCGTCCACCTCGGGGAGGTGCTCGACGGCGAACCGCGCCACCCCGATGACGAGGACCTTCGTCGGGAGCGGGATGTCGGAGCGCCACCGCGTGAGGCGGAGGGTCTCGGTCAGGTCCGTCTCCTCCGCGAGCCGCCCGGTGCCGACGACCTGGTAGTGCGCGGGCGCCGTCACGATCCACTCGACGGTGGCCTTGTCGGAGGGGTGGTCCACGGTCGGGAGCCAGTGCCGCCCGCGCGTGGGCCAGTTGTCCCCGAAGAAGGTGCGGTCGCCGTGGCGATTGGTGGAGATCACGAGACCGTCGGCCGGGATGCCGCTGTAGGTGACGACGAACTGCCGCCGGTCGCCCTGACGCGCCGGCTCGGGCAGCGTGATCGAGAGGCGATTGTCGCCGTGCTGGAACGCTCGGGGCTGCCCGTTCTCCATCACGCTCGACACCGCCATCCCCTTTCCGTCTTCCTGCCGCCCGATGAGGTCGAGAACGACCTGGTCCGTCGTCGCTAGCACCGCTACGTCGACCGTTGCCTCGCCCTGGATGACGTCGGTGGTGTCGGAGAGCGTGAGGGCGAAGCGGTAGTGGTCCACGTCGAACGCGGCGCCGGGGCGCTGGGCGTTCGCAGGGAGGGCTTGGGAGACCCAAGCGACAATTGCAATAACAGCGGCGAGGCGGCGCATAAGACGAGCGATGCTGCGGGACGCCGAAAGTAGCGCCCTGCCTGAACAAAAAGCCCCGGCCACCGCGAGGGCAGCCGGGGCTTCGTAGTCCGGTCAGGAGGCTCAGCGGCGGCCGCGGCCCCGGTCGCGGTCGCGCCCGCCCCGGTAGCCGCCCCCTTCGCGGCCGCCCTCGCGGCCCCCGCCGTCGCCCTGGGCGCGGCGGGCCTCCCGCGCAGCGCGCATGGCCTCCTTCTCCTCCTCCGTGGGCTCGGGCAGGAACGGCTTGCGGGAGAGGCGGACCTTCCCGTCGTCACGGATCTCGACGACCTGCACCTGCACCTTGTCGCCCACCTGCACGATGTCGGCGGGGTTCTCGACGTACCCGTGCGCCATCTCGGAGACGTGGAGCATGGCCTCCTTCCCGGGCAGTACCTCGACGATGGCCCCGAACGGGAGCAGGCTCTTCACCGTGCCCACGTACTCGGCGCCGACCTCCGGCTGGGAGACGATCCCGCGGATGATCTCGATGGCGCGGTAGGCCGTGTCCATGTCGGGCGCGGAGACGGTGACGAACCCCTTCCCTTCGCGCTCCTCGATGTCGATCTGGGCGCCAGTGTCGGCTTGGATCCCCTTGATGATCTTGCCGCCCGGCCCGATCACCGCCCCGATGAAGTCGGAGTCGATGATGAGCTGGACGAGGCGCGGGGCGCGGGGGCTGATCTCCTCGCGGGGCTCGGCGATGGTCTTCGCCATCTCGGCGAGGATGTGGCGGCGGCCGTCGCGGGCCTGGTAGAGCGCCTGCTTCATCGTCTCCTGCGAGAGGCCATCGACCTTGATGTCCATCTGGCAGGCCGTGATGCCGTCGGCCGTCCCGCACACCTTGAAGTCCATGTCGCCGAGGTGGTCCTCGGTGCCGAGGATGTCGGAGAGGATGGCCGTGCGGTCGGGGCCGCCGTAGATGAGCCCCATCGCGATGCCAGCGACGGGCTTCCGCATCGGCACGCCCGCGTCCATCAGGGCCATCGAGCCGCCGCAGACGGAGGCCATCGAGGACGACCCGTTCGACTCCAGGATGTCGGAGACGATGCGGATGGTGTAGGGGAACTCGTCGGGGCTCGGCGCCATCGCCTTGAGGGCGCGCTCGGCGAGGTAGCCGTGGCCGATCTCGCGGCGGCTCGTGCCGCGCATCATCTTCGCCTCGCCCGTCAAGAACGGCGGGAAGTTGTAGTGGAGGTAGAACCGCTTGTCCTCCGTGTCGAAGATCTGGTCGATGGCCTGGACGTCACGGCCGGTGCCGAGCGTGATCTGCACGAGCGCCTGCGTCTCGCCGCGCGTGAAGACAGCCGAGCCGTGGACGCGGGGGAGGTAGCCCACCTCGCTCCAGATGGCGCGGACCTCGTCGGTGCGGCGGCCGTCGAGGCGGCGTCCCTCGTTGAGGATCATCTCGCGCATCACCTGGCTCTCGGCCTCCTTGAAGGCGGCCTTGTAGTCGGCCATCGTGTAGCCGTCCTCGTCCACGGCCACGACCTCGCCGTCGCGGACGAAGAGGTGGTCGAGCATCCCCTTCATCACCTCGCCGACGCCGCTGTAGAAGGCGTGCTTGTTGTAGGGCTGGCGGAGGATCTCTTCGATCTGCCCGCCGACGAGCCCCTTCACCTTCTCGACGAGTTCCGGCTTCGGCGCCGACGTCGTGTAGGTCTTCGGCTCGGGGGCTCCGCGCTCGGCCACGTACTTCGCCTTGAGCTCGTCGAGGCCGGCCACGATCCGCTTGATCGCCTCGTGGGCGACGGCGAGGGCCTCGACCATGTCGTCCTCGGAGACCTCCTGCATCTCGCCCTCCACCATCACGATGGCGTCGGCCTTCCCGGCCACGACGAGGTCCATGTCGGACTGGTCGCGCTCAGTGGCCGTCGGGAAGACGATCCACTCGCCGCCCACGCGGCCGATGCGGACGTGCGCCGTCGGCCCGTCGAACGGGGCCCCGGCGATGTGGAGCGCCGCCGAGGCGGCCACGCCGCCGACGACGTCGCCGTCGATCTCGGGCTCGGCCGAGAGCACGTTGAGGAGGACCTGCACCTCGTTCCGGAACCCGTCGGGGAAGAGCGGGCGGATGGTGCGGTCGATGAGGCGGGAGGAGAGGACCTCCTTGTCGGTGGGGCGCGCCTCGCGCTTGAAGAAACCGCCGGGGAAGCGGCCCGCCGCGGAGTACTTCTCGCGGTAGTCGACGGTGAGGGGGAAGAAGTCCTGCCCCTCGCGGACGTTGGAGGCGACGACGGCGGTGCCGAGCACCATCGTGTCGCCGAGGCGGGCGATGACGGCGCCGTCGGCCTGCTTGGCCAGCCGCCCCGTCTCGAGGTGGAGCGTCTTGCCGCCGACCTCAATGGAGTGTGTGATCGCGTTCATCTGTTCAGACAGCGTGGGCGCCCGGTGCGGGCGCGGGGTGAAGCGCCGGCCCCCAGTTCCCCTCGGCTACGGCCCCCGTGGAATCGGGGCCAGCCGGGAATCAGTTTTCCGGGAGCCGCCGGAGCGGCCATCGAGCCAGGCTCAGACGGGTCGCGGAGAACTGACCGCCGGACCGCGGGCGGAGGGTTCGTGGAAGAGACCGGCGCAGGGGACGGCCGGCATGAGCCGGCCTGTAATAGCGGACGGCGGCCCCCTGCGGAGAGCCGCCGTCCGAAGTCGGTTACTTACGGATGCCGAGCTCGGCGATGATGGCGCGGTAGCGCGTGATGTCGCCCTTCTGGAGGTAGTTCAGGAGGCGGCGGCGCTTGCCGACCATCTTGAGCAGCCCGAGCCGGGACGTGTGGTCCTTCGGGTTCTGCTTGAGGTGCTCGGTGAGGTCGTTGATGCGGGCGGTGAAGAGGGCGATCTGGACCTCCGGCTTCCCGGTGTCCTTGTCGCTCGCGCCGTGCTTGGCGACGAGCTCCTTCTTCTGCTCGGTAGAGATCATGGTGGATCCTCTTTAGATCTACGATGCTAAAGAAGACGACAGCCGGGAGGAGAACCAGCCGGGGTGTCGCCCGGTGAGGGCGCCAAATTAGCCCGCGAGGGCCCGCGCTGCCTGCGCGCGGTCTTCATGAAGCTGCGCAATGAGCGCCTCCACCCCGCCGAACTTCTGCTCGTCGCGGAGCCGCTCGACCACGTGGACGCGGAGGGCCATCCCGTAGAGGTCCCCCCCGAAGCCGAACAGGTGGACCTCGGCCTGGACGGCCCCGTCCGTCTCGAAGGTGGGGCGGCGGCCCACGTTCATCATCCCGTCGAACCGGCCCGGCCGGGCTTCGCAGCGGACGGCGTAGACGCCGGGCTTCGGGAGGAGCTTGCGCGGGTGCTGGGGGCGGAGGTTGGCCGTCGGGAAACCGAGGACGCGCCCGCGCTGGTCCCCACGCACGACGGTCCCGGCGAAGCTGTAGGGGCGCCCGAGGAGGGCCGCCGCCTGCCGGGCGTCGCCCGCCTCCTGGAGCGCCTGCCGCACCTGCGTTGAGGACACGGTGACACCCTTCACGACCTGCTCGGGGATCACGTCCACCGTGAAGCCATGCCGCGCGCCGAGGGCTTCTAGGAGGGCGTGGTCGCCGCGCCGGTGCCGCCCGAAGCGGTGGTCGTGCCCGATCACGATCTCGCGGAGCCCCACCTGCCCCAGGAGCACCTCCTCCACGTACGCCTCCGGCTCCAGCAGCGAGAGGTCGCGCGTGAACGGGAGTACGACGAACCGCTCGACGCCGAGCGCTTCGACGAGGTCGGCCCGCTCGTCGAGCGTCGTCAGCAGGGGGACGGGCGGGCCGCCGAGCACCTCGCGCGGGTGCGGGTCGAACGTGACGACGGTGCTCACGCCGCCGACTTCCTGCGCCCGCCCGACGAGGTAGCGGAGGATGGCCTGGTGGCCGAGGTGGACCCCGTCGAACGTGCCCGTGGTGAGCACGGCCCGGTCGTCGCGCACGACCTCCTCGAAGCCGATCTGGCGGATCATGTCGCTTCGGGCTGCGGACGCGGGGCCAGCGTGTCGAGCGCGAAGGCGTCCTCGACGCGGTAGGGCCCGATGGCCGTCCGGCGGAGCGCGACGAGGTGGGCGCCGACGCCGAGCGCCTGCCCTACGTCGTGGGCGAGGCTGCGGACGTAGGTCCCCTTCGAGCATTCGACCTCGAAGTCCACGTCGGCGCCGCGCCGGCCCGTCCACGCGAGGCGGTAGATCGCCACACGTCGGGGGGGCACCTCCACCTCCATCCCCTTCCGCGCCTTCTGGTAGAGCCGCTGCCCCCCCACCTTGATCGCGGAGAACACCGGCGGTACCTGCGTGATCTCCCCTTCGAACCGGGCCCGCACTGCTTCGAGGTCGGCGTCGGTGACGTGGTCGGCCGGAACGCGCACGTCAACCGGGGTGTCGGCGTCGAAGCTGGGCGTGGTCTCGCCGAGGCGGAGGGTACCGGTGTACGTCTTGGGCAGCCCCATGAAGGCATCCTGGGCGCGGGTGGCGACGCGCCCTACCAGCACGACGAGGAGCCCCGTCGCCATCGGGTCCAGCGTGCCGGCGTGGCCGACTTTCTTGATCCCGAGCGCTCGCCGCACGCGGCGCACGACGGCGAAGGAGGTTAGGCGCGGCGGCTTGTCGACGAGGAAGGCGCCTGCCTCCAAGGGGTCGGGCAGCGCGTCGCCGGCCCCGTAGACCGGCACCTCCGGCGCGGTCATCCCGCCTCTTCCGCCGGCCCTCCGTTGCGGCCGCCCCGCTCCGACTCGATCCGCGCGAACAGCTCGTCCATACGGGCCACGCGCTGGGGCGACTCGTCGAGGAAGAACCGGAGCTCGGGGATCCGGCGGACCTGGTGGCGGATGCGGCCGGCGAGCGCCTGTCGGATCTGCGGCGTGGCGGATTCCAACCGCCGGAACGCCGCCTTCCGCTGCTCGGCCGAGTCCCCCATCACGCTCACGTTCACGTACGCGATGGAGAGGTCCTTCGTCACGCGGGCGTCGGTGACCGTAAGGAGGGAGTGGCTGGCCTCGCGGAAGTCGTTCTGCAGGAGGTCGGCCACCTCCTTCTGGATCATCTTCCCGACGCGCTCGGTACGGATGGACATTGGACTGATGAATGGGGAAGGCCGAATGCTGAAGGGAGCCTACTCCAGCGTTCGGCCTTCCTACTCCAGCGTTCAGACGGTGAGCTGCCGCTTCGTCTCGACGATCTCAAAGGCCTCGACGTGGTCGCCCACCTTCACGTCGTTGAACCCCTCGATGGAGAGGCCGCACTCGTAGCCAGCGGCGACCTCGCGTACGTCGTCCTTGAACCGCTTGAGCGAGCTGATCTGGCCCTGGTAGACGACGACGCCGTCGCGGATGAGGCGGATGCGGTCGCTCCGGCGGATCTTGCCGTCGAGCACGTAGCACCCGGCGATGGTGCCCACGCGCGGCACGCGGAACGTCTCGCGCACCTCGACGGTGGCGGTGACCTTCTCGGTCTGCTCGGGCGAGAGGAGCCCTTCGAGGGCGTCGCGGACCTCCTCGATGGCGTCGTAGATGACGGAGTAGAGGCGGATATCGATCTCCTCACGCTCGGCCACTTGGCGCGCGCTCACGTTCGGGCGCACCTGGAACCCGATGATGATGGCGTCGGAGGTCGCCGCCAGCATCACGTCGCTCTCGGTGATGGCGCCGACGCCGGAGTGGACGATCTGGACGGCCACCTCGTCGTTGGCCAGCTTGAGGAGGGCATCGGAGAGGGCCTCGACCGAGCCGCCCACGTCGCCCTTGACGATGAGGTTGAGGTTGGTGAGCTGGCCGAGCGCCATCCGGCGGGAGAGGTCGTCGAGCGAGACGTGGCGGCGCTGGTGCATCGTCTGCTCGCGCTGGAGCTGGGCGCGGCGGGCCGCCAGCTCGCGGGCCTCCCGCTCGTCCTCCAGCACGACGAGGCGGTCGCCTACCTCGGGCGCCCCGGCGAAGCCGAGGAGCTGGACGGGCGTGCTCGGCCCGGCCTCTTCCACGCGGTGCTCGCGCTCGTCGAACATGGCGCGGACGCGGCCGGCTTGCGACCCCGCCACGAACACGTCGCCCACGCGGAGGGTGCCGGTCTGGACGAGCACCGTCGCCACGACGCCGCGCCCCTTGTCGAGCCGGCTCTCGATGACGGTGCCGACGGCCTCGCGCGCGGGATCGGCCTTGAGGTCGAGCAGCTCGGCCTCGACGAGCACCTTGTCGAGGAGGTCGGGCACGCCGTCGCCGGTCTTGGCCGAGACGAAGGACGTCTGGACCTGGCCGCCGTAGGGCTCCACGAGCACGCCGTGCTCGGAGAGCTGCTGCATGATGCGGTCGGGGTTGGCCTCCGGCCGGTCCATCTTGTTGATGGCCACGACGATGGGGACCTCGGCCGCCTTCGCGTGGTTGATCGCCTCGATGGTCTGGGGCATCACCTGGTCGTCGGCGGCGACGACGAGGATCACGAGGTCGGTGACCTGCGCGCCGCGTGCGCGCATGGCCGTGAAGGCCTCGTGGCCCGGCGTGTCGAGGAAAGTGATCTGGCGCTCGCCGTCGAGCGTGACGGCGTAGGCGCCGATGTGCTGGGTGATCCCGCCGGCCTCGCCGGCGACCACGTTCGCGCTGCGGATGTAGTCGAGGAGGCTCGTCTTCCCGTGGTCGACATGGCCCATGATGGTGACGACGGGGCTCCGGGCGACCTGCGCCTCCGGGTTGTCTTCCTCGATGAGGACGAGGTCCTCCTCGTCGTCGCCGATGAACTGGACGTCGTAACCGAACTCGTCGGCGAGGAGCGTGATGGTGTCGGCGTCGAGGCGCTGGTTGATGGAGACCATCATGCCGAGCCCGAACCCCTTCGCGATGACCTCCGTGACGGCCACGCCCATCGCCTCGGCGAGGTCGCCCGTCGAGATGAACTCCATCACGCGGAGGGTCCCGGCCTCGGCGGCCACGCGCTCGGCCTCCGCCTCGCGCTCGGCAGCGCGCTCGTCGCGGCGGGCGCGGCGCATCTTCTGGCGCTTGCGGCTGGTGCCCTGGCCGAGGGCCTGGAGCGTCTCCTGCACCTTCTGCTCGACCTCGGCCTGGTCCACGTTCGGACGGCGGGCCTTCCCACCGCGCTTGCGGCGGCCGGCCGCGCCGGGCTCCTCCAGCGGCACCACCGGCATCGGGGCGGCCGGCTCGTCGCTGACGGCGACCTCCCGCTTCCCCTTCCGCTTCCGC
The DNA here is from genome assembly GCA_035628035.1 of Rubricoccaceae bacterium. Lineage (GTDB taxonomy): Bacteria > Bacteroidota > Rhodothermia > Rhodothermales > Rubricoccaceae > DASPKS01. The sequence continues at coordinate 12,905 of DASPKS010000207.1, forward strand.
TTCTTCCGCTCGCCGTCGCCGAGGCCGGCCAGGTCCACGCTGCCGACGACCTTCGTGCCGGTGAGGGTGTAGCGGTCTGCACGGAGCACGCCGTCGCCGCCTTCTTCCTCCGGGACCACGGGGGGTGGCGGGGCGGGCGTTTCGGCCTCGGCCACGGGCGTCGTCTCGGGCTCCGCCACCGGCGTCGGAGCCCGCTCCGACGCCGCTTCGGGCGTCTCGACCGTCTCCGGTACCTGCCCCGTTACCGGCTCCGTTACCGGCTCCGTTACCGGCTCCGAGGGGGGGACCTCGACGGGCGTGGACAGGACCGGCTCTTCGACGGGCGGGGGCGCCTCCACTTCGGGCCGGGGTGCCTCCACGACGGGCGTCGGGGCCGATTCGGGCTCCGAGACCGCCGTCTTCTTCGGGGAGGCCGCCTTCGCCGCCGCCTTCTTCGGGGCCGGCTCCTCCTCCCCGACCTCGGCCGCCCGCTCCGCTTCCAGCTGCGCGCGCAGCTCCTGCACGCGGGCCTTCGTGGCGGCGTCCTCCGCGAAGGCGTCGAGGACGGTCGCGTACATCTCCGGCGTCAGCTTCGCGTTGATGTCGCGCGCCTTGAGCTTGGCGTCGAGCGCGTACCCCCGCGAGGACAGCGTCTCCACGACGGTGTCCGCGGCCACGTTCAGCTCCTTCATCACCTTGAAGAGCTGGACGCTCTTCGGCTTGTCGGAGGGCCGGGGCTTGCGGGCGGTGGGAGGAGGCATACGGCGGGCGTAAGGCGCGGAGAGGAAGATACGGCGGGCGCGGAAGCGCCCCGGGGTCGGGTCAGGCCTGGTCGGGAGCGGCGTCAGGAGCGGACTCGGCGGCGACCTGGCCCTCCGGTGCGGCGTCGGAGGCCCCGTCAGAGGTGCCGTCGACCGAGGCGGTGGGGCCCGCAGCGGCCTGCTCTTCGGCGAACTCGGCCTCCATCAGGCGGACGATCTGCTCGGCGGTCTCCTTCGAAAGGTCGGTACGCCGGGCCAGCTCGTCGGCGGAGAGCTCGAGGACGGCCTTGGCCGTGTCGCACCCGATGTTCTTGAGCCGCTGGAGCACCTCCTCGGGGATGGCGTCGGCGAACTCCTCGATCTCGACGTCCTCCTCGTCCTCGGGGATGTTCCGGTAGACGTCGATCTCGTAGCCGGTAAGGCGGCTGGCGAGCTTGATGTTCTGGCCGCCGCGGCCGATGGCCATCGAGACCTCGTCGGGAGAGACGGTTACGCGGGCGCGCGGCGGGTTGAGGCGGTCGTTGAGCTCGACCGAGGCCGGGCGGGCCGGCTGGAGCGCCCGCTTGATGAACTCGATCTTGTCGGCCGTCCACGGGATCACGTCGATGTTCTCGTTACCGAGCTCGCGGACGACGGCGTGGATGCGGCTCCCCTTCACGCCGACGCACGCGCCGACGGGGTCCACGCGGTCGTCGTGGCTCACGACGGCGACCTTCGCGCGGTCGCCCGGCTCGCGGACGACCTTCTTGATCTCGACCGTCCCGTCGTAGATCTCCGGCACCTCCAGCTCGAAGAGCCGCTCGATGAACACCGGCGCCGTCCGGCTGATGATGACCTGCGGGCCGGCGCCGGCCTCGCGGACCACCTCCTTCACGACGGCCCGGATCATGTCGCCCTTCCGGTACCGGTCCTTGTAGATCTGCTCCTGCTTGGGCAGCATGAGCTCCACCTTGTTGTGGATGACGAGCACCTCCTTCCGGCGGATCTGGTACACCTCGCCGACGACGATCTCGCCGATGAGGTCGGAGTACTCCCGGTGGACGTTCTCCTTCTCGATGTCGCGGATCCGCTGGCGGAACGTCTGGAGCGCGGTCTGGACGGCGCGGCGGCCGAAGTCCTCGATCTGGATGTTCTCAGCGACCTCGTCGCCGAGGTCGTTGTCCTCGTCGATGGCGACGGCGGCGGAGTGCTCGATCTGGGTGACGGGGTCCTCGAGGTTCCAGTCGTCGACGACCTCGCGGACGTGGATGATCTGGATGTCGCCGTTGTCGGGGTTGAAGATGACCTCGAAGCTATCGTCGGCGCCGAACCGCTTCTTGATCATCGCGCGGAACACCTCCTCGACGATGAGCTGGAGCGTGTCGCGGTCGATGTCCTTCTCGCGGGCGATCTCGGCGAAGGACGAGACGAGCTGGGAGCCTTGTACGGTGCTCTGCATGGCGAAGGCAGGGGGTTCAGAGGGACCGGCGAGCGCGGGCGCTCACCAGGGCAGTACGACGCGGGCGTCGCGGAGGGCGGCGGTGGGGATCTCGGCGGTGGTGCCGTCGGTGTGCTCGACGGTGATCGCGTCGGCCCTGACGGCGCGGAGCACGCCGGTGACGGTCACCTCCTCGCCGGGGTCGGCGGCGTCGGCGGTGTAGCTCACGCGGAGGGTGCGGCCCACATGGCGGGGGAGCTGGCGCGGGACGAGCGGCCGGTCGGCGCCGGGCGAGGACACGTCGAGCCGGTACGGCCCGACGACGGCTTCCTCGGCGTCGAGGAGGAACCCGAGGCGGCGGCTGGCCTCGGTGAGAGCGGCCAGGTCTACCCCCGTGTCGCTGTCGGCGAACACCTCGATCACGCGGTCCCCCGCGCGGCCGCGCACCTGCACGTCCACGACGAACAGGCCGAGGTCGGCCAGGGCCTCCTCGGCGAGCGCGCGCACGCGGGCGTCGAGCGCCGCGGCGCGGTCGGGGGTGTCGTTCTCGGGGTGGGTCATATGGAAAACGCCCGTTCGGAGAACAGGCGTCGCTGCGCCTTCACCGGCGCAAAACAACAAGAGGCGGGGGCCCGCCTCGTTCTTCGACCCCTCGTGGGGCGCGCCAAAATACGGCCCCGGAGTCTCCGAAGGCAACCCGTAGACGCCCCGGAACGGCCTCAGATCCACCTGGAGGCACCTTCACCGAGAATGCGTGGGCCCCTCCGGCCTGGGCTCAGGCCGCCCCCGCCGCGTGCTCGAACACGGTGTCGTGCGCCTGCGCGGGGTCCGTCTCCGGGAAGTCCGTCATGTAGTGGAGGCCCCGGCTCTCGCGGCGGCGCCGCGCGGAGGCCACGATGAGGTGGGCCACGACGACGAGGTTCCGCAACTCGCACAGCCCGGCCGAGAGCTTCGTCCGCTGGTAGAAGTCCTCGGTCTCGCGGTAGAGCAGGTCGATCCGCCGGGCCGCCCGCTCCAGGCGGAGCATCGAGCGGACGATGCCGACGTAGTCGCCCATCACGCGGCGGAGCTCCTGGCGGTTGTGCGAGATGAGCACCCACTCCTGGGGGTTCTCGGTGTTCGACTCGTCCCACTCCGGGATGGCCCCGTTCCAGTCGGCCCCAGCGGCGTAGGCGATGGCGGGCTCAACCGCGCGCTCGGCGAACACGAGCGCTTCGAGGAGGGAATTCGAGGCGAGCCGGTTGGCGCCGTGGAGGCCGGTGCACGTCACCTCGCCGCAGGCGACGAGGCCCGCGATGCTCGTCCGCGCGTGCTCGTCCACCACCACCCCGCCGCAGGTGTAGTGCGCCGCCGGGACGACGGGGATCGGCCCCTGCGTCATGTCGATCCCGTACTTGAGGAGCGTCTCGTGGATGTTGGGGAAGTGGGCGAGGATTTCTTCCTTCGGCTTGTGCGAGATGTCGAGCCAGACGTGCTCCTCGCCGCGCTTCTTCATCTGGTCGTCGATGGCGCGGGCGACGATGTCGCGGGGGGCCAGCTCAGCGCGGGCGTCGTAGGCGTGCATAAACCGTTCGCCCGCGCGGTTGAGCAAGAAACCGCCGTCGCCGCGGACGGCCTCGGTGATGAGGAAGGCACGCCCGCCGAAGTCCGCGCCGGGGAGGTAGAGCGCCGTCGGGTGGAACTGGATGAACTCCATGTTGGCGATGGCGGCGCGGGCGCGGTAGGCCATCGCAATGCCGTCGCCTGTGGCGACGGGGGGGTTCGTCGTGTGGAGGTACACCTGCCCGGCGCCGCCCGCCGCGAGCAGCGTGCTCTTGGCGAGGATGGTCTCGACGCGGCCCTCCCTCTCGTCGAGGACGTAGGCCCCGAAGCAGTGGAGGCCTTCGGGCGGGAGCGCGCGCACGTCCACGCCGAGGTGGTGCTCGGTGAGGAGGTTGACGGCGAAGTGGTACTCGTAGAGCCGGACGTTCGGGTGGCGACGGACGGCTCGGAGGAGGGCCCGCTCCACTTCCCGCCCCGTCATGTCGGCCGTGTGGACGATTCGGTTGGCCGAGTGGCCGCCCTCGCGGCCGAGGTGGAGGTCGCCGTCGGCCTCGCGGTCGAACTTCGCGCCGAGCGCGATCAGCTCGCGCACGCGCTGGGGCCCCTCCGTCACGACGATCCGCACGATGCGCTCGTCGCACAGCCCGGCCCCTGCGACGAGGGTGTCGCGGACGTGCGCCTCCACGTCGTCGGCCGGGTCCATCACGGCGGCGATGCCGCCCTGGGCGTAGTTCGTGTTCGACTCGGCCGACGCCTTCTTGGTCACGATGGCGACGGTCCCGTGGGCGGCGGCCTTCAGCGCGAACGAGAGCCCGGCCACGCCGCTCCCGATCACGAGGAAGTCGAACCGCTCCGCCATCCGCCTACTCCCCGCCGGCGCCGGTCTCCTGGAGGAGGTACGCCTTGATGAACGCGTCGAGGTCGCCGTCCATCACGGCGTGGACGTCGCCCACCTTCACCTCGGTGCGGTGGTCGTTCACCATCGTGTAGGGCTGGAAGACGTACGAGCGGATCTGGCTCCCCCACTCGATCTTCTTCTTCCCGGCCTCCTGCGCGTTCTTGGCCGCCTCGCGGATCGCCTGCTCGAGCGCATAGACGCGGCTCTTGAGCATCTGCATGGCGCGCTCGCGGTTCTGGAGCTGGCTCCGCTCCTCCGTGCACTCGGCCACGACGCGGGCGTCCTCCCCGTTCGAGAGCTTCCCCGTCCAGATGTAGCGCGCGCCGGTCTCGACCTTGTTCACGTTCTGGCCGCCCTTCCCGCCGGAGCGGAACGTCTGGAGCTCCAGCTCGGCCGGGTTGAGGTCGATCTCGATGGTGTCGTCGATCTCGGGGTAGACGAACACGCTCGCGAACGAGGTGTGGCGGCGACCGGAGGCGTCGAACGGCGAGATGCGGACGAGCCGATGCACGCCGCTCTCGGCCTTGAGGTAGCCGTAGGCGAACCGCCCGCTCACCTCCAGCGAGGCGCTCTTGATGCCGGCCGCCTCGCCAGGCTGGTGCTCGAGCAGCGCCACCGCGTACCCGGAGCGCTCAGCCCAGCGGGTGTACATCCGGAGCAGCATCTCGGCCCAGTCCTGGCTCTCGGTCCCCCCGGCGCCCGCGTTGATGGTGAGGATGGCGTTGCGGGCGTCGTCGGGGCCGGAGAGCATCCCGCGCAGCTCCAGCGCCTCCACCTCGCGCTCCAGCGCCGCGCGCTCTCGCTCCTGCTCCGCCTTGAGGTCGGCGTCGCCGGACTCCTCGACGAGCTCGTCGAGGGCGGCGAGGTCGTCGCGGCGGCGGGCGAGGGCGGCGTAGGCGTCGAGCCAGTCCTTCTCGGCGGCGACCTGCTGCTCGACGTCGCGGGCGGCGCGGGGGTCGTTCCAGAAGGCCGGGTCGAGCCGCTGCTGCTCCAGCGCGTCGAGGCGGGCCTGGCGGGTGGGGATGTCGAGGTAACGGCCGAGCGCGTCCACGCGCTCGTAGAGCTCGTCCATCGGAGGGGGGCGGTTTGCTTTAACGAAGATACCGCCCCCCCTCGGCGAGGCGCCGTTCAGCGGGGGTTGCCGATGACGGTGCCGCCCTCCCCCCTCGCACGGATCTGGCTGGCCGCCTCGGTGAGCGCCTCCTGCACCGCCTCCTCCGCCTCGATGGCGCGGCGCGCTTCGAGGGCGTCGAGGTCCTCGGTCGTGCCGATGCGACCGAGCCCCCGGGCCGCTTCAATGCGGACCTCATCCTGCCGATCGGCGAGCAGGTTGCGCAGGGTCAGGCGGGTCTCGGCGCGGAGGTCCTCGTGGGCGGCCGCGAGGCCGCCGAGCGCGCGCGTGGCGGCCTCGCGCACGTCGTCGGGGTTCATCGGGCCCGTGCGCGCCGTGAGGTACGCCATCCCGCGCGGGTCGCTCAGCGTGCCGAGCGCCTCGACGAGCGCTTCCTCCACGACGCCTTGCCACGAGGCGACGGAGAAGAGGTCGGCGGCCTCGTAGGCGTCGTAGGCCGTCCGGGGGAAGAGGCGGGCGTAGACGGCCACGGCGCGGGCGATGACGATCCAGGAGCGGTCGCGCAGGCCTTCCCGGAGGGCGGGCTCCAGGCTCGCCCGCGCGCTGTCGGGCGGGAGCTCGGCGAGGCGGAAGAAGGCGGCCTCGCGCGTGTCGGCGTCGGGGTCGTCGGTGCCACGCGCGGCGAGGGCCTCGACGACGCCGGGCGAGCGGAGGTAGGTCCGCCCCAGCTCGGCGATGGCGTTCTGGCGGACGGTCGGGTGGTCGTCGCCGACGGCGGCGAGGAGCGCCTCGCGGACGGCCGGGCTCGCGGGCCGCGCGCCGAGGGCGTCGACGGCGACGAAGCGGCCGGCCATCTCGTCGTCGGTCGTCGCCTGTGCGACGAGCTCTTCCTCAGGGACACGGTACGTCACGTCGGCGAGGACGTGCTGGCCCTCGTCGAACCGCACGAACGTCGGCCGCTCGGGGACGGTGAAGCGGAACGTGGTGTCGGCGCTCATCACGCGCACGCGGTGGAGCTGCCGCTCGGCCGACGGGAAGTTGAGCTCGATGTTGGCGTCGAAGTGGAAGACCGGCTCGTTCGCCGGGTCCTGCGTCTGGACGACGTGGACGGTGTAGAGGCTGGAGCCGGGGAAGAACGCCTGCTCGACGGTGAGCGCGGGGTGGCCCGGCCGGTAGAACCACTGGTCGAAGAACCGCCGGAGGCTTCGCCCGCTCTCTTCCTCCATCGCCTGTCGAAGGTCTTCCACCTCGACCGCCCGGCCGCCGTGCTCGGCGAAGAACCGCCGGAGCCCGCGCCGGAACACCTCGTCGCCCAGCTCGAAGTGGAGCATGTGCCACACGAGCCCGCCCTTCTGGTACGTGTGGGTGTCGAACATCTGGCCGGGGTTCTGGTAGTTGTACCACACGATGGGCCGGCGCGACGTGCGGCTCGTGCCGAGGTAGGCGACGAGGTCGCGGAGCACGCGGTCCTGCGCGGCGTCGCGGCCGAAGGCGGCCTCGCGGTAGACCTCCTCGAGGTGGGTGGCGAACCCCTCGTTGATCGTGATGTTGGCCCAGTCCTCCGTGGTGGTGTAGTCGCCGAACCACTGGTGCGCGAGCTCGTGGCTGATGAGGTCGCGGAGGTCGTCCTCCATCGTGAGGAAGGCCCGCTCGTCGGTCTGGATCCCCTCGTACATGACGGTGAGGGTGGTGTTCTCCATCCCGCCGGCGGTGAAGTCGCGCACGGCCACCTGCTTGTAGTTCGGCCAGGGGTACGGCGTGCCGGTGTAGGCCTCGAAGGCGGCCATCATCGCGGGCGTCTCGCCGAAGATGCGCCGGGCGTCGTCCTCGAACCGCGGCTCGACGATGTAGACGAGCGGGACCGTCGAGCCGTCGGCGCGGCGGTAGGTGTCCTCGACGGCGGCGAAGTCGCCGGCGACGGCGACGGCGAGGTAGGCCGGCTGCGGGATGTCGCCGAGGACCCAGTGGTCGCGGCGCATCCCCCGCTCGGGCTCGGTCTGGCCGGCGAGCCGCCCGTTCGAGAACGTCCGCAGCGAGTCGGGCACGGTGAGGGCGACCTCGAAGGTCATCTTGTCGTTGGGGTAGTCCCACGTGGGGAACCACCGGCGGTTGTCCTCGGCCTGCCCCTGGGTCCAGACCTGCGTGGGGCGGTAGGGGTCGGTGCCCTCGGGGTCGATGAAGTACATCCCGTAGCCGCCGAAGAGCCCGCCCCCGGCCGAGGTGTCCGCCATCGGACGGGCGACGTACTCGATCTCTACGGTGACGGTGTCGTCGCGGTCGAGCGGCTGGGCGGGGACGATGGTGAGCTGCCGCCCGTCATAGGCGTACTCCAGCGTGCGCCCCCCTGCCCCGGTGACGCGCGCGATCTCCATCCCGACGGCGTGGAGGGTGAACCCCTTGAGCTCGTTGGTGAGCGAGGTGAGCCGGTGCGTGGCCGTCCCGTAGACCGCCCGCTCGGGGATCGCGAGGCGGACATCGAGCGCGGTGTGGAGGAGGTCGACCTGGCGGTCAGGCGCCACGTCCGGGCGGGCGCCCTCGTCGTCGGCCTCGACGTAGGTGAGGCGGGCGGCCGCGCGCTCGGTGGCGAGGGAGTCGCCGGTAACCTCTGGCGGCTGGTCCACCTGGGTGACATCGTAGACGCGGCGGGAGGAGCCGCAGGCGGCGAGGGTGAGCGCGGCGGCGAGGAGGGCGAGACGTGAGGCCATGTACGCGGCGGATGGAGAGGGGCGGTCAGAAGTAGACGGAGAGGAAGAGGGTCGTGGTGTTGGTGCCGACACGGAAGGCGGAGAACTCCTGGAGCGTCTCCACGTCTCGCGGTGGATTGCCCGGGATCTCATCGACGTGGCGCCGTCGCTCCTCTCCGCGCTCCACAGACAGCCCAAACGCGTGCGTGGCGCCGAGCGTGAGGCCGGGGGCGAAGCGGTATTCGGCACCCACCACGAGGGCCGCACCGAAGGCTGTCCGCTCGTCCTC
>DASPKS010000208.1:0-11427 GCA_035628035.1 Rubricoccaceae bacterium
GGCCGGAGGAAGGGCTCGGAGGAGGGGGATCCACACGCCGGGCACCGGGGGAGCGTCTCCATCGGTCGTAGCGGAGGCTCGGAGGGGGTAGGAATATCGTACCTTCCCGGTCCCGCATTGCGACGTATGCCTCGACCTGCCGCTGCCATGATTCGCACCCCAGGATTCCTCCTGCTCCTCATCGCGCTCGCCGCCGGCGAGGCCCGCGCGCAGGGGCGCCTCAACTTCGAGACGCTCACGCACGACTTCGGCTCGATCGCTGAGGGCCGTACCCCGACGTACACCTTCACCTTCACCAACGGCGGCGACGTGCCCGTCCGCCTCACCGAGGTGCGGCCCGCGTGCGGGTGCACGACGCCCGCGTACTCGACCGAGCCCGTCCCGCCCGGAGGCCGCGGCGAGATCGTGGTCGAGTACAACTCGCAGGGACGGCCGGGGCCGTTCGAGAAGTCGGTCTACGTCCGCGCCGAGGGCGCCGAGCCCGACAACGTCACCCTCTACATCGTCGGCGACGTGGTCCCTGCCTCGGTGGCACAGGGCGTGCCCCAGGGCAACCTCCTCTTCGATGTCGACGCCCGCACGTTCGGGACCCTCACGCCCGACGCGGTGGTCACGCACACCTTCCGCGTCCAGAACAGCGCGGCGCGGCCCATCCGCATCCGCGAGGCGCGGGCCTACGACCCGGCCGTGACGGTGACGATCCCGGACCGGCCCATCTTCGCGGGCCAGGTCGCCGAGGTCACGGTGGCCTTCAACGCGGCCGACATCCGGAAGGACAGCGCGGGCACCTTCGACATCGGAGTCACGCTGATGACCGACGACGAGGTCCGCCCGACGAAGTCGCTCGTTCTGAGCGGGACCGTCCGCGTCCCAGGCGCGGACACGGCCGACACCTCGCTGCCGCCCGGGGCGGCCGGGTCCCACGACGGCCACTGACCCTGCTGCGAGGCGCCGCCCCCGGACGGCGCCTCGCTCGTTTTTGGGCCGGTCCCTCCTTGCACACTGAGCAATTCCCGCCATGGCGCCCCTGCCCCTCCTCTGTGCCCTGACGCTCGCGGCGTGCTCGTCGGCGCCGGAGCCGGCGCCTGCTGCGCCGCCCACCCGCGAGGACAGCTACGAGGCCACCCTCACGCGGGTGCTCGAAGCCGTCGTCACGCCCGACGGGCTCGTCCGCTACGACGTGCTGGCGACGACGTACCGCCCGGCGTTCGACAGCGTCCTCATGGCCGTCGAGACGATGGACCCCGCGCGGCTGACGACCGACGCCGAGAAGCTGGCGTTCTTCCTCAACGCGTACAACGTGCGCATGCTCAAGCACCTCCTCGACGCGCCCGCCGTGACGCACCTGGAGCGCGACAACCGCTTCGACGCCTTCTTCAAGACGCCCGTACGCGTAGCCCGGCATGACCTCACGCTGAACCAGCTGGAGAATGGGGTCCTCCGGCGGCAGGACGAGGTGGACGGGGCACCCCTCCCGGAGGCGCTCCGCGCGTGGCGGCCGGGCCGGCTCGACCCCCGCCTCCACGTCGGGCTCAACTGCGCGGCCGTCTCGTGCCCGCCCCTCCGCCGCCGCGCCTTCACCGCCGAGAACGTAGACGAAGAGCTCGACGCGGCGCTCCGCGAGTTCGTCGCTGGCGAGCGCTTCGCCGGGAGGGAAGGGCGCGAGCTGCGCCTCTCCAGTCTCCTCGACTGGTTTGGCGCCGACTTCGAGACAGGCGGCCAGCCCCTCGGCGACTTCTTCCTCGCGATGATGCCGGCTGATCGGTCGGACGCGGCTGCCCTCCGCACGCTGCTCGCGGGGAAGACGGCCGCCCAGCTCCGCGCCGCCGTCGCTGACGACCCGAACGTCGCCTTCCACTACGACTGGACGGTGAACCGGGCGCGGTAGCCCACATGTTGCCCCGCAGGCTCTAAACTCGGCCATGCGCACGAGCTTGCTTATCGGTGTCCTCGTCGTCGCGGGAGCCACTGGGGCTCGGGCCCAGGCGTGGCCGCAGGAGGCGGGGCGCGTCTACGTCAAGCTGGCCTACGGCGCGGCGACGGCGGCCGAGCAGTTCACCTTCGACGGCCGCGCCCGCCCCTTCGCCGACGGCGTGGACGACGACGCCTACTTCGACCGCAGCCTCTACCTCTACGCCGAGGGCGGCCTCACGCGCCACGTCACCCTCATCGGCGCGCTCCCGCTCCGCCGCGTGTTCGTCCGCGACCCCGCCTTCCGCTACCGCACCTACGGCGTCGGCTCGGCCGTGCTCGGCGCGCGCGTCGGCCTCCGCCGCTGGCTCGGCTGGGAGAACGGGCCCAACGCGCTCTCGGCCTCCGCCGCCGTCACCGTCCCGACGGGCTACACGCGCAACCGCACGCCGAGCGTCGGCGCCGGGCAGGTGGACTACGAGGTCGCCCTCGCTTACGGCCGCAGCTTCTACCCGCTCCCCGCCTACGCGCAGGCGAGCGCGGGCTTCCGCAAGCGCACCAGCGTCTACCGGTTCTCCGAGGCCGTCGCGTGCCAGGAAGGCGTGGACCTCGATTGCTTCGCCGACCGCCGCCCCGACTATGGCGACGAGTTCACCGCGAGCGCGGAAGCCGGCTACACCCTCGATGTCGACGGCCCGATGCCGCGCGTGCTCGTGCAGGCGCTCGGACGCGCGGTGTGGAGCGTCGAGGCACCCACGACCGCCTTCACCGTAGCCAACCCCATCCCGACGCACCAGCGCGCGGTCAAGGTCGGCGGCGGCGTCACGATCTACGGGCCGTACGGGATCGGGGTGGGGGTGCAGGCGTTCGCCACCCCCTACGGCCAGAACACCGTCCGCTCCATCGACCTCTTCCTCGGCGTGGAAGCCTCCGTCAACCTATGAGCCCGAAGCCCGTCACGTTCACGGAAGGGGAGGAGGTCGTCGCCGGGGGCATCAGCCGCCGGCAGTTCCTCTGGCAGGGTGCCGCCTCCGCGCTCGCCGTCGCGCTCTGGCCCCTCGCCTCCGCGTGCGACTCGACCGAGGTTGAGCCCATCGTGCAGGGCGCCGAGGTCCCGTTCCTCACGCCCAACGACACGTTCTTCGTGCGGAACGGTGCCGAGATCGCCATCCCCAACTGGGCGCAGCCGGAGATCACGCGGGAGCAGTGGGCGATGAACATCGAAGGCCTCGTGCCGCAGACGCTCACCATCCGCTTCGCCGACCTCCAGGCGGAGGCCGACGCGGGCAACGCCGTCACGATCCTCAAGACGATGCGGTGCGTGCTCGACTCGAACGAAGTGCAGGGCCTCATCGGCACGGCCGTCTGGACGGGCATCCCGCTCCGCATCTTCCTCGAGCGCGCGGGCGTGGACCGCACCGCCACGCGCCGCCTCCGCCTCCTCGGCGCCGACGGCTTCACCAACAACATCACCGCCGCGCGGGTGTGGGAGACGCCCGACCTCACCGAGCCCCTCCTCGTCTACGAGATGAACGGGGAGCCGCTCCCGCAGAAGAACGGCGGCCCGGTGCGGCTCCTCCTCGAAGAGGCGTTCGGGTACAAGAACGTGAAGTGGCTCGTTCGCGTGGAGGCGACGACGTCGGACTTCGCCTACGGGACGTACCAGGACGCCGGCTTCGTCGACGACGGCGTGATGCGCGTGACGAGCCGGATGACCCGGCCCATCGGGCGGGCGCGCGTCCGCGCCGGGCTCGTCCACGCGGCCGGGTTCGCCGTGAGCGGGTTTGCGCCCGTCACGGCCGTCGAACTCTCGGTGGACGACGGGCCGTTCACGCCGGTCGAGGTCATCCCCTTCGAGGAGATCGCCGCGGCCGAGCCCCTCGTCACCGAGGCGCGGCAGGTGCAGGAGGGACGCCCGTTCCCCTTCCGCGCGGTGTGGGTGAAGTGGCGCACCGACGTCCAGCTCGCGCCCGGCGCCCACACGCTCCGCCTTCGCGCCACCGACGCCGCGGGGAACGTCCAGCCCGAGGCCGACGGCGACATCTCGGACGGGATCAACGCCGTCGCGCGGATCGAGGTGGAGGCCGTATGAGCCGCGCCGCGCTCCTTCGCTCCGCGTTGCCCTTCGGGGTTCTCGCGCTGACCCTCGCGGGGTGCGACCTCCTCGACCCGTTCCCGGGTCCGGAGGGGCTCGGGGACCCCGAGCCGGAGCCCGTCACGGTCGCGTACGGCGCGCAGCTCTACGTGCAGCACTGCGAGCGGTGCCACGGCGAGAAGGGGGCGGGCGGGACGATCTACCTCGACCCCCTCTGGGAGACGGACGAGGACATCGAGGAGGTGATCCGGCACGGGCAGGGCGCCATGCCCGCCTTCCCCCAGCTCTCCGACGAGGCCGTCACCTCGCTCCGCCTCTACATCGAGGACCTCCGCCGCCGGAACGGGGGCTGAGCCGTCCTGCCGTAGCTTCCGGCCCCTCTCCAACCCCCTGCTGCCATGGCCGACACGGAGCAGACCCCTCGCCCCGCCGCCCCGCCCGCAACGGGCTCGACCGACCCCGACCTCATCCCGTGGTACCTCCGCGAGGACGGGATCACCTCCCGCGCCGACATTGCCATGTTCGGCCTGCTCATGGGCGGCGTGCTCCTCGCCATCGGCCTCGTGGCGCTCTACGCGCTCTTGCAAGGGCTCTGAGGGAGGGATTGGCTGACGGGGTAGGGCGGAAAGGGCGGAAGGTGGGACGGGGGGGAAACCCCCCTAGGAGGCGGTCGTGGGAGGGAGCCCGCTCCTCTGGCCCTCACCTCTCACCCCTTTTCTTATGGCAACCCCTCTCTTTTCGCGGGCCCTCCTGGTCGCGCTCCTCGCGGGCCCGCTCCCCCTCACCGGCTGCCAGTCCGACTCCGACACCGACGTGGACGACGCCGCGACCGGGTCCGAGACGATGGACCCCGGCATGTCCGGCACCGGGACGACGATTGACACCACCAGCATGACCGACCCGATGGGCGGCACCACCGGCGGCTCCGGGACGATGGATGGGACCGGCACCATGGGCGGCACTGGCACGGGCACCGGCGGCACCGGGACGATGGACACCATGGGCACCGGTGGCACTGGGACGGGCGGCACGGGTACCGGCACCGGAACTGGCGGGACGGGCGGTGGCCCTCCCGGGCAGTAAGCCCTGGTCTAGCCCTTGATCCACACGAGGCCGGCTCCTTCGGGGGCCGGCCTCGCTCCTTTCGCGCACTACCCCCCGGGGGCGCCTCCGTGACGCCCGAACGGCTGCCTGTGCCCATTTTGGGGCGTCGGAAACCAACCGGGAAGAGGGGACCGTATGAGGCCGGCGCTCCGCTCCGGGGCGCGCTTCATCACCCAACCACACTCACCCATGCGTACCTCTCTCTTTATGCGGGCGCTCCTCATCGCGCTCGTGGCCGGGCCCCTCGCCCTCGCCGGCTGCGCCGGCGACGACGCCGACGGCGGCGAAGGCGCCGTCGACGATACCTCCACGGTGGACGAGACCATGGACGGCGACGGCGCGGTGGAGGGCGATAGCGCCGCCGACGCGGCGCTCGACTCCGCCGGCGCTGCCCTCGACCGGGCCGGCGAGGCCGTCGAGGACGCGGCGAACGCGGCCGGCGAGGCCGTCCAGGACGCCGCCGACGCCGTCGACGATGCCGCCGGCGCGGCGGGCGACGGCGACGGCCACTGATCGCCCGCGCCTTCAGCCACAGGGGGCCGGCTCCATCACGGGGCCGGCCCCCTAGCTTTGGCCTCGAACGCGGGGGAGAACCCATAGCCCCGAGGTGCGTCGGAAGAGCCTGGCGCTTTCGGGCGCTTCCTTTCCCGGTTACCCCCCTTCTCATGCGTACCTCCTTTCTCACCCGCGCTGTCCTGCTCGCGCTCCTCGCAGGCCCGCTCGCCCTCACGGGCTGCCAGAGCGATACCGACGTGAACGTCGACGAGGACGCCGTCCTCGACTCGGCCGCTACGGGCACCGAGCTCGACGACCTCGGCGACGACAATCCCGGCGGCGTGGACGATGACGCCGCCCGTACCGACGACGATGGGACGGCCGACCAGGGCTCCGGCGACAACGGGACGAACAGCGGCGACGACAGCCGACGCTCCGGTGACGATGACGGGACGTCGGACCGCGGCTCGGGCGATAACGGGAGCCGTAGCGGGGATGACAGCCGCCACAGCGGCGGCGACGATGGCACCGACGACCAGGGCCGAGGCGACAACGGCTCCAGCGGGCGCGATGACCGGGGCGGCGACGACAGCGGGAGTGGCCGCGGTCGCGGCGGCGACGACTGAGCCCGCTTCCTCATGCTGACCCAGGTCCGCTTCGCTTCGGGTGAAGCGGGCTGCGTTCCTCCGGAGGGTCCCTGCCGGGGTGCTAATTCTCCAACACGGTTATCTTCCTCGCCCTTCCGGCCCCTTCCATCATGCTGCTCCTCCGCCTCGCGCTCGTCCTCACGTTCCTCCCGGCCGCTGCGCTTGCCCAGGGCCCCAGCTTCGACCCGGACACCGTCCGGGCCGGCCGCCTCGACAACGGGAAGATGTGGACGTTCGAGAACCCCCCGGTGGAGTACCTCGCGGAGACGTACGGCTTCCGCCCCGACGCCGCGTGGTTCGAGCGCGCGCGCCTGGCGACGCTCCGCCTTCCCGGCTGCACGGCGTCGTTCGTCTCGCCCGATGGCCTCGTCGCGACGAACCACCACTGCGCGCAGGGGAGCGTGGTCGAGGTGTCGCAGGAGGGGGAGGGGCTCCTCGACGCTGGCTTCTACGCGCGGACGCCCGAAGAAGAGCGGCCCGTCGAGGGGCTCTACGTGGACCAGCTCGTCGCCATCGAGGACGTGACGGCCGAGATGGAGGCGGCCCTCGCGGCGGCCCAGACCGACGCTGAGCGGCAGCAGGCCTCGCGCGCGGCCGCGATGGCCATCCAGGAGCGGCTCCTCGCAGCGCGGGGCGGCGAGGGGGCCGGGTTCGTCGTGGAGGTCGTGGGCCTCTACCACGGCGGGCGCTACTCCGCCTACACCTTCCGCCGCCACACCGACCTCCGCCTCGTGTTCGCGCCCGAGCAGCGGCTCGGGTACTTCGGCGGCGACTACGACAACTTCACCTACCCCCGCTACGCGCTCGACTTCGCGTTCTACCGCGTCTACGAGAACGGCCGCCCATACCAGACCGCACACTACTTCCCGCTGAGCCCGACGGGGGTGCAGGAGGGCGACCTCGTGTTCGTCGTCGGCAACCCCGGCTCGACGAGCCGCGGCCTCACGGTGGCCCAGCTCGAGTTCCTCCGCGACGTGCAGGTGCCGACGACGCTCCGCATGCTCGACACCCGCATCGCCGCGCAGCAGGCGTACCTCGCCTCCGGCCCGGAGAACCCCGATGCCGTGCGGAGCCAGCTCTTCGGGCTGATGAACAGCCAGAAGGCGTTTCGCGGGCGGCTCACGGGCCTCCGCGACCCGTACATCCTCGCGCGCCGGGCCGCCGCCGAGCGGCAGTTCCTCGCCGATGCCCCGGCGGCGCAGACGCTCATCGAGGAAGTCGCCGCCGTCCAGGCCGCGAAGCGGGCGATGGCCGACCAGTATCGCCTCTTCGCCACCCTCACCAACCGGAACCTCGGCGCGCCGCTCCTCCTCCGGGGGCTCGCCGCCCGCGACTGGCTCAACAACCGGAGCGAAGAGGCCACCACGCGCCTCCGCGCCACGAACGACCTCCCGCCGCTCGTGGCACGGGGCTATCTCGCGGCACAGCTGGAGGACCTCCGCGCCTACTACGCCGCCATCGGACGCCCGCTGCCGGCCATCCTCGAAGGACCTAGCGCGGAGGCGGTTGCCGAGCGGCTCCTCGCCGGGTCCGCCCTCGCCACCTCGGCCAGCCTCGCCGCCGCGATGGAGGCCAACACCCTCACGGCCGACGACCCCGCCGTCCAGCTCGGCGCCGCCTTCGCCGACGACCTCGCGGCGTTCCAGAGCGCCGCCGCCGGGCTGAGCGCGCGCGAGCAGGACCTCCTCCGCCGCCTCGGCCGCCTCCGCTACGAGACCTACGGCGTGGCGGTCCCGCCCGACGCGACGTTCTCGCTACGGTTTACCGACGGCGTCGTGCAGGGGTACGAGTACAACGGGACGCTCGCCCCCCCGATGACCACGCTCGCGGGCCTCTTCGACCGCCACTACAGCTTCACCAACGCCGGCCCGAACGCGCCGCAGGACTGGACGCTCCCCCAGCGCTGGCTCGACGCCCGCGAAGACCTCGACCTCTCGACGCCGCTCAACTTCACCTCCACCTCCGACACCATCGGCGGCAACTCCGGCTCGCCCGTCGTCACGCGCGACCTCACGCTCGTCGGGCTCAACTTCGACCGCACCATCGAGGGGCTCGTGCGCGACTACGTGTACCTCCCCTCGCGCGGGCGCAACGTGATGGTGGACGCCCGCGCGATCCTCCACTCGCTCGACCGCGTGTACGACGCCGACCGCCTCCTCGAAGAACTGCGCGAAGCGCAGGAGGAGGCGCAGCGCTAGCCGCTCACTCGCCGCCCTCCCCCTCGTCCTCGATGCGGAATTGCCAGCCGACGATGGCGTTCCACCCGCTCGCGTCGAAGGCGCGCGGCCAGCCCTCGGGAAGCTGCTCGGCCGACCACGTCACGCTCTCGAAGTCGCGCACGCGGTAGCTCGCCTCGAAGTAAAGCCCGCGGAACATCGTCTTCTCGAGGTAGAACCCCGCCGTGGCGCCCAGCTCGTACGTCTCGCCTGCGACGGCGTACACGTTCCCGTCGGCGTCGAAGCCCTGCGCGTTCCAGAGCTCGAGGATGCCGAAGTTGACCCCGAGGTAGGGCGAGACCGCCGCGTCATCGGGGACGCCGAGCCCGGAGGCATAGACGGCGATGGAGGGGAGCGTGCGGAGCGTGCCGCGGAGGTCGAGCGTCGGCTCGGTGGCCTCGAACCCGCGGAGGATGCTCGTCCCCAGGCCGAGCTCGAAGTCGGTCTCGCCCAGGCCGGGGAGGTCGAGGAGCGCCTCCGCGCCGATCCCGCTCACGCCGAAGTCGGCCAGGGTGCCTTCGATCTCCTCGCTGTTGGTGAAGGCGCCCACCTGGGTGTAGAACGCGATGGAGTTGAGGGACTCGAAGAGGCCCGAGACGGCCTCCATAAACTGCGCGCGGGCCGGGAGAGGGGCCGCGAGGAGAAGGAGGAGGGCGAGACGACGCATCAGCGGTACGGGTCGTAACGGAAGGGTGACGAGAACCGGCCTTGGAGCCGGGTATGCCCCTCTTTGCAAAGACCAGACCGCGACGGAGGGGTCGAGCCCTACAGCGTGCTCATGGGGCAGGCGTGCCGGCGACCGGCAGTGGGGCGAAGTCCTGCGACGGGTAGGGAGTCGCCGTGGGGATGACGATGCGGACGTAGGGGTGCCCCGTCGCCTGGTGGCACCGGTTGCACGTGGCGACGAGAGCGCCGTAGACCTGCCCGAACGCCTCGGGGTCCTCCGCGGCAACGGCGGCTTCCAGCTGCTCGGCCACCGGCGGCAGCCAGTCCGCCCCCAGCGCGCTGATGTTGATGCCTTCGTCCTCGAACCCCCCCACGGCAAGCGCCCCGCTGTTCTCGAGGATCTCCTCGACGTAGAACGTGGCGAGCGGCCAGTTCCGGGCCTCGGCCGACGCGTGGAGCTTCTCGGCGAACCGCTGGAACCGCGCCATGAGGTCGAGCAAGGCGCCTTCGCTTTCCGGTTCGGAAGCCTCCTCCTGGGGGGCGGGCACGGGGGTCCGCTCCGGCGCGAACGCGGCGAACAGCGCGACGAGGAGCGCAGCAGAGGCGACGACGAGGGCGGCGAGCGGGAGGACGGAGGGCTTCATACGGGCGAGGGCGAGGGCGCCGGAAGATCGCCCCGCCCGCGCGCTCACGCGCGCTCCAGCACGACGGTGGCCACGACGGGAAGGTGGTCCGAAGCACGACGTGCGGCCTCGGAGTCGTGGGCGCGGAGGCGGGTTACCGCCGCGCCGCGCGCGTAGATCCGGTCGAGCGCGAGGACCGGGCGCACCGAGGGGTAGGTGGCCGGCCAGGCCGCGTTGTCGTGGGCGGTGAAGGCGGCGTCGAGGTGGCGCGCAGCCCCGTCAACGCGCCACGCGTTCATGTCGCCGAGGAGGACGACGGGCCCTTCCTGGAGGTGGGCGTGGCTCAGCAGCGAGGTCACCTGGCGGGTCCGCGTCCGGTCCACGAGGGCGAGGTGGGTGGCCGCGATGGTGAACGGCCCGTGGGCGCCCCGGAACTGGGCGGCCAGTGCCGCGCGCCGTTCCAGCCGTCCGCAAGGGAGGTTCATCGCGAAGGCGGCCGACAGCGGCCACCGGGCGAGGAGCGCGTTGCCGAGCTCGCCGCGCCGGTGGATCCGTGTCGTCACGAAGGCGAGGTAGTAGCCGAGGCGGTCGGCGATGGCGGCGAGGGGGTCTACCCCGTCGAAGGGGCGGAGGGCCTCCTGGAGCGCGATCACGTCGGCTTGCAGCTCGGCGAGGACGGTTTCGGCGCGCTCGGGCTCGAAGGCGCGCCCCCCGCGGACGCCCGCCCACCGGTGCACGTTGTACGAGGCGACGGTGAACCGCCCCGGCGGGGCAGCCCCGGCCGCCGGAAGCGGGTGCGGCGCATGCAGCTCGCTGAGGTAGGGATCGACCGTCCCCAGCCAGTCCACACGGCGGGGTCGGACGCGGCCGTTCACGGCCGAAGCGGAGGAGCGGGGGCGCGGCATGCGAAGCGGGCCGGACGGCGGCCCTTGTACCGGCCACGGCGGGGGAGGTTTGGCGGCGCGACGAAGGGCGTGAAGAGAGCGGGAACGCAGAACCCGACCCCCGGCGCACCGTTCAAGCGAGCCATTAAACGACGACTCCCGATGGACCGCCTCCAGTGCAAGGCCTGCGGCTCCTTCAGCATGCTCCCCCTCGAGATCGAGCCGGAGGAGACGGAGGCGCTCGGGCTCCTCGACGACCACGAGGCCCGCTTCTACACCTGCCACGTGTGTGGCGACAACTGGCTCTCCGTCCGCCACGTGGAGTCGGGCGACTGCCAGATCACGTTCGTCCACCAGATGGGGCTCCAGCCCGTCCTCAAGCGCGTCGCCCACATGACCACGCCGGTCGTCCTTGCCGAGGGCACCGTCGACCGGTGGGACTACTTCTTCGGAGACGACGAAGTGGAGGAGGAAGACTGGAAGGGCCGCCTCGAAGAGCGCCGCCGCATCCTCCGCTCGATCTGCTCGAACTGATTCCGCCTGAGCGGACCCGCGCTGCGCAGGCGCTTCGAGGGGCTGCCCGTCCGGGCGGCCCCTCGCTGTTTTTCGCTCAGCCCTCGAAGCGGACGCCCGCCGCCAGCCCGTAGAGCGCTTCTCGCGCGTCGGCGAAGTCGTCGGGCGTGGTCTCCACCTGCACGGCGTAGTACGCCTCGCCGTGGCGGAGGAAGAACACGAACCCGGTGGGCTCGCGCCGGGCCCCGCGCGCGCACACGAACCCGACAGCGT
>DASPKS010000209.1:0-2339 GCA_035628035.1 Rubricoccaceae bacterium
GAGGGCTACCTCCGCGTGGCGGACCCGCTCGGGCCGACGTTCGACCTCACAGGACGGGGGCTCCGCGCGCAGAAGGAGGGGGCCCTAGACCCTGCACCGCCGACCTCGGGAGGAGGGGACGCCTAGCGAAGAAGCGAGACCGTCCGCGAGAGGGTCGCGCCTTCCTCGGTGGTCACGCGGACGACGTAGACGCCCGGGGCAAGCGCCTCCCCGTCGAGCGTGAGGCGGTGCGTGCCGGCACCGAGGGGGCCGTCGTGGAGCGACGCTACTCGACGGCCCAGCGCGTCGTACGCCTCGGCGCGGACGCGCTGGGCCTCCCCGAGCGTGAGCGTGAGCACGGCCGCGCCGGAGGCCGGGTTCGGCGACGGCGCCGACAGGGCGAATGCCTCGGCGGGCGCCCCGGGCTCGGCCTCCACGGCGAGCGCGGTAGGCCGGAGCACGAACAGACCGTTCGTACGGTCGCTCGCGATCACGTTCTTGCTGGCGAAGAACGGGTAGTTCATCCACTGCCCCGTGAAGAGCGGGGACTGCCCCTCGGGGTACGTATCGAAGTACGCCACCTCCGTCAGCGTCCCGCTCGCCACTTCGCTCAGGTCGAGGATGCGAAGGCCGCCCTCGTCGTTGCTCTGGAAGGTGTAGCGCCCCACGACGTACTGGTTGTGGTCGACGACGGGGAGCGCGGAGAGGTGCTGCGCGAGGAACTCCGGGTTGTCGAGGTCCTCCACGTCCATGATGATCGTCCGGGCCGTGGCGAAGGAGCCGTTCTGCTCGTCGCCCTCGTCGTCGACGAGGAGGTGCCGCCGGTCCTCGGTGAACCACCCCTGGTGGGTGTAGCCGGGGTCCGGGTACGTCGCCGTCGAGATCAGCGCGGGGTTCGCCTTGTCGGTCACATCGATAAAGGCGATGTGGTCCTCGTTGTAGCCCACGCAGAGCTCGCGGCCCTGGTGGTCGGCGTCAGGCCCATCGTAGACGAGGCACTGCGCCTCGTGGACGTACCCGTCGGCCGAGAAGCACCCGGCGAACGTGGGGGTGAGGGGGCTGCGCACGTCCACGATGTGGAGGCCGCCCGCACACGTGTTCGAGCCCGCGAGGAAGAGGTACCCGGTCTCTTCAAGGACGACGAGGGTGTGCACCCGCCCGACCCCCGCCCCGGTATAGCGCGCGTCGTGGGTGAACACGACCGGCGGGTTCGGGACGTCGCGCAGCCGCGTGAGGTCGAACACCTGCACGCCATGCCCGGACGTCTCGCTCCCCGTGAAGGCGTACGTGCCGTACACGCGCACGAGCCGCCACCGCCCCCCGACGGGATCCGCGACGGCCGCAGGGAGGAGGCCGAGGTACACCGGGGCTTCCGGGTCCGTCACGTCCACGAAGGCCACGCCGGTCGTGATGCCGAACAGCGCGTACTCGCGCCCGGTGTCCGGGTCCGTCCACCCCCAGACCTCGCTGGCGCGCGTGGGGGCGGGATAGCCCGGGGCTACGAACGTGCCCAGGGGGAGCCGCGCCATCAGGTCCACGTCCCGGCAGGGGTAGCCGGACGCGGTGCCGCCCACGCAGGGGATCCGCTGCGCGGAGGCGACCTCGCAGGCCAGGGCGAGGACGACCGCCCACCCGGCAGGCAGGAGCGGTAGCCTCATCGGGGTCAGCGCGTGAGGGAGACGGTCTGGGTGGCGGTGCCGGTCTCGCCGGTAACGCGGACGACGTAGACGCCGGCCGGAAGCGCGGCCCCGTCGAGGGTGAGGCGGTGCGCCCCCGCCGCGAGCGGCCCGTCGTGGAGGACGGCCACGCGGCGGCCCAGCGCGTCGAACACCTCCGCGCGCACGGCCTGCGCTTCCCCTACGGAGAGCGTGAGCGCGCTGGTGCCGGCGAACGGGTTCGGGCCGGTAAGCGTGAGCGCGAACGTCTCGGCGGGTACCTCCTCCGGCTCATTGCCGGTGACGAGCTGGGGCACGCGCAGGAGGAAGAGCCCGTTCGCGCCGTCCGTCACGACCACGAGGCCGCCGCCGAAGAACGGGTAGTTCATCCACGATCCCGCGTAGCCGAACGTGTTCGAGGCGGGGTACGTGTCGAAGAAGGCGACCTCGGTGAAGGTGTTGGCGTCGATCCCCGAGATGTCGAGCACCCGGAGGCCCCCCCGGTAGTTGCTCAGGAAGGCGTGGTTCCCCCGGATGTAGAGGTTGTGTGCGGCCGTCGGGAGCGGCCCGAAGTAGTTGAAGTCGAACGTGGGGGCGTCGAGGTCCGCCACGCTCATCACGATCGTCCGCGTGCCGGGGTTGGCCGGGTCGAACTCGTCGTCGAGGAGGATGTGGCGCCGGTCGTCGGTGAACCACCCCTGGTGG
>DASPKS010000210.1:0-7325 GCA_035628035.1 Rubricoccaceae bacterium
AAGAAGCGGATGAAGCAGGTGGGCACCGTGGAGGTCCCACAGGAGGCGTTCCTTGCCGTGCTCGCAATGGGGGAGGGGTGATGCGGGCGCTCGCCGTTCTCTGCCTTCTGTCCGCTGTCCTCTGTCTGCCGGTCCGGGCGCAGCCCGACGTGGTGGAGCTCCTCCGCCGGCAGCGCCTGGAGGCGCGGTTCGGCGAACTGATGGTGATCCTGGGCGACGCCGTCCCCCCGCGCCCGTTCATTCCCCATGCCACTACCGACCCCTATCTCCTCCGGTACGAGGCCCTCGTCGCGGCCCGCCACGCGGCCTACGCCGACAGTGTGGCCCGCGCCCGCGCCGACAGCCTGGCGGAGGCGGCCCGCCTCACCACGATCCGGTGGCACCTCACGCCGGCCGACGACCAGGGCGGCTTCCTCGAGCGCTACCGCGAGGTGTTCTGGCAGGCCGCCTTCTCCCAGGCCCCGATGGACTCCGTCTCCACGCCCGTGCTGCGGGCCCGGCTCGGGACCCTCTTCGGCGCGCCGACGCGGAACGCCGCCGCGGCCGAGCAGGAGGGGTACGCCGGGAGCGAGTTCGTCCAGTTCGAGTACTGGCTCGTAGCCAACGACACCATCCCCGTGCTCGTCCTCGACATCGACGGGCCATTCGGGCGGGGGCTCCTCATCGCCGGCGACGAGGACCAGGCCGCGCTCATGCCCGCCCTCAAGGCCGACCTCTCGGCCCGCCTCCTCGCCGATGGCCTCCGCGCCACCCCCTTCGCTGACTACTACCAGTCCTCTGAGCGCGAGCAGTGGTACCGTACCGGGTTCGACGGGACGCAATACTTCGTGACGGAGGTGCGTCCTCCCCGGTGGGCCCGCCAGCGGCGAGAAGGCCAGAAGTGGATCATCCACCGCTAGCCGCATCCCTGGCGGGCCGCCGCCGTAGCTTCTGACCCCCGCTCCCGACCCGTGCCCACGCTGTCTTCCCGCCGCCCCCCCGCCCGTGCTGCGCGCCCGGCTCTCGGCAAGCCCGCCGACGGCAAGCCCGAGCGTAAGAAGCCCACGTGGAAGGAGACCGTCCGCTTCTGGGTCGTCGCCATCCTCGTGCTCGTTACCGTCCGCGCGTTCCTCTTCGAGCCGTACCGGATCCCGTCGGAGTCGATGGAGGAGACCCTCCTCGTGGGCGACTTCCTCATCGTCTCGAAGCTCCACTACGGCCCGCGCACGCCGAACACGCTCGGCATCCCGCTTACGGGGATCTACCTCCCCGGCCTCCAGCTCCCGCAGACGCGGCTGCCCGGCTTCTCGGAGGTCCGCCGCGGCGACGTCGTCGTGTTCAATTACCCCGCCTCCGACGACATCGTGCGGGGGCCCATCCCCGCCTCCGTCCCCATCGAGCGGCGCGACCCCTACATCAAGCGGATCATCGGGCTGCCGGGCGACACCCTCGCCGTGCTCGACAAGGTGCTCCACCTCAATGGCCGCGCGCAACCGCTCCGCCCGACGATCAAGCAGACGTGGCGCGTGACCTCGACGGGCGACGCCCGCCCGTCCTCGCTGGAGCTGGAGGAGGTAGGGGCCGTGTTCCAGCAGGACGTGCGCACGCCGGAGGGGGCTGTCACGAGCCCCCGGCAGTACCTCGTCGTGGCGTCGGCGTCGGCGGCCGAGCGGCTCCGGGCCCGGCCCGACGTGGCGAACGTGGCGCCGGAGGCGCTCCCCGACGGCGCCGTCGTCTCGCGGCTTGTGTTCCCGCCCGGCGCCGCCTCCAACGCCGACCAGTTCGGGCCCGTTGTCGTCCCTGGCGCGGGGAGGACCGTCCGCCTCGACGCCACGACGTGGCCGATGTACCGCGAGGTCATCACGCGGCACGAGGGGCACCGGGCCCAGGCCACGTCCGACAGCACGTTCCTCATCGACGGCCGACCGGCCACCACGTACACCTTCGCGCAGGACTACTACTTCGTGATGGGCGACAACCGCGACAACTCGGTGGACGGGCGCTACTGGGGGTTCGTCCCGGAGAATCATCTCGTCGGGAAGGCCGTCTTCCTGTTCCTCTCGTTCGAGCGGTTCCTGCCGCCGATCCCCCGCCTGAACCGCTTCTTCCGCACCGTCAAGTAAGCCGAGGAGGTCCGCGATGAAAGAAGAAAATGCAGAGGGCTACCCGATGGTCCAAGACTGCTGCAGGAGCTACCGCGTGGAGGAACAGCCGGACGGCGGGGTGGTCATCACGATTGACGTGGACCCGCGTTTCGCCCAGCTGTGGCGCGTCAAGCTCAGCGAGCTCCGCGCGACCGACGAGGAAATCGCTTACCAGGATCGCGCGTCCAACCCGGCGAAGTGACGGAAAAACGGCCGGGGGACGCAGGCACGGAAGGCGCCGTGCGCCCATCAGAGGGGGTGACGCCCGCGCCGATGCCCGCCGCCTCCGAGCTCGACGCGCCCCCGGCTGAACAGGGCGCCCGCCCGGGGCGGCCGTGGCGCGCATGGGTGCGGGTGCTCGCGGGCGCGCTGCTGGTGGCGCTCGCCCTCCGCGTGTTCGTCGTGGAGGCGTACCGCATCCCGTCCGTCTCGATGGAGGAGACGCTCCGGCCGGGCGACTTCCTCTTCGTCTCGAAGCTCCACTACGGCCCGCGCCTGCCCCTTACCCTCGGCCTCCCGTTCAGCGACTGGTATTACCCGGGCCTGGAGATGCCGGCGCGGCGGCTGCCGGGGTTCTCGGCCGTCCGCCGCGGCGACGTCGTCGTGTTCAACTACCCCCCCGAGGAGGGGCCGGTGGACCGGCGGGAGACCTACATCAAGCGCGTGATCGGGCTCCCTGGCGACACCGTCGAGGTCCGCACCAAGGTGGTCTCCGTGAACGGCGAGCGCGTGCCTGACCCGCCGCTGCGCCGCCAGCTCTGGCGGGTGGAGATCGAAAACGGCGCGGCGATGCCGCCTCCGGAGACGCTCGCCGCCTGGGGCGTGGGGCCGCGCTTCGACCGCGTTGGCGGCCCCGTGCGGCTCACCGAAGGGACCGACGCCGAGATCGGGCGCCTCCGCCGGTGGCCGGGCGTGCGCGCCGTCATCCCGCTCGTCCGCACGCCCGACGAGGGCCGCGCCCCGTTCCCCCCCGGCCGCCCCTGGACGCTCGACGACTTCGGCCCGCTCGTCGTCCCCGGTCGCGGCGTCACCGTTCGCCTCGACGATATGACGTGGCTCACCTACCGGGACGTGCTCACGCGGTTCGAGGGGGTGCGCGCCGAGCGGACCGTCGGCGGGTTCGTCCTCGACGGCACGCCGGCCGACCGCTACACCTTCGCGCAGGACTACTACTTCGTGATGGGCGACAACCGCGACGACTCGGCCGACAGCCGCTCGTGGGGGTTCGTCCCGGAGAGCCACCTCGTCGGGAAGGCGGTCCTCGTCTACTTCTCGTGGGACGACCGCTCGGCCCGCCCGCGCTGGGACCGGGTGCTCCGCCGGATCGAGTAGCGGCTATATCATCCCTGCGCGCTTGCGGAGCACCCACTCCATGGAGAGCAGCGCGACGGCGAGGGCGAGGAGGGCCGGGAGCTGGAGGAGCGGCGTCTCGCGCTCGGTCTCGACCACGCGCGGGCGGAAGCGCCCTTCTTCCGCGAGTTCGTCGCGGAGCTGGCCCACCTCGTCGAGCGGGACGACGCGGCCGCCGGAGCGGAGGGCGAGCTGCCGCATGAGCGCCACGTCGGCGCCGGGCTCGCGGAACTCCACGGCCACCGCGCCGACGGCGAAGGCGCCCTGGTCGTCGCCGAGGCGTTGGCCCCCCCGCTCGGCCACGGCGGTAAACGCGTAGCTCCCGGACGGGCGCACGCCCGCGTTGAGGGTATAGCGGCCGTTGCCCGCCGGCTGCAGCGCGAGGGGCGTCTGCGCCCCGTTCGGCGCGGTGATCACGAGGCGCACCTCGGCGTCCTCAATGGGGTTCAGGCTCTCGTCGTACACCTGCCCGACGAACGTGACGGCCTCGCCTTCGCCGAAGAGCGCGCGTGTGGGGCGGACGCGCACGCGGCGGCGGTCCTCCTGCGCCGTCGTCCACCGGAGGAGGTTGTCGACGAGCCCGCCGTAGAAACCGGCGACGGCACCGAGGTCCTGTGGGAGCGTGCGCCAGCGCCACGTGCCCGCGCCGAGGAGGGCGGCCGATCGGAGCCCGCCGCGCGTGCGGACGGCGAGGAGGGGGTCGTCGAGCGGGACGCCGCCGCGCCGGACGGTCGCCAGCACGCGCGCGTCGGGCGCCACGCGCCACCGTGTTTCCGAGACCTCGACGGGCGGGAGGCTGCCGAGCGCCTCGCGCGGGGCATTCGGGACGGTCAACACCGGATGCGTAGAGCCAGCCGGGGCGACGACGAACCCGGCCTCAGCAAAGCCAGGGCGGACGACCTCGGGCACCGCCGGCAGCACGGCGCCGAAAGAACGAGCAAGCGCGGCGAGGTCGGTCTGCCGCGTGAGGACGAAGAGGAGGGGGAGCCCGTTCTGCGCGGCCTCCGCCACGCGGGCGACGGTTGCTGCGTCGGCCGCGCGGCCAGGCCAGCCGGCGAGGACGGCGAGGTCAAAGGAAGAGAGCGCGGGCGGGAGCGGCCCCTCGTAGAATGATCCTGGTGCGCGCTGCGTGAAGGGGACGACCTCCAAGCGCCGGTCCGCTTCGAGATGCTCGCGGAGGGCGGCGAGGTCGGGGCCGGGCGCGGCGCCGAGGAGGAGCACGCGCCGACGCGTGTCGAGCACGCGCACGGCGACGGTCTCGGCGTTGTTGCGGTAGGTCGCCTCGCCGCCCATTCGCGAGAGGGCGGCGGTGAGGCGGCGGAGGCCCGGCACAGGCATCACCACGTCGAGGTCCACAACGGCCTCCACGCCGTCGGCCGGGAGCATGAAGGACTGCGAGGCCAGCACGCGCCCGCCATCGCTCACCGTCACCGTCGTGCGCTGCTCGCGGAAGCCGGTGGCGCGCACGCCCACGCGCACGGGGAGCGTACTCCCGAGGTAGGCCACTTCGTTCGTGACGACGCGGCTCACGCGCACGTCGCGCCGAGACACGCTGTCGCCCACCACGGCGGTGTAGACGGGGACGCGGAACCGCTCGGCGAGGTAGAGCGGGTTGCGCCCGGCCGTATAGCGCCCGTCCGAGAGCAGCAGCACGCCGCGCAGGTTGCGCCCCTCGAAATCGTGCTCGACGCGGGCGAGGGCGCGGGCGATGTCGGTGCGCGGGCCGGAGAAGCGGAGGCCCACCAGGGAGTCGGCCGGGGTGGGCCGCACGTTGGCGTCGAAGGTGTAGTAGCGGACGCGCGCGTCGCGGGGGAGCGTGGCGAGGGCGCGGCGGAGGCGGTCGGCAGGGGCGGGGCCGCCCGCATCGGGGTCGGCCGAGAGGCTCTGGCTCACGTCCACGAGGACGGCGAGCAAAGGGGCCTCCTCCCGGCCGATGACACGCCGGTAGATGGGCTCGAACAGCAGGAGGAGCACGACGAAGAGCGCGGCGAACCGGAGCCCGACGAGCAGCCCGCGAAGGGGCCCGTGCACACGCGGGCGGGAGCGCCCGTAGGTCCACCACGTCAGCGCGGCGGCGCCGGCCGCGGCGAGCACGAGGAGGAGCGGGGGATAGGCGAGCGTGAGATCCACCAGGGGGCGCAGCGATCAGGCAGGGCGCGGTCGTAACGGGCGAGCCGTGCGGTTGCGCATGCGCCCCCTCGGCCTCAACGGATGACGGCCAGTCGCGCAGCCGCAGTCCCGTCCGGCCCCGTGAGGCGGACGAAATACGGCCCGGACGGCAGCGCCGGGAGGTTCAGTGGGAGGGCCTGCCGCCCCATGCCGAGCGTTCCGCTGAACGGCGTCAGCACCCGCCGCCCCAGCGCGTCGAACACCTCGACCGAGTAGGCGCCTGCGCGCGACGTCTCAAGCCGGAGGGTCACGCGATGGCCGGCCTCGGCGACGGACGGGAAGAGGGACAGGCTGAGCGCGCCAGGGGGCTCCGGGGGCGGGCCGAGGGTCACGGCTAGGGCCGCGTCGGCGTTGGCGATGCCCCACCCGAGGAGGGTGTCAGGCGTGGCCGACTGGCTCGCCGTCGCACGGAGGAGGTCGCGCACCTGGATGGGGTTGAGCGTGGGGTCGGCCTGGAGGAGCTGGCACACGATCCCCGCGATCATCGGGGCGGCGGCGGAGGTCCCGCTGCTGTGCGTGTAGCCGCCGTCGGGGACGGCAAGGTAGACGCCCGCGCCGAGGGCGGCCACGTCGGGCTTGATGCGGCCATCGGCGGTAGGGCCGACCGACGAGAAGGAGGCGCGGGAGGAGTCGGGCCTGGCGGCGGCGACGGCGATGGCGGAGTCGGCGTCGGCGGGGGCGCCGAGGTAGCGCCAGGGGTCGTCGCCGTAGTTCCCCATCGCGACGACGACGGCCACGCCGAGGGCGGCGGCCCAGTCTACGGCCCGCGTGAACGGCGTCGTGTCGCCGTCGAGCATCTCGTAGGTGTAGTCCCCCTCGCCGGGGTCGAAGAGGGTGTAGCTGAGCGAGACGTTCACGACGTCGGCGCCGTTGGCCTCCATCCACTCCATCCCCGCCACGAAGAAGTCCTCCTCCTGGTGGGTCTCGGTGGGGGCGTACTCGGTGGTGGCGGCGAGGGCCTCGATGCCGTAGGCCGGCCCGATGAGGTCGCCCTCGTCGAACCCCATCGCGATGGAGGTCGTCGCGAGGCCGTGGTAGTTCTCCTGCGTCTGCCCCGTGAAGTCGGTGACGGCGATGAGCCGCCCGCTGTTGGGGATGTGGACGAGGGCGGGGTGGAAGAAGTCGAAGAGGGTGTCGAGGAAGCCGAGGCGGACGCCGGTGCCGTTGTAGCCGCGGTCGAGCCCCCGGTCGGCCGCAACGAAGGCGAGCTGGAAGCCCGACGGGCCGGGGTCGGGCCCCCCCTCGGACGCGAGCGGCAGCGGGATCCCCTCGTGCATCGGCGCCAGCGAGGCCACGCGCCGCACCTCGCGGACGAACGGGAGCGCTGCCACGCGCGGGAGGTCGGCCGGGGCGATCTCGGCGCTCACCGCGTTGAGCCACCGGCTCTCGACGACGACGCGCGCCCCGGCATCCTCCAGGGCGCGGACGTAGCGCGGCGCCACCGGCACGTCGAGGTGGGCGGGGACGGGGCGCCCCCGCAGGGCGCGCCGCGCTTCGGCCCGCTCCGAGACGGCGACGGCGGACCGACCGGCGGCATCCATCGCCTTGTCGTGGAAGAACACCCAGTACTTCGTGACGGCGGGCTGGGCGGAAGCGCTCGATGCAACGATGGTCAGCGCTAAGAGAAGAAGGGCAGGGCGCAGCATGGCAGGCGCGAGAGGGGCACCCGCTCTCACTCCACAG
>DASPKS010000211.1:0-2641 GCA_035628035.1 Rubricoccaceae bacterium
ACTC
The DNA here is from genome assembly GCA_035628035.1 of Rubricoccaceae bacterium. Taxonomy (GTDB): domain Bacteria; phylum Bacteroidota; class Rhodothermia; order Rhodothermales; family Rubricoccaceae; genus DASPKS01. The sequence continues at coordinate 5 of DASPKS010000211.1, forward strand.
GTCCCGCCTCACGCTGCTCTTCGCCGACCGCATCCACCACGACGACCCGAACCGCGTGAGCACGGCCGAGGGCGGCGAGCCCCTCGCCGTCGTCCTCACCGCCGACTCGACGGGCACGGTGGACACCCTCCTCGTCCGAGCAACGTCGTTCGAGGCGCGGCGGCCCGAGCGGGAAGACGACCGGGGTGCGCTCCGCCTCCACGCGCGGGACAGCGTGCGCGTGGTCCATCCCCGATTCGCCGCCGCCGGCGACTCCGCCGCCTTCACGCGGATCGGCGCCCCCGAAGGGCGTGGCGAAGCCCCGGCCGATACGCTCCGCCTCTTCGGAGGCCCCTCCACCTGGTTCGATGAGGCGCAGGTGACGGGCGACACGCTCGTGGTCGCGGCGAGGGGGGAAGCGGTGGAGGGCATCGAGGTGGTAGGCCGGGCGTTCACGGCGCAGCTCGACACCGTGCTCGGGCGCGTGAACCAGCTCCGGGGCCGCCGCATGGTCGGCGTGTTCGCCGCCGACGACCTCCGCCGGCTCTCCGTCTGGCCCACCGCCGAGGCCATCCACTTCCGCGCCACGGCCGACGGCCTCCTCGACGGGGCCGACCGCGTCTCCGCCGACAGCCTCGTCTTCACGTTCGAGGGCGGGGAGGTCCGCGAGGTGCGCGGCTACGGGGGCATCGAGGGCACCACCTACGGGGCGCAGATTGTCCCTACGCCCCTCCGCCTCGACGGGTACACCTTCACGCCCGAGCGGCGCCCCCAGCGCGCCGTGCTCCTTCCGCCGGAGAGCCGCCCCGCGCAGTGGCTCGCCGCGCAGCCCCCGCTCGTGCGCGCCGTGCCGCCACCCGGCACGGAGGCGGCGTCCATTGAGCCCGCACCGCCGCCACGGTAGCTTGCCCGCGTGGAATCGCCGTTAACCGCTCCCCCCGCTGGCGCGCTCAGCCTCCGCGCCGAAGGCCTCGTCAAGCGCTATCGCCGCCGCCGCGTGGTGGACGGCGTCTCGCTCCACGTCGAGCCGGGGACGTGCGTCGGGCTGCTCGGCCCCAACGGCGCCGGGAAGACGACGACGTTCTACATGATCGTCGGGATGGTTCGGCCCGACGCGGGCGACATCTTCCTCGGAGGAAAACGGATCACGCGGCTGCCCATGTACCGCCGCGCCCGGCTCGGCATCGGGTACCTCGCGCAGGAGGCGTCGGTCTTCGGCAACCTCTCCGTCGAGGACAACCTCCGCGCCGTGCTCGATTTCCAGAGGCTCGCGAAGGGCGAGCGAGAGGCCCGGGTGGACCGGCTCATCGCGGAGTTCGGGCTCGACAGGGTGCGCCGCTCGAAGGGATACACCCTCTCGGGCGGCGAGCGTCGTCGCACCGAGATCGCCCGCGCCCTCGCCACCGACCCCCAGTTCATCCTCCTCGACGAGCCCTTCGCCGGGATCGACCCCATCGCCGTCGAGGACATCATGCACATCGTGGCGGGCCTCCGCGAGCGCGGGATCGGCGTCCTCGTGACCGACCACAACGTCCACGAGACGCTCGCCATCACCGACCGGGCCTACTTGCTCTACGACGGCCACATCTTCATGCACGGCACGGCCGAGGAGCTCGCCGAGAACGAGGAAGTTCGTCGCCGGTACCTCGGGGAGCGGTTCACACTGGAGCGCTACCGCTGAGCCTGCCGCTTTGGGTTTCAGCGAAAAGTGAAAACGGGGCAACCGGCAGGGGCAGCCCGCGTATCTTCGCCTGGAACCCGACCTGCGCCGCGTTGACGGACCTCATCATCGTGCTGGAGCCGGGGGCCTCCGAGGCCCGCGTGGCGGCCGTGCTCGCGCGGGTGGAGGGGTACGGGTTCGACGTCCACCGGGCCAACGGGGCCGAGCAGGTGGTGCTCTCCGCCGTCGGCGGTGCGCCCGACTTCGACGCCCGCCACGTCCGCGTGCTCGACGGCGTGAAGGACGTCGTCCGCGTGACGAGCCCGTACAAGTTCGCCAGCCGCACCTGGCACCCGGCCGACACCATCGTGGACGTAGACGGGGTGCCCGTCGGCGGGCCCGAGGTCGTCGTCATCGCCGGGCCGTGTGCCATCGAGGGCGAGGACCAGATCGAGGCGGCGGCCGAGGCCGTCGCGGCGGCAGGCGCGCGGATGCTCCGCGGCGGCGCCTTCAAGCCGCGCACGTCGCCCTACGCCTTCCAGGGGCTCGGTGAGGACGGCCTCCGGATGATGCGGGCCGCCGCCGACCGGCACGGGCTCAAGGTGGTCACGGAGGTGATGCGCCCGAACCAGCTCGCGGTGGTGGCGCGGTACGCGCACGTCCTCCAGATCGGCGCGCGGAACATGCAGAACTTCCCGCTCCTCCAGGAGGCCGGCCGCACGGGGCTGCCGGTCCTGCTCAAGCGGGGGATGGCCGCCACCATCGAGGAGTGGCTGATGAGCGCGGAGTACGTGCTGGCCGAGGGGAACCCCCGCGTGATCCTGTGCGAGCGGGGGATCCGCACGTTCGAGACGGCCACGCGCAACACGCTCGACCTCGCGGCCGTGCCCGTCGTCAAGCAGCGGAGCCACCTCCCGATCCTCGTCGACCCCAGCCACGGGGTCGGCTACCGCGACAAGGCGCCGCCGCGGAGCATCCGCGCGCCTGCCGCCGCGACG
>DASPKS010000212.1:0-9359 GCA_035628035.1 Rubricoccaceae bacterium
GACGTCTTCGACATCCTCGAGAAGGTGATCGCCGGGCACCCGGTGATGCTCAACCGCGCGCCGACGCTGCACCGCCTGGGGATCCAGGCGTTCCAGCCCGTGCTCATCGAGGGGAAGGCGATCCGGCTGCACCCGCTCGTCACGACGGCGTTCAACGCCGACTTCGACGGGGACCAGATGGCCGTGCACGTCCCGCTCTCGCAGGACGCCATCCTGGAGGCGCAGATCCTCATGCTGTCCTCCCACAACATCATGAGCCCGGCGCACGGCGGCCCCATCGCCGTGCCGAGCCAGGACATGGTGCTCGGGATGTACTACATGACGAAGAGCCGCGACGGCGCGAAGGGCGAGGGGAAGGCGTTCGCCTCGATCAACGAGGTGCGGCAGGCCTACGACCAGGGCATCGTCGACCTCCACGCGAAGATCCGCCTCCGCCTGGAGCGGCCCACCTCCGACGGGAAGCACGAGGTCGGCGAGACCGTCGAGACGACCGTCGGGAAGGTGCTCTTCAACGAGATCGTCCCTGCGGCGTCGGGGTACATCAACGAGGTCCTCACGAAGAAGAACCTCCGCGGCATCATCGGCCGCGTGTTCAAGACGACGGACTTCCCCTCGGCCGCGCGTTTCCTCGACGAGATGAAGAACCTCGGGTTCGAGCGCGCGATGAAGGGCGGCCTCTCGTTCTCCCTCAGCGACATCGTCATCCCCGATGCGAAGCACGAGCTGATCGACTCCGCCGACCGCGAGGTCACGCAGGCGCGCGAGCAGTGGGAGGGCGGCTGGATCACCGAGACCGAGCGGTACAACCGCGTCATCGACATCTGGACGAGCGCGAACAACCGCGTCGGGAACGTGCTCTTCGAGACGCTCCAGAAGGACCAGCAGGGGTTCAACGCCATCTACATGATGGCCGACTCCGGCGCGCGAGGCTCGAAGGACCAGATCCGCCAGCTCGGCGGGATGCGCGGGCTCATGGCGAAGCCGCAGAAGAGCATGAGCGGCTCGGCCGGCGAGATCATCGAGAACCCGATCAAGTCCAACTTCAAGGAAGGGCTCACCGTGCTCGAGTACTTCATCTCGACGCACGGCGCGCGGAAGGGCCTCGCCGATACCGCGCTCAAGACGGCCGACGCCGGCTACCTCACGCGGCGCCTCGTCGACGTGGCGCAGGACGTGACCGTCGCCATGCACGACTGCGGGACGCTCCGCGGCGTGCGCATGGAGGCGCTCAAGGACAACGAGGACGTCGTCGAGCCGCTGGCCGACCGCATCCTCGGGCGCGTCTCCGTCCACGACGTGCGCGACCCCCTCACCGACGAGGTGATCGTCGAGTCGAACCAGCTCATCACGGAGGAGGTGGCCCAGCGCATCGCGCAGACCTCCATCGAAACCGTCGAGATCCGCTCGGTGCTCGCGTGCGAGGCCCCGCGCGGGGTGTGCGCGCTCTGCTACGGGCGCAACCTCGCCTCCGGGCGGCTCGTCGAGGTCGGCGAGGCCGTCGGCGTCATCGCGGCGCAGTCCATCGGCGAGCCCGGCACGCAGCTCATGCTGCGGACGTTCCACATCGGCGGGACGGCCAGCCGCATCGCGGCCGAGAGCCGGCTCGTGACGAAGTTCGCCGGGCGCGTGGTGTTCGAGAACCTCCGCACGGTCGAGTACACCGCGATCACCGACGACGGCGAGGACACGAAGCAGATCGTGCTCGGCCGCGCCGGCGAGATCAAGATCGTCGACGACGAGGGCCGCCAGCTCATCGCCTACACCGTCCCCTACGGCGCCGAGGTGCTCGTCACCGAGGACCAGCGGGTGGACAAGGGGCAGCCCCTCGCCTCGTGGGACCCCTACAACGCCGTCATTGTGTCGGAGGTGGATGGGACCGTCCGGTTCCAGGACATCCTCGAGAACGTGACGAGCCGCGAGGAGAGCGACGAGCAGACGGGCCTGCGCGAGCAGGTCATCACGGAGACGCGCGAGCGCTCGCTCACGCCGGCCATCCTCATCCAGACGAAGGACGCCGTGGCAGCGCCGAAGGCCGCCGCGAAGGGGGCCGCCAAGAAGGGCGCGCGGAAGACCACCGCGGCGCCGGCCGCCGCCACCGGCGTGAAGGAGTACACGATGCCCGTCCGCGCCCGCCTCCAGGTGGACGAGGGCGACGTCGTCCAGGCCGGGCAGGTCCTCGCCAAGATCCCGCGCCAGTCGGCCAAGACGCGCGACATCACGGGCGGCCTCCCGCGCGTGATCGAGCTGTTCGAGGCGCGCCAGCCGACGGACCCCGCGGTCGTCTCCGAGATCGACGGTGTCGTCTCCTTCGGTGCGCGGAAGCGCGGCGCGCAGGAGATCATCGTGACGAGCCGCGACGGGGAGACGCAGAAGACCTACCTCGTCTCGCTCTCGAAGTTCATCCTCGTCCACGAGAACGACTTCGTCCGCGCGGGCGAGGCCCTCTCCGACGGCCAGATCTCGCCGCAGGACATCCTCGCCATCCAGGGGCCGACGGCCGTCCAGGAGTACCTCACCAACGAGGTGCAGGAGGTGTACCGCCTCCAGGGCGTGACCATCAACGACAAGCACATCGAGTGCATCGTCCGCCAGATGATGCAGAAGGTGCGCGTCACCGACCCCGGCGACACGACGTTCCTGGAGGAAGACCTCATCGACCGGTTCGTGCTCGACCAGGCCAACGACGCCCTCTACGACCAGTTCGTCGTGGTCGACGCGGGCGACACCGACCTCCGCGCCGGGGCGACCGTCAACCGCCGCCGCCTCCGCGAGGTGAACTCCGAGATGAAGCGGCAGGACAAGCGGCCCGCCGAGGTCCGCCCGGCGGAGCCTGCCGTGGCCGAGCCGGTGCTCCTCGGGATCACGGCGGCCGCCCTCGCCACCGACTCGTTCATCTCGGCGGCCTCCTTCCAGGAGACGACGAAGGTGCTCACCGACGCGGCCATCTCGGCCAAGACGGACCACCTCCACGGGCTGAAGGAGAACGTGATCGTGGGGCACCTCGTGCCGGCAGGCACGGGGCTCCGGCGGTACCGCGACCTCGTCGTCGGCTCGAAGAAGGAGCTGGAGGCGCTGGAGGCCACGGCCGGCGCGCTCGGCCTCGTCGGCGCCGACGGCGACGGGGCGGGGATGCCAGAAAGCGCGCCGATCGACGACGCGGCCCTCGCCGAGATTAACCGCCGCCTCGGCCTCTGATCAGGCCAAGAACGAACGGAGCCCCGGCTGCGCAGTGGCAGCCGGGGCTCCTCGTTTTGTTTGGATCGCTCCTACTCGGTCCGGTTGTACGTGGCGATGGCCTCGTCGAGGAGGCCGCCCCGCATCATGAAGGGCACGCGCGATCCCAGCCCGACGCCGATCCCGACGAGGGCGAGGGTCGGGACGCGCGCGTTGCCGTCCTCGTCTTCGCCTAGCTGCGTCGCACCCCCGATCACGAGGCCCGCCGCGGCCGCCGCCATCGCGTACCCCACGACGCTGAGGGTCTGCCGGCGGCGGAGGACCCGCATCGCGGCGGGGTCGTCGCTCATGGCCTCGCGGAGGTTGCCGTAGCTCGCCGGGCGGATCGGCCCGTTCCCCTTGCGGAAGTATTCGAGCCGGGTAGAGCCTCCCGGGGTCATGGTCATCGGCACCGTGGGCCCCGGGGTCGTCACGGCCCACGAGGGGCCCCACGAGAGATCGGCCGTGTAGAGCGAGATGCGGCCCGCCTCCACCTGGCGCATGAGAACGGCCGTATCCATCGCCGTCCGCCCGACCGCATACCACTGCCCATCGAGGCGCGCCTCCCGGACCTGGCCTATGGGGAACTCGCGCTCGCCGTCGAGGACGAACCGCTTGCTGCGCAGGAGGGGCTCGCGGAGTTCGAGGTCCCCCCGGAGGGTGTCTCCGGCCGCGAGGATGAGGACGTCCTCAGCGGCGTCTGTGGTAGGCTGAGCCGCCGCAGGCGCAAGCCCACAAACGCTGATGGAGAGAACGAGCAGGAGCAAAGCGCGCATGGACCGTAAGGAGCATGTGGTGGGACAGCCGCGAGGATACGGCGCGGCCCGCCGGTCCACAACGCCTTACTGTTCCTCACGAAGTGCCCGCATGCGCTCCTGGAAGTCCTCGTCCGCCCACCCGCGTGCGATGAGGACGGCCGCCAGCGCCGCCAGCCCCAGCATGAGCACGACGAGGAGGAGGACGAGGCGCCGCGTAGCGCGCGGGTCGAGCAGAGAGCGGGCCATCACGAAGGGTCAACACCACGCTCGCCCCACACGCGGACGAGCGTCTTGACGTACTCCAGCGCCCGTTCGAGGTTCTGCACCGTGTTCCACTCGAACCGGCTGTGGAAGTCGTACCCGCCGGTGAACACGTTGGGGGTGGGGAGGCCTCGCTCGGAGAGCCGCGCGCCGTCGGTGCCGCCGCGCACGGGCTCCAGCTCCGGCTCGAACCCCATCCGCCGCGCCGCCTCGACGGCGAACGTGATCGCGCGCGGGTCCTCCTCTTCGATGTACCGCCGCATGTTCTTGTAGGAGTCCAGGATCTCGACGGCCACGTGCGCCTTTGGATATCGCTCCACGAGGCCGTATGCAAGCGAGCGCACGCGGGCTTTCCGCAACGCCATGCCCTCCTCTTCAAAGTCCCGCAGGAGCACCTTCACCTCCGCGCGCTCGGCGTCGCCGGAGAGACCGTGGGGATGGAAGTAGCCGCCACGGCCATCAGTCGTCTCGGGTGCCTCGTCGGCGGGGAAGCCAGCGATGAAAGCGGCCGCGAGGCGGAGGGCGTTCACCATCACGCCCTTCGCGTAGCCCGGGTGCACGCCGATGCCCTCGATGGTCACGACCGCCTCGGCCGCATGGAACGTCTCGACGTTGAGGCGGTCGGTCCCGCTGCCGTCGAGGGTGTAGGCCACGTCGGCGCCAAAGGAAGAAAGGTCGAGGTGGTCCACCCCACGTCCGATCTCCTCGTCGGGGGTGAAGAGGAGGCGGAGGGTCGGGCGGGGGGAGGGCGGCTCGCGCTCTTCCTTCATCAGGTCCTCGGCGAGCTGCATGATGATGGCGACGCCGGCCTTGTCATCGGAGCCGAGGAGGGTGGTGCCGTCGCTCGTGAGGAGGTCGTGGCCGACATGCTGGAGGAGAGCCGGCTGCCGCGCCGGGTCGAGCACGACGGACGGGTCGCCCGGCAGCGCGAGGGCCGTACCCTCGTACCTCGGGTGGACGTGCGGGCGCACGTGCGCGCCTGGCGCGTCGGGCGAGGTGTCGAGGTGGGCCGCCAAGCCGAGGACGGGGAGCCGCGCCGCTTCTTCCGGGGGCAGGGCGGAGGGCAGCGTAGCCATGACGTAGCCGTGCGCGTCCATCGCGGCGTCGGTGAGGCCGAGCGCCTGGAGCTCTTCGACGAGCAGTCGTCCCAGATTCTTTTGTTTCTCCGTCGAGGGGACGGTTTGCGAGTTTGGGTCGGACTGGGTGTCGATACGGACGTACCGGCAGAACCGCGTGGCAGCGGGCGAGAGCGGCACCTCCTCGGCGGGCACGCCGGAGATCCGGAGGGGGGCGGGCGAGGAAATAGGAGGGGGAGTCTGTACGAACGGCGGAAACTAACTTGGCGCGCGGACTGCCCTTCTTGCCTATGCCCGAGCCGCGTCCGAACCGCCTCGACCTCCGCCGCGCGATCCTCGACCGGACCCGCCACCTCCTCGTCGCCGAGGGGTACAACCACCTCTCGATGCGGAAGATCGCGCGGGCCGTCGGGTGCAGCGCGACGAGCATCTACCTCCACTTCGAGAACAAGGACGCCCTCGTCCACGCCCTCATCGACGAGGGGTTCGAGCGGCTCAACGCCCGCCTGACCGCCGCCGCGGAAGCCCACGCGGACCCCGCTGCGCGGCTTACGGCCATCGGTCGCGCCTACATCGCCTTCGGGTGCGAGAACCCGGAGTACTACGAGGTGATGTTCCAGCTCCACCCCGAGCGAATGGCGCGCTACCCCGCCGAACAGTACCGCCGCGCCCGCCAGAGCCTGGAGGTTATCGCGGAAACGCTGGGCGCCGGGGCGGCCTCGGGCGTCTTTGCGGTGGACGAGCCCGACGTGGCTGCGCACGTGCACTGGGCGGCGCTGCATGGGGTTATCTCGCTCCTCCTCGCGCGGCGCGTGGACGTGCGCGTGTCAGAAGGCGCATTCGTAGAAGCGGCTGTTCGCCACGCCCTCGACGGCTTCCGCCTCCGCCAGAGGGCCGACGTGGGCTAGGGGACCCGCGCGGCGGTTTATCTTCGCTTCCCGGTCCGCGCTGGGCCGGCGCAACCCGCACTCCCATGGCCCTCCGCGTGCACACTGCCCCCCCCGGCTCCGGCGAGGTCGTCCTCGGCCGGTCGATCCCTTCCCTCCTCGACGAGGCTGTCGAGCGGCACCCCAACGAGCGGGCCTTCAACCAGCCCGCCGGCGACGGCTGGCTCACGCTCTCCAACGCCGAGCTGCAAAAACGCGCGAACGAGGTGGCCGCGGGTCTCCTCGCACTCGATGGGATCGAGCGGGGCCGCCACGTGGCCTTCTTCATGCACTCAGACCTGTGGTTCACGCTGGCCGACTTCGGGTGCCTCATCGCGGGCGTGGTGAACGTGCCGATCTACCTCACGAACCCGCCCGAGACGACGACCTACGTCCTCAACCACTCCGAGTCGAAGGCCGTCTTCGTTTCCGACGACGCGCTCCTGGCGAAGCTCGCGCCGATGCTCCGCGGGGTGCCGGACGTGCGCCACGTCATCCTCGCTGAGGGCACGGGCGCGGGCGTGGACCTCCCCGGCCACGTCCGCCTCCTCACGCTCGACGCGCTCCGCGAGCAGGGCCGCGCTGCGATCAGCGCCGACCCCGAGCTACCGCAGCGCCTCCGTGACCAGATCGACGTCAACGCGCTCGCCACGATCATCTACACCTCCGGGACGACGGGCCAGCCGAAGGGGGTGATGCTCTCGCACCAGAACATCTCCTCGAACCTCTACACCGCCTTCCAGGGGTTCGGCGCCATCGAGTACGGGAACGCCGAGCAGACGCTCACCTTCCTCCCAATGACGCACGTGTTCGGGCGGCTGATGGTGTTCGGCCACACCCTCTACGGGCACCCCCTCTACTACTCGAACCCTGACCTCCTCGTGGGGCACCTCCCGAAGGTGCGGCCGACCGTCTTCGCTACGGTGCCGCGCGTGCTGGAGAAGGTGTGGGACAAGGTGAGCCTCGGCGTGGCCGAGGCGACCGGGCTCAAGAAGGCCATCGGGAGCTGGGCCCTCGGCCTCGCCAGCCGCTACGAGTTGGGCAAGGCGCCGGGCGGGCTCTACGCGCGCAAGCTCAGGCTGGCCGACAAGCTCGTCTACTCGAAGCTCCGCGAGCGGCTCGGGCTCGACCGCGCCAAGTTCATCGTCGTCGGCGGCGCGGCGCTCCGGCCGGAGCTCGCCAACGCTTTCGCGGCGATGAACATCACGCTCATCCAGGGCTACGGGCTCACCGAGACGAGCCCCGTGATCTCTTTCAACCGGCCGAAGACCAACCGCGCCGGGAGCGTGGGGCAGCCGCTGGCCGGCATCGAGGTCGCCATCGCCGAGGACGGCGAGATCCTCTCTCGCGGGGTGAACACCATGCTCGGCTACTTCAAGCAGCCCGAGGAGACCGCCGCCGTCATCGACGCCGACGGGTGGTTCCACACGGGCGACATCGGCGAGATCTCGGAGGACGGGTTCCTCCGCATCACCGACCGCAAGAAGGACCTCTTCAAGCTCTCGACCGGGAAGTACGTGATGCCCACGCCCGTCGAGGCGCACCTCCTCAAGGAGGTCCTCATCGAGCAGGCCGTCGTGCTCGGCTCCGGGCGGGCGTACTGTACGGCGCTGATCTTCCCGAGCGAGGACGCCCTCCGCGCCTTCGCCCGCCAAAACGGCCTCAACGCCGACGCCCCGATGGAGCAGCTCGTGAAGGAGCCGGCGGTGGTGGAGGAGTTCGAGCGGCTTGTCAAAGAAGCCAACAAGGAGATCCCCGAGGCGTGGAGCCAGGTCAAGCGATTCCGCATTGTCCCCGCCGCGCTCACCGTCGAGAACGAGCTCCTTACGCCCTCGATGAAGGTGAAGCGCGCGAAGGTGACGCAGACGTTCGAGCGCGACATCGAGGCCCTCTACGCCACGGCCGCCGCCGAGCGCGAGGGGACGAAGGCGGTCGTGTGAAGACGGGCCCTGAAGGCGTTCCTATGGCTGCTTACCGGATCCTCCACGTCCAGGACACGTTGGGGGCTTAACGCTGTTCACCTCGCCAAACCGCTCCGAAATGGAGACGTTGACCCCGTCTGCCCCGGCGCTCGCGGCGGCTCCTTCCGATGGGAGCCTCGCGCCGCCCGCCCCCTTCCGCACGGCTGCCGTCCTCGGCGCCGGTGTGATGGGCAGCCAGATCGCTGCCCACCTCGCCAACGCCGGTCTTCAGGTCCTCCTCCTCGACGTGACGCCCCAGGCCATCGGCCGGGACGGCAAGCCCAACGACCTCGTCGAGAACGCCTTCAAGGAGGTGACGAAGCTGAACCCCGATCCCTTCTTCGACCCGTCGGTCCAGAAGCGCATCCGTCTCGGCAACTTCGACGAGGACTTCTACCGGATCGCGGAGGCCGACTGGATCATCGAAGTGGTGGTGGAGAAGCTCGACGTGAAGCGGGACGTGATGGCGCGCATCGAGGAGCACGCCCGCGAGGACGCCGTCGTCTCCACGAACACCTCCGGGCTGCCCATTAGGCAGATTGCGGAGGGGCGGAGCGAGGGGTTCCGCCGCCGCTTCCTCGGCACGCACTTCTTCAACCCGCCGCGCTACCTCAAGCTCTTCGAGGTCATCCCGACGGACGACACCGACCCGGCGGTGCTGGAGCGGGTGTCCGCGTTCGCGCGGGTCCACCTGGGCAAGGGCGTCGTGGTGGCGAAGGACACGCCGAACTTCATCGGCAACCGGATCGGGATCTACGGGATGATGGGCGCCCTCCGGCAGTTCACCGAGGGCGGCTACACCATCGGGGAGGTGGACGCACTCACCGGCGAGCTCATCGGCCACGCGAAGAGCGCCACGTTCCGCACGGCCGATGTGGTCGGCCTCGACACGCTGCTCCACGTCACGAACAACCTCTACGAGGGGGCGCCGGAGGACGAGAGCCGGTTGGCCTTCGAGGCGCCCGACGTGCTCAAGCGGCTTGTCGGGCTGAGGCAGCTCGGGCAGAAGACGAAGGCAGGGTTCTACAAGAAGGAGGGCGACGTCATCAAGTCGCTCAACCCGCAGACGATGCAGTATGAGGACCCGCGCGAGCCGGGCTTCGACGCGAAGGCGTTCAAGAAGGGCGACCTCAAGGCCCGCTTCAACGCGCTCTATGAGGACGA
>DASPKS010000213.1:0-14972 GCA_035628035.1 Rubricoccaceae bacterium
GAGGTCCGCCTCCTCGACTTCGGGATCGCGAAGGTGCTCGCGGAAGACGAGGCCGACGGCGAGCCGCTCACGCAGACGAACCTCCGCGCGATGACGCCGGAGTACGCGGCGCCGGAGCAGGTCCGCGGCGGCGCCGTCACGACGGCCACCGACGTGTACGCCCTCGGCGTCCTCCTCTTCGAGCTCCTCACCGGCGAGCGGCCCTACACCCTCGCGGGGAAAACGGCCGCCGAGGTCGAGCGGGTCGTGTGCGAGACGATACCCGCGCGGCCGAGCACGGTCGTCGGGAAGGCGAAGGGCCATGGCGAGGGGGCCCGCCTCCAGCGCCGCCTCCGCGGCGACCTCGACACGGTGGTGCTGAAGGCGCTCGCGAAGGAGCCCGAGCGGCGGTACCCCACGGCCGAGGCCTTGGCCGACGACGTGAAGCGCCACCTCGATGGGCTCCCGGTGGAGGCCCGCCCGGCCACGGCGGCCTACCGCGCCAAGAAGTTCGTCGGGCGCCACCGCGTCGGCGTGGCGGCGGGCGCGCTCGTGGCGCTCGCGCTCGTGGGGGGGCTGGCGGCGGCGCTGTGGCAGGGCCGCCTCGCCGCCCGCGAGCGCGACCGCGCCGAGACGGAGGCCCGCGTGGCCGCGCAGGTCAACGCGTTCCTCCGCGACATGCTCGCCGCCGCCGACCCCGACGCCGAGGGCCGCGACGTCCGCGTGGCCGACGTGCTCGACCGCGCCGCTGCCCAGCTCGACACCGGCCTCACGGCCGACCCCGAGGCCGCGGCTACGCTCCGCCAGACGCTCGGCGCGACGTACCGCGGGCTCGGTCTCTACGCCGAGGCCGAGCCGCTCCTCCGCCGCGCCCTCGCCGACCGCCACCGCCTCCACGCGGGCCCGGACACCGCCACCGCCGCCGTCCTCAGCGACCTCGCTTACGTCCGCCGCCTGCAGGGCGACCTCGATGAGGCCCTCGCCCTCGGCCGCGAGGCGCTCGCACAGTACCGCGCGCTCCACGGCGAGCACCATCCCAAGGTGGCCACGGCCTACAACGACCTCGCCACGACGGCTCGCGACCGCGGCGACCTCCGCACCGCCGAGGCCTACATGCGCCGCGCCCTCGCCACCGACCGCGCCCTCCTCGCCCCGGACGACCCCGACCTCGCCATCGACTACGCCAACCTCGCACGCGTGCTAGCCGACCTCGGGCGGCCCGACGAGGCCATCCCGCTCCAGGAGCGCGCCCTTGCCATCGACCGTGCGGCGGCGGGCGGGCAGCCGAGCGCCGACGTCGCCCTCGGCCTGAGCAACCTCGCTGCCTACCTCGCCGACGCCGGTCAGCACGCGCGCGCCGAGGCGCTCTATCGCGAGGCCCTCGCGCTGCGGCGCGACCTCCTCGGCCCCGACCACCCCAGCACGCGCTACACCGAGATCGGGCTTGCGCGCGTGCTCACCCTGCGCGGCCGCCCCGCCGACGCCCTCCCCCTCTACGACGCCGCCCTCGCCGTCTTCCGCGAGGCGCTGGGCCCGGCCCACCTCCGCGTGGCGCAGGCGCTCACCGGCCGCGCCGCCTGCCACGTGGCCCTCGGCCGACCGACCGACGCCCTCCGTGATTACGAAGCAGCCGCGCAGGTCTGGGCCGAGGCGTCGCCCGACCACCCCGGCCACGCCGAGGCGCTCGTGGGGTGGGGCCGGCTGCTCGCAGCTCGCGGCGACCGGGCGGGCGCCGCCGCCCGTTTCCGCGACGCCGTCCGCCTCCGCACGGCCGCGTTCGGCGCCGAGCACCCCGCGACGGCGGAGGCTGCCGGGCTCCTCCGCGGGGCGACCGCGTAAAGGCGCGCGGGACCGCCCCTTCAGCGCACGACCGTCACGCGGCGCGCCTGCGCGAACCGGTCGGCCGCCATCCGCACGACGTACACGCCGCCCGCGAGCGAACCGGCCTCGAGGACCACTGCGTGGCGGCCCGCCGCACGCTCCCCGTCGAAGAGGACGGCGACCTCGCGGCCGAGCAGGTCGTAGAGCCCTACGCGGACGCGCGACGCCTCAGGCACGTCGAAGCGAACGGTGCCTTCCCCGCGAAGGGGGTTCGGCGCGGGGGTGTGCAGGGCGAATGCCGTCGGCAGTGCCTCATCCGGCGGGTCCTCGTTGGCAACGGGCGTCGAGGTCACGACGACGACGACGTTGTTGGCGCCCACCTCGACGGCGGTCCAGCTCGGCACGTTGAGCGTGGCGAACGCGCCGCTCACAGAGGCTGCTGTGAGCACCGTGAACCGGTCGCCGATCTCAGGGAGGTACCCGCCAACGAACCGCACCTCGAGCGTGCCGCCGAGCGTGGCCACGTCGGTGACGTGAAGGCGGTCGTAGCCCGTGCCGGGATCGGGGCCCGCGACTTCGGCGAGGAGACGGGAGGTCGCCCCCGCCGGGTGACTCCCCTGCCACGTGAGGACGCCGGGGGAGAGGCCCGGCGCGATGGTGCCCTCTTCGACCACCGTCGCCCCGAGGATGCGGAAGATGCCCGTGCCGGCGAGCACGCCCGTCGCGGTGTTGTGGTAGAGGCGGTCCATGCGGAACTCGCCGTTGGCATTCAGGACCTCGATCCGGCCTTCGTTGATGACGTCCACCCCCCAGATGAGCGTGCGGTTGCCCGGGGGCGGGTCGTGCCGGACGAGGCCGGTGTTGCGGAACGTCCCCGTGCCGATGGCCTGGCTGAAGTCACCGACGAACTCGAAGGTCCCCTCGTTGCGAAGGGTCCGCCCGGCCGGGATCGTGATCCCACGGTTGTGCCAGCGGAGCGTGGCCCCGGGCGCGTTGACGAGGTCGGCGTTGAGCGTGACGTCCCACGTGATGGTCATGAGCCCGTCGTTGCGGAGCGGGCTGCTCCCGCCGAGGGTGCCGCCATTGAACTCGAACCCCGTCCCCCCGAGGTTGAGCGCCGCGCCGGGCTCGGCGACTAGCGGGCCCTCAATGCGGAACCGCCCGGCGGGCGCGCCGGTGAGGGTCCCGGCGATCGTGTGCGTGGCGTCGTTGAGGTTACGAAGCCAGCAATCGGAGCCGGCCGCGACGGCGACCGTGGCGTCCTCCCACCGGGAGCTGCGTTGGACCTCCACCCGGCCGCCGAGGACCTCGACCGCGCCCTCGTGCACGGAGGGGACCTGAAGGTCGTAGAAGAACCCCGCATCCATGTTCACGCGGAGGGTGCCGACGTTGTGGAGCGTCCCCACGTCGCTCCCGCCCCCCCCGACGATCCCGCCGGAGGTCCCCCGTCCTTCGAGGAGCCCCGCGTTGGTGAGCGTGAACCCGGCCGGGACGGTGATGCGGCCTGCCGAGTTGCAGCAGGGCTCCGTCCGGAGGGTCCCGCCGGCGGCGTTGGTGAGGTTCGTCTCCAGCCGGAGGCCGATCCAGGTGACCTCGATGAGTCCGGTATTGGTGGCGGCCCCGCTCACGGCGAGCGTGTTCCCCCCGCTGTTGTTGATCGCGCCGGCGTTCTGGAAGCTGCCCGCCGTGAGGTGGTGGTGCATGAACACCTCCCCTCCGGTCTGGACCGTGAACGCACCCGTGACCGTGAGCGGCTGGTTGATCTGGAGGTGGTACGGGTCTCCGACGGTGACGCTGGCTACCGCCGCTGTGACGTCGAGGTCAACGATGCCGCCAGGGCCCATCGTGAGGAGCACGTTGTCGGCCGCCTGCGGCACCCCGGCAGGGCTCCAGTTGTTCGGGTTGGACCACACGTTGTTGCCACCGGCGCCGGTCCAGAACTTGTCGACGGCGCGGGCGGGCGCGGCGGCCAGCACGATGAGCCCAACGAGGAGGAAGGAGAGGGTAGGGGTACGCATGGCGATCCCGAGCCGGGAAAGGGTTCCTCCACAGCAACGGAAAACGCCACCGGATCGGCTCACCCCCCAGAAAAAGCCCGGCATCGAGGTTCGACACCGGGCGGCTCCCCTCCACTTCGGGCCCCTCACCGCAGGAGCGTTGCGCGCCGCGTGATCCCGCCGGCGTCGCCGGTGGCACGGAGGAGATACAGCCCGCTTGGGAGGTCGCCCGCATCGAAGCGCAACGTATGGACCCCGGAGGGGAGCACCCCATCGTGGAGGAGGGCCACCCGCTGGCCCAGCACGTCGAAGGCTCCTACCCGAATGGCCTGGGGGACGTCGAGCGTGAGGGTGAGCGTGGTCGAGGGGTTGAACGGGTTGGGATAGGCCGCCGACAGCGCGAACGTCAGGGGCACGTCGTCCTCGACGCTCGTGTTGGGCCCGCAGGGGAACTGTCCCAGGTGGTACACGTCGCCGGACGTGCTGGAGGCCCACGCCTCGTTCACCGCGCAGTCGAGCGCGAGCCCGCTCAGGTTGCCCACCCCCGAGGGGAGGGCGTGCTCCCCCACGAAGGCGCGGGCCGGGGTGAACTCGGCGACGCCGCTCTCGGCGCTGCTCGCCACGAAGAGGTGGCCCGTCACGCCCGACACGTCGAGGTCGCCGAACGACACGCTGAACACGCTGGTGATCTGGAACGTCTGCAGCGTGTCGCCCGAGGCGGGGTGCACCTCCGCGATGCGGTTCTCCTCAGCCGAGCCCGGCACGTTGTCCTGCACGAGGAAGAACGTGTTGCGGTCCGGGTGGTACGCCCCGCCGACGACGTGGCTCACGCCGAAGTCGGTGACGAGCGTGGCGAGCACCGACCCCGTCGCCTTGTCCACCGCGTAGATCTCCGCGACGCCGCTCTCCCCGTTGATGAAGAGGAGCGTGCCCGCGGGGAGCGACGTAGTCCCCAGCACGAGGGGCTCGGGCGCGAACGTCACGTCCACGTCGTTAGCCGACTCCCCGGGGCGGGGGACCGAGCCCACCGGGGTTCCTTCTGGGGAGAAGGCGGAGAGGATAGCCCCGGAGCAGGGGTAGACCCAGAGGTTGCCCGTGTCCGGGTCCCGCCCGATCCCGCAGAGGCTCCCCGCGTCGGGGTCGAACGAACCCAGGACGGTGATCTGCGCAGAGGCGGAGAGGCCGCCGAGGAAGAGGGCGATGAGGAGGGAGGGGGTAACCGTACGCATGGCGATGCTGTCAGTGGAAGGAGGCCTTCACCCCTCTTCACCGCAGAAGCCCCTCCGATCCGCTCACGGCGGCCCGAAAAAAACCGGGCCGCCCTATACTCCCGGGCATCCCGGCCCTTCCCCTGTGCCCGACGAGGTCACCGTTCTGCTGCGGCGGGCTCGCGACGGCGACGCCGCCGCGCTCGACCGGCTCCTCCCGCTGCTCTACGACGAGCTCCGCCAGCTCGCCCACCGCCAGCGCCGACGCCACCACGCCCACGAGACGATCAACACGACGGCCCTCGTCCACGAGGCGTACGCGAGGCTTGCCGGGCGCGCCGCCCTCAACGCCGAAGACCGCGCGCACTTCTTCGGCCTCGCCGCCCGCGCCATGCGCGACGTGATCGTGGACTACGCGCGGCGCCAGCGCGCGGCCAAGCGCGGCGGTGACCGCCCGCCCCTCCCGCTCGACCTCGTCGGCGAGCTCCCCGACGCGCAGGCCGACGAGGTGCTCGCCGTGGACGAAGCCCTGCGCACCCTCGAAGCGGCCGACCCCCGGCAGGGGCGCGTCGTCGAGCTCCGCTACTTCGCCGGCTTCTCCATCCCCGAGACGGCCGCGCTCCTCGGCGTCTCGGAGGCGACGGTGCGGCGGGACTGGACCACCGCGCGCGCGTGGCTCTACCGCGCCATCACCAACCCGCCCTGACGATGGACCCCGCGCGGTGGGAGCGGCTCAAGGCCCTCCTTGACGAAGCCCTCAGCCACCCTGTGGAGGCGCGCCCCGCCTTCCTCGAGGAGGCGGCCTCCGAAGACCCCGCTCTCGCCGAGGAGGTCCGCGCCCTCGCCGCTGCGCACGACGCGGCGGATGCCTCGGATGCCCTCACCGCGGCCCTCCCGGCCGAGGCGCCGCCGGACCACACCGGCCGGCGCATAGGGCCGTGGCGGATCGAGGGGCTCCTCGGGCACGGCGGGATGGGCGCCGTCTACCGCGCCGCCCGCGCCGACGGGCAATTCGAGCAGGCGGCCGCCCTCAAGCTCGTCCGCGGGGGGCCTGAGCTGGCCCCCAGGTTTCGAGTGGAACGACAGCTCCTCGCGCGGCTGGAGCACCCCGGCATCGCCCGCCTCCTCGACGGGGGGACCGACGACGAAGGCCGGCCCTACTTCGCGATGGAGCTCGTCGACGGCGTCCCGCTCACGGCGTACGCCGAGGCGCACGCGCTCTCGGTAGAAGACCGCCTCCGGCTGTTCGTCGGCGTGTGCGAGGCCGTCGCGTACGCCCACCGCCACCTCGTCGTCCACCGCGACCTCAAGCCGAGCAACGTGCTGGTGACCCCGGAGGGGCGGGTAAAGCTGCTCGACTTCGGGATCGCCCGCCTCCTCGACGCCCCCGAAACCGAGGGACTGACGCAGACGCTCACCGCCCCGATGACGCCGGAGTACGCGGCGCCGGAGCAGGTGCGGGGGGGGCCCGTCACGACGGCCACCGACGTGTACGCCCTCGGCGTCCTCCTCTTCGAGCTCCTCACCGGCCAGCGCCCGTACCACTTCCGCACGCGCACGCCGTCGGAGATCGAGCGCGTGGTGTGCGAGACCGAGCCCGACCGTCCCAGCGCGGTCGTTGCGCGAACACCCGAGACCGCGGGGCACCTCCCCCCACAGCGGCTACGCGGGGACCTCGACACGATCTGCCTGAAGGCCTTGGCGAAAGAGCCCGAGCGGCGGTACGCGAGTGCGGAAGCACTGGCCGATGATGTGGGCCGGTACCTCGACGGGGAGCCCGTCGAGGCCCGCCCGGCGACGGCGGCCTACCGCGCGCGGAAGTTCGTCGGGCGCCACCGCGTGGGGGTAACCGCTGCCGCCTTCGCCGTGTTCGCCCTCGTGGTTGGCCTCACTGCCGCGCTCTGGCAGGGCCGCCTCGCCGCCCGCGAGCGCGACCGGGCGCGGAGCGAGGCCGCGAAGGCCGAGCAGGTGGCGGCCTTTCTCCAGGACCTCTTCGCCGCCGCCGACGCTTCCGAGGGCGGGCGCGAGGTCCGCGTGGCCGACGTGCTCGGCGAGGCCGGCGCACGGCTGGCCGCCCTCGAAGGCCAGCCCGACGTGGAGGCCGCCGCGCGGACGGCGCTCGGCCGGGTGTACCAGAGCCTCGGGCTCTACGGCGAGGCCGGCCCCCACCTTGAGCGCGCGCTCGCCCTTCGCCGCCGCCTTCACGGCGACCGCTCGCCGGAAGCTGCAGGGGCGCGCACTGCGCTCGCCTCGCTCCATTACCACGCGGGCGCGATGGACGACGCCGAGCCGCTCTACCGCCGCGCCACGGCCGACCTGCGCGCGGCGCCCCCGGACTCCTCCGCACGAGCCGCGCTCGCCGCCGCGCTCAACGGGCTCGCCACCCTCCTCCAGGACACCGGCCGCGACGCCGAGGCGGGGCCGCTCTTCCGCGAAGCGCTCGCGCTCCGCCGCGCGCTCGACCCCGCCTCGCGCGAGACCGCCGAGACGCTGAACAACCTCGCCGTTTTCCTCGGCAGCCAGGGGCGCTTCGCCGAGGCCGTCCCGCTCCACCGCGAGGTGCTCGCCCTTACGCGGCGGTTCCACGGCGCACGGGCCCACGCCGAGACCGCCCACGCCCTGCACAACTACGGCAGCGCGCTCGAAGAGACCGGTCGTCGCGCCGAGGCCGAGCCGCTCTACCGCGAGGCCCTCGCGATGCGCCGCGCGCTCTACGGCGAGGCCCACCCGGCGGTCGCCGTTGCGCAGACGACGCTCGCCAACCTCCACTGGCTCGAAGGCCGCTACGCCGCGGCCGCGACCCTCGCCGACTCCGCGCTCACGACGGCCCGCACCACCCTTCCCCCCGACCACCCGCTCGTGGCCTACGCGCAGGTGGTGCTGGGGCAGGCGCTGTGCGACGGCGGGCGCCCGCGCGAGGGCGAGCCCCACCTCCGCGCTGCCCGCGCCGCGCGCGAAGCGGCCCTCACCGCGCGCCACTGGCTCGTCGCCAACACGACGTCGGTGCTGGGGGGGTGCCTGCTGGCCCAGCGCCGCTACGGCGAGGCCGAGCCGCTCCTTCGTACGGGCTACGCCCGCCTCCTCGACGACCGCGGCCCCGCCCACGCGAAGACCCGCGACGCCGCCCGCCGCCTCGCCGCGCTCCTCGTCGCCACCGGCCGCGAGCGCGAGGCCGCTACCCTCCGCGTCGCAGCTCGCTGAGGAGAGGGGAGGGCACTTCCTCAATTCAGGGGAGTAGGACTCCCCGCTCCTCTTCGCCGCCTTTCCCCATTCTCCTTATGCCCAAGCGGTACGTGCTCTCGCGGCTCATCGTCTCCGCCGCGCTCACGCTTAGCCTCACCGCGTGCTACGGCATGCGCCCCTCCTCCGGCGGGGGGCAGACCCGCTTCGAGGGGCAGCGCGTCGTCCGCGCCGAGGACGTCGCCCTCCCGGATGGGTACCGCGCCGAGGTCGTCGCGACGGGGCTCACGTTCCCCACCGGCGTCGCCTTCGACGCGCAGGGTCGGCCGGTCGTCACGGAGTCGGGGTACTCGTACGGCGAGGTGTTCCTGACGCCGCGCCTCCTCCGCATCGAGCCGAACGGGCAGACGACGGTGATCGCCGAGGGCGGTCGGAACGGGCCCTGGAACGGGGTGGCCTTCCACGACGGCGCCTTCTTCGTTGCGGAGGGCGGCCAGCTCGAAGGCGGAAGAATCCTCCGCATCGCGCCGGACGGCCGCATCACGGCGCTCGTGGAGGGGCTCCCGAGCCTGGGCGACCACCACACGAACGGGCCGGCCTTCGGGCCCGACGGGTGGCTCTACTTCGGGCAGGGCACGGCAACCAACTCCGGCGTCGTGGGCGAGGACAACGCGCAGTTCGGGTGGCTCGCGCGCCACCCCGACTTCCACGACGTCCCCTGCGAAGACCTCACGCTGACGGGGCAGACATTCACGACCCCCAACCCGCTCACGCCGGAGGAGGACGACCGCGCCACGACCGGCGCCTACGCTGCCTTCGGCACCGACGCCGGGCGCACCGTCGAGGGGGCCGTGCCGTGCACCGGCGCCATCCTCCGCGTCCGCCCCGACGGCCGCTCGATGGAGTGGGTGGCGTGGGGGTTCCGCAACCCCTTCGGGCTCGCCTTCGCGCCGGACGGCCGCCTCTTCGTCACCGAGAATGGGTACGACGACCGCGGCAGCCGGCCCGTGTGGGGCACCGGCGACTACCTCTGGGCCATCGAGCCCGGCACGTGGTATGGCTGGCCCGACTTCGCCGGCGGCGTTGCCTTCAACGGCGAGCGGTTCGAGTCGCCCGGCGAGGGCGCGCCGCCGACACCGCTCCTCGCGTCGCCCCCGGGCGCACCGCCCCGCCCCGTCGCCCAGTTCGGCGTCCACTCCTCCTCCAACGGGCTCGACTTCTCGCGGAGCGCCGCGTTCGGGTACGAGGGGCAGGCGTTCGTCGCGCAGTTCGGCGACCTCGCGCCGGGCGTGGGGAAGGTGCTCCACCCCGTCGGCTTCCAGGTCGTCCGCGTGGACGTGGCGACGGGCGACGTGCAGCCGTTCGCCGTCAACCGCGAGGGGCGTGGGCCGGCGACGAGCGTGGGCGGGGCCGGGCTGGAGCGGCCCGTCGCCGCGCGCTTCAGCCCCGACGGCCGCGCGCTCTACGTCGTCGACTTCGGCGTGATGACGACGACGGAGCGTGGACCTGTGCCGCGACCGGGGACCGGGGTGCTCTGGCGCATCACGAGGACCCCGTCATGAACCGCTTTCTTTTCCTCACGGGCCTTCTTGCCTCCGCCCTCATCGCGGGCGGGTGCGGCCCGCACACGAACGAGCTCGTCCGCGAGCCCCGCGTGCGCTCGGCCGAGGAGCAACACGGCGAAGCGGTGTATATGCGGTTCTGCAACGGGTGCCACCCCGCCGGGCTCGGCGGGCTCGGGCCCGGCATCATCAACAAGCCGCTGCCGGGCTTCGCGATGAAGTTCCAGGTGCGGAACGGGCTCGGCGCGATGCCGTCGTTCCCCGAGCGCGTGATCCCCGACGAGGACCTCGACGCCCTTATTGCCTACATCCGCGCGATGCAGCGGGACCGGGAGGGCGCGTGAGCCGCCCCCGGCCCCGCGGAAGTGCTACCGGATGAGGGTGACCTTCCGGGTGCCGGCGAACCTTCCGGCCGTGAGGTGGACCACGTACACCCCGCTCGCGAGGCCCCCCGCCGAGAGCACGGCCTCGTAGCGGCCGGCGTCGGTTTCTCCGTCTACCAGCCGGGCGACTTCGCGCCCCAGCAGGTCGTACACTGAGAGCCGGACCTCCCCCGCCTCCGCCACGTCGTAGGGCACCGTCATCGCGCCCACCGCCGGGTTCGGGTACGGCGCCCCGAGCGCGAACGCTTCCGGGAGCCCCCCGGGACCGCCGCCGTCGGTGAACGCGGAGGGGTCGCCGCCGAGCGAGAACTCCCCGAAGTGCGCGAGGCCCTCGGCGCAGAGGTACTCCCCGCTCCCGTGCGGGGCACGCGTGGTCGCCAGCGGCATCCACAGCCCGCCGGTCGAATCATTGCGTTGGACGAGGACGACCTCGCCGAGCCTCTCGGGGACGACCACCTCGGCGGGGTCGAGGCAGAGGCCGTACCGGAGGGCGCTCCCTTCGTGGCCGCCGTCGGGGGTGAGCCCGACGTCGGCGAGGTACCAGTACCTGGCGGCGATGGCGGAGGGCTCGACCTGTGAGCCGGAGTGCGACGTGGCCGAGGCGTCGGCGTAGACGCTCGTGTCGGGGCGCGACTCGTACCGCGTCACGAACAGCGTGCCCTCCTCGCCGCCGTGTAAGGCAGCGCCTCCGGCGGGCTCGGTGACGGTGACGGCGACGCCGTGCCCGTCGAGCACGAGGCCCGTCTGGTCCGTCCCGATCTCGGCGCGCGCCGTTTGCTCGGCCCCGACGACGGGGAGGCACCGGCTGAACTCGCTCGTGACGTGGGACTCCAGCCCCGTCGCCGTCAGCGTGACCACTTGGTCCCCCTCCGGGAGCGCGGGCATGGTGAACGCGAACGCGGCGTTCCCGAAGCTCGTCGTCACCTCGGACGCGCCGAGGTAGTGCTCGCCTTCGCCGTAGCGCCACGCCCCCCGCGTGGCGGTCCGGCTGCACTGCGGGCTCGAGAACGCCTCGACGCGGTACACCTGCTCGCCGAAAGCCGGCATGAGCAGCAGGCCCTCAACGCGGACATTGGTCCCCTCGCGTGCGACCGCGCGGAGCTCGGGGTAGTTGAGGAGGTCGTTGGGGCCGCTGTCGGTGTCGCCCCCGTCGTTCCGCGTCACGCGGTCGTAGTTGAGGTCGATCCCGATCCTGTTCCCGTAGGTCCGGTTCTGCGTGATCTCCGCTCTTGGGGGGGAGACGGGATCGCGCTGCAAGACGACCCCGCCGAGGGGATTCGCCGTGATCTCGTTCCCCGTGACGACGTGGCCGCTCCCTTCGAAGACGAGGACTCCGATCGCAGTGAGCGATCGGACCGCGTTCCCCTCCACGCGGTGGTTCGCCCCGTGGAGCTCAATCGCCGCGTTGAGGGACCCTTCAGGGGATGGCTCTCCTGCGTTCCCCTCCACGCGGTTGCGGAGGATCCGGTGGTCGTGGCCTTCGACGCTCACGCCGTCGTGGCCTGCCTTGACGAAGTTGTCAGCCACCGTCACCCTGGCCTCCTCCAGCGTGGTCACCTGGACCCCTACCTGCCGCCCGTACGGCGACTGCGGGTTACCGGCGGCGTCCACCCCGATGTAGTTCCCCGCGACCGTGTTGTCCATCCCGGCCGGGACAGAGAGGGTAGGGTGCGCCCCGATTCGGACCTCGATCATATGACCTGCGATGAGGTTGCACGGCCCCGTGCACGCCTCCGGCGAACCGGTGCCGCTCTCGAGGCCCACGACGGTCGCGTTCGCGCCTACGACCTGCACGCCGACTACAGGGTGGTCACCGATAAGCGTACCGGAGCGGACGATGACTTGCCCGCCGGCGCCCACGCCGATCCGGTTCCCCTCCAGCCGGTTCCCCTCGGCGCCCTCGAAGAGGAGGACCTCGGCACCGGCGTCATAGGTTACGTCGCTGTCGAACACGAAGTTGCCCGCGAGGACGTTGCCCGCGATAAGGTTGAAGTCGGAGTAGACTCGGACCCCGGCCCCCTGGACGGCGGCTTGTGCGTTCCAAGTCCCGTTCCCGCGCGCCTGCGTGCCGGCGGCGTCGGTCCCGATTCGGTTCCCCGCGATGGTGCACCCGTTGGCCCCAGCTTGGAGCACGACGCCCGAGCCCCGGAACCCGTTAATCACGAGCCCCCGCACGACGGAGCCCCCGCCGCCCGGCCCGATCTCGATGCCAGGAACGAACAGCTCGTCGGGTACCAGCCCCGGCCCCGAGAGCTCGACCCACCCGCCCGGCTGCGTCGAGCCGTCAATGGTGATCGGCGCGGTGAAGGCGGGGAGCGGCGTCTCGCCGATGGTGATCCGGGGGATGCCGCCGCCGGGGATGTCGAACGTGATGGTGCCGCCGCCGCGGCCGTTGGCTTCCATGATCGCCGCGCGGAGCGAGCACTGCTCCCCGGCCTGCGTGACGTCGGCGTCGCACCGGCCGTTGCCGGGGTCGTAGTCGGCTCCGTCGCCGGTCTCGTTCACGATGATGTCCTCGGCGGGCGCCGCGAGCACGGCCCGGAACGCTACCTCGCGGGTCGGATTGGCGAGGTCGCGCGCCCACCCCGCAACGACCTGCCCGTCGGCCGAGACCCACGCGATGACGAGCCGCCACCCGTCGGGGACGGGGTGCTGGGGGAGCCCCTCCCCGAGCGCGTCGTAGAGCCGGCGCATCCCCCGCTCCGCCGTCCAGAGGAACGCCTCGAACCCCGCCGACGGGGACCCGGCCGATTCGCTCCAGCCCGCCACGAGGCGGCCGTCGGCCGAGACGCTGTGGGCCTCGCTCAAAAAGAGCCCGCCGGGGAGGTCGCCGAGCGCCACCATCCCCGTGGCCTGCGTCCACCGGAACGCCTCGTTCAGCGACCCCGACGCCGCGCTGGCGCTCCACCCCACGACCACGCCCCCGTCGGGGGACACCGCGGAGGCGACGCTGAAGTCGTCGCCGCCGGGGAGGTCGCCGAGGCCCATCAGCACACCGCCCGCCTTCCGGTACGCCTCCAGCCCCTGGCCGGGGGTTACGACCGCGCTGCCCACGAGCACCTGGCCGTCGCCGGAAAGGTCGGTGGCGGTCAGCGGGGCCACGGGGCCGTCCCCCAGGTCCACGACCACCCCGCCTTCCCACCGGAAGCCTCGGGCTTCGAGCCCTTCGTCTTCGTCCTCACAGCTCCCTACGACGACAGCGCCGTTGGCGGAGAGGTTATGGGCGATGCAGCGGCCGTTTTCGTAACCGGCGAGCACCGGGAGCAGCACGATCCCGGTAGCCTGCGTCCACCGGAACGCACGATCCCGCCGGTCCCCTCCCTCCGCCCGGTAGCAGTACCCCGCGACGACCTCGCCGTCGGCGGAGACGTAGCCCCCCTGGCAATACAGGAACCCTGCGGGGACGCCGAGCGGCACCGTGCCGGTAGGCTGCGTCCACCGAAACACCTCGGGCTGGCCGTCCTGCCGTGAGCAGATGCCCGTGATCACGTCGCCGCTGGCGGAAACGTCATGGGCGAAGCAATCGACGAAACCGGAGGGGATGGGAAGGAACTCGAACGTCCCCTGCGTGCGGGCCACCGGCGCGGCGAGGACGAGCAGGAGGCAGAGGGCGGTAGCGCTACGCATGGCGGGGTCTGAGGGCGTGGCTCCGAGGAGGACGGCAGGGACCAGGCCGGTCCCGATCAAGGAGGACATCCACAGAAACGGAAACCGCCTCCAAACCGGCTCACGCGTCGTCGGCCTCATTCCCTCAAACCACCTGCCCTCTCTACCGCAGCGGCCTACTCTTCGAGCAGTCCCAGTGCCCGGCCGAGGTCGCGCGCGGCCGGGGTGACGATCTGGCCCGGCCGGAGGCGCAGCTTCTTCTTGAGGAGGCGGGCCTGCCGCACGTCGTTCTCCGTCACCACGCGGCCCTCCACCGTCAGCGGTCCATCGGCCACCGTTCGCGCGGCAGGGGAGGAGGGCGGCCCGTTCACGTTCAGCCCCGGCAGCCACCGGGCGGTGCTCGCGCCGCCACCCGCCCGCGCGACAGCGCGGTCGACGACGGCCTCGGCCCGCTCGCCCTTCGCGACGGGCACGTCGAGCAACACCACGCGGCCGACGGCGAGGGCGACGCGCTGCCCCTCGGCGAGGCTCCACGCGCGGAGGAGGCCGTTGGGAAGGAGGAGGGAGGGGAGGAGCGGCCGCGGATCGGGCGCGGATCGGGTGCCCTGCGGACCGCGCAGCTGGAGCCGCGTGTTCGTGCCGAGCATCTCGCGGTCTACGGCGTCGAGGAAGAGGGCGAGCGCAGCGCCGGGCCTGGCCTCCACCGAGAGCCGGACCTCGCCGTTCACCACGACCTCCACGCGCTCGGTCCCGCGCAGCGCATACCCCGCGCCGAAGAGGGCGGCGACGGCCTCGGGCGGGAGCGTGGCGTGCGAGCGCGCGAGGCGGATCGGGATCGCGTCGGGGCGCATCAGTCGCCGCGCTGGAACCGCGCCTCCACGTCGAGGAGCTTCTGGACGCGGGCCGCGTGGCGGCCCCCCTCGAACGGCGTCGCGAGGAACTCGGCCAGCACGCGCTTGCACGCCTCCACCCCCATCGTGCGTGTGCCGAGCGTGAGGACGTTGGCGTCGTTGTGGGCGCGGGCGTTGAACGCGCTGAAGACGTCGGGGCAGAGGGCGGCCCGCACGCCCGGCACCTTGTTGCACACCATCGCCGAGCCGACGCCGACGCCGTCGAGCATCAGCCCGTACCGGGCGCCGCCGCTCTGGACGAGCCGCGCCACGGCGAAGGCGAAGTCGGGGTAGTCGACGGCGTCCTCGCCGTCGGTGCCGACGTCGGTCACGGCCCAGCCGAGGC
>DASPKS010000214.1:0-5661 GCA_035628035.1 Rubricoccaceae bacterium
AGCGACCAGTCCACGCGGCAGCTCCAGGAGGTCTCGGAGGCGTTCGCCCGCGCGCACGCGCTCGGGATGGCGACGGTGCTGTGGTGCTACCTCCGCAACGCCGGCTTCAAGGTGAACGGGACGAACCACGAGACGAGCGCCGACCTCACCGGGCAGGCGAACCACCTCGGCGCCACCATCGAGGCCGACATCCTCAAGCAGAAGCAGCCGGAGTCGAACGGGGGGTTCAAGGCACTGAACACGGGCAGCTCGTCGTACGGCAAGCTCGACGAGCGGATCTATACGCACCTCACGAGCGACCATCCCATCGACCTCACGCGGTACCAGGTGCTCAACGGGTTCAACGGGCGGATCGGGCTGATCAACTCGGGCGGCGGGTCGTCGGGCGAGAGCGACCTCGCGCAGGCCGTCCGCACGGCCGTCATCAACAAGCGCGCGGGCGGGATGGGCCTGATCTCGGGGCGGAAGGCGTTCCAGCGCCCGATGGCCGAGGGCGTCGCCCTCCTCCAGGCGATCCAGGACGTGTACCTCAACGACGAGGTGACCGTCGCCTGACCAAAGCGGCTACTCCGGCCGCTCGAACACGAGGAAGTGCTGCATCGGCAGGAACGCCTCGTTCTCGACGAACCGGAAGCCCACGGCCTCCACCTCGCGGACGGCCTGTGCCTCCGTCATCTTGTGGAGGGGGCGGATGGGCACCTCGGGGTCCTCCCCCCGGTATTCGACGAGCACCACGTGCCCCCCGGCCCGGGTAGCGCGGAAGACCGCCTCCATCACCTCGCGCGGGTAGGCGAACTCGTGGTAGGCGTCCACAATGAGCGTCACGTCCACGCTATTGGGCGGAAGGCGGGGGTCGTCCTCGGCGCCGAGCACGGTGACGACGTTCAGCACGCCCTCCTCGCTCATTCGCCCCTCGATGATGGCGAGCATTTCCGGCTGGATGTCGACGGCGTACACGCGGCCGGCGGGGACCGCGCGGGCGAGGCGGAAGGTGAAGTAGCCCGTGCCCGCGCCGAGGTCGGCCACCACGTCGTCGGGGCGGAGGCGGAGGTGCGCGACGACCTCCGCCGGGCGCTCCTCGATGGCGCGTTCCGGCCGCTCCAGCCACGCCGCGCCGCGCTCGCTCATCACGGGCGCGATCTCGCGGCCCATGTAGAACCGGCCTGTGCCGTCGCGGCTGGGCTCGCCGATGACGTAGACCCCCGTGTCGAGCGAGGTCGGCGGCGGCGAGAGGTTCGAGACGGGCGGCGTGCCGGGCTGGGCGCGGCAGCCCGTGACGGCCGCGAGGACCATCAGGGCGAAGGCGGCGCCGCGCAGGGAGGGGTACATGATGAGGTCGGGCGCTTTACTGCCCGGAGAGCCGCGTGGAGCGGCCGGGGCGTCACGCCGCGTGAACGCCCCGGAGCGGCCGGAGGCTCCGGTCAGCCCGGCCGGTTCGCCTCCCACTGCCGCACCTCCGACGTGTCGAGGGGGCCCATCCGCGTCCCGTCGGCGGCGTAGGGCTCGCGCAGCTCGACGGGCGGGGCCTTCCGACCCGCGCGGATGTTCAGCATCTCGACGATAAACGAGAACGCCATGGCCGTGTAGATGTACCCCTTCGAGATGTGCTGGCCCAGCCCCTCGGCCACGAGCGTGACCCCGATGAGGATGAGGAACGCCAGCGCGAGCATCTTCAGCGTGGGGTGCTTGTGGACGAAGTTCGAGATGGGCCCGGCCGCGAACAGCATCACGGCGACGGCGAGGACGACGGCCACGATCATCACGCCGATCTCGTCGGCCATCCCGACGGCCGTGATGACCGAGTCGAGCGAGAACACGATGTCGAGGAGGGCGATCTGGATGAGGACGCCCGTGAACGAAGCCGCCTTCCCCCGCGTGGCGGTGTGCTCGCCTTCGCCCTCCAACTTCTCGTGGATCTCCTTCGTGGCCTTCCAGAGGAGGAACAGCCCCCCGACGAGGAGGATCACGTCGCGGCCGGAGAGGAACGCTGGGGAGGAGCCGATCCCCTCCCCGTGCACGGGCTCCTCCGAGAGGAACGGGATCGGCGGGAGCCAGTCCACCGGATCGGTGAGGCCCATCACCCACGAGATCGCGAGGAGGAGCGCGATCCGCATCCCCATCGCGAGCCCCAGCCCGGTAGTACGGGCGCGGGCCTGCTGCTCCAGCGGAAGACGGGCCGTCAGGATCGAGATGAAGATGATGTTGTCGATGCCCAGGACGATCTCCAGGGCCGTCAGCGTGGCGAGGGCGGCCCACGCCTGGGGGTCGGCGAGCCAGTCGAACATGGACGCGAGAAGGGCGAAGGGGTAAGGGCGAAGGAGGGGCGTGTCGGCGCGTGCAACCTAGCCACGGCCGCGCCGTTCGTGCCACGCCGGCCCCCTCCGTACCTTCGTCCCCCCTTCCCCGATCCCCCCGGGATCGCCCGATCCCCGACCCCTGATGGCGCAGCCGACCCTCGACGAGATCGTCGCCCCCTACCCCGCGTGGGCGCAGCACCTCGCCCGGAAGTACTTCACGAAAACGATCAACCAGTTCATCCTCCACGGGAACGTCCGCGACCTCGTGCCGACCGAGGACGCGCGGGGGCAGCGGGCCTACGTCCCCCTCCGGCAGTTCCTCGCCAACGACCTCTTCGGCGGGCGCGACGTCGTCCTCTTCTTCGACCGCTCCGACGGGATCCACTTCGCCGAGCAGGCCTCCCGCGCCGACTTCAACCGCGCCGTCTCCGGCTACGACACCCTCTTCGGGACCGACTACCAGAAGAAGCTCCCGAAGGACCCCGCCCGCGTCTTCTCCCTCCTCGACAACTACTTCCGCCTCCGCCTCGCCGACGGGAAACGGATCGCCGCCGTGGTGGACTACGCCGAGACGGTGATCCCGATGAACGAGGCCGGCGCGGCGCCCGCCGAGGACCGCGGCGCCCTCGTCACGCTCCAGAAGTGGAGCCACGACCCCTTCCTCCTCAACGCCGACTTCACGCTCGTCCTCGTCACCGAGAACCTCAACGACCTCAGCCGTGCGTTCGTCCAGAGCCCCTACAACGCCGAGATCCAGATCGAGCTGCCCGACCGCGACGAGCGGCTCGCGTTCATCGAGTGGTACCTCGGCGCGGACGGCGCCGCCGACGGCCGCCGCGCCGCCTACGACCGCCTCTCCGACGTGACGCCGGCCGTCCTCGCGCAGAACACAGCAGGGCTCGGGTACGTCCAGCTCCGTACGATCCTCGCCGAGGTGCTCGAGAACGAGCAGCGGCTCACGTTCGACCACCTCACGCTCCGCAAGAAGGAGCTCATCGAGGCCGAGGCGTACGGGCTGCTGGAGTTCGTCGAGACGCCGTACACCCTCGACATGGTGGCGGGCCACGAGGAGGCGAAGGCCCACCTCCGCGCCGCTGCCGACGCCCTCAAGGCTGGCCGCCCCGACGTGATGCCGATGGGGTACCTCGTCTCGGGGCCCGTCGGCACGGGGAAGACGTTCATGATCACCACCTTCGCCGGGGAGATCGGGATCCCGATGGTGAAGCTGAAGAACTTCCGGAGCCAGTGGCAGGGCGTCACGGAGGGCAACCTCGAGAAGATCCTGA
Organism: Rubricoccaceae bacterium; assembly: GCA_035628035.1. GTDB lineage: Bacteria > Bacteroidota > Rhodothermia > Rhodothermales > Rubricoccaceae > DASPKS01. Next base: position 3,584 of record DASPKS010000214.1, read on the forward strand.
CGCTCCTCCGCGCGATGAACCCCGTCGCCGTGATGATCGACGAGGCCGACGCCGCCCTCGGCGACCGCCACAACCAGGGCGACTCCGGCGTCTCGAACCGGGTGTTCTCCCAGATCGCGCAGGCCATGAGCGACACGCGCTACCGGGGCAAGATTATCTGGTTCCTCGTGACGGCGCGCCCCGACCTCATGCCCATCGACCTCAAACGGCAGGGCCGCGCCGAGGAGCACCTCGCCCTCTTCTACCCCTCCACGCGGGAGGACCGCGAGGAGCTCCTCCGCGTGATGATGAAGAAGACCGCCACGACGATCCCGCTCGACCAGGTCCCCGAAGCCCTCCTCGACGGCGAGCGGACGTTCTCCGGTGCCGACATGGAGGCGCTCCTCACCCGCGCGAAGTTCCGCGCCACGACGGGCGTCTCCCACGAGGCCACCAACGGCCAGCCCGCGAGCGCCGGGGGCGACGGCCCCACGCCCCTTACCAGGGAGGTGCTCGAAGCGGCCGTGGCCGACTTCATCCCGCCGTCTTACCCGCTCGAAGTCGAGCTCCAGAACCTCGTCGCGGTGATGGAGTGCACCAGCCGCTCGATGCTGCCGGCCGTCTACCGCGACCTCGACCGCGAGAAGACCGTCCGCCGCATCGAGGAGCTGAAGCGGCTCATTGGCGAGCGGTAGGAGCGAGCGTGGCGCCCGGCCGGCGCCCCGCCCCTCCGACACCGTACCGCTTATCGACCCCGCTTCTTGCCAACACTGCCGCCTTCCGTGAGCTCGACGTACCGGTCGTACGAGATGAGGACGGCGTAGGGGTCGTTGTTCTTCTGGATGAGGATGCCCGTCTCCGACGCCTTCGCCTTGTCTAAGAGCTCGCTCGTTCGCGAGCGGAGCTCGGTGATCGTGGCGATGGCCTCGATGTTCTTGATGTGGAACATGGTTGCACCGGTGGGGGTGGGGTTGATGGGACAGCCGCCCGCCCGGAAGTGCAGCGAGGTGGTGGGCCTCTGGCGAGCGCAGCCGACAAACTAGACCCCTTTGGGGGGATTGCGCAACGACCTTACGGCGTTCCTCCTCCATCCCTACCTTTTCAGCTTTCACCCGGTATTGGGCGCGGCGTTCCATCTGGTTTATAACGCGTTATCCCCATGCACCTCTGCCGCGTAACCGGGACCGTCGTGTCGACGCAGAAGAGCGCGCGGCTCCGCCCGACGAAGCTCCTCCTCGTTCGCCGTCTCGGCCTCGACGGCGTGGTCCTCCCCGCCGCTGCCGAGGAGGTTGCCCTCGACCCGGGCCTCGACGCGGGCGTGGGGGATGCCGTCCTCGTGGCGAAGGAGGGCGCCGTCGTCGCGCAGCTGTTCGACAGGGGCCAGCCCGAAGGCACCCCGCCCACGCCGGCCAACGTCGTCATCGTCGCCGTCGTGGATACGTGGGTGACGGACGGCGGCTGAGGCGCCGCCCGATCTTGTCAACTCTTCAACGCCCCTCCGGAGCGCCGTTCAGGAGCGTTCGGTTAACCTGCCCTCCCCTACTGACCTCCTCTTCCCATGGCCTCCTTCGACGTCGTCGTCATCGGCTCCGGCCCCGGCGGGTACGAGACCGCCATCCGCGCGGCCCAGCTCGGGTTCAAGACCGCCATCGTCGAGAAGAACAAGCTCGGCGGCGTCTGCCTTAACATCGGGTGCATCCCCACGAAGGCCCTCCTCAAGAGCGCCGAGGTGGCGTCTATGACGTCTCACCTCGCCGACTACGGCCTTACCCTTGACGGCGCCGTCACGCCGGACTGGCCCGCCGTCGTGAAGCGCTCGCGTGGCGTGGCTGACAAGATGAACAAGGGCGTCGGCTTCCTCATGAAGAAGAACAAGATCGAGGTGGTGATGGGGAAGGCCACCCTCCTCGGCGGCGGCAGGATCCGGGTCGAGCCGAGCGAGACGATGGACGGCGAGGCCGTCGGGAAGGCCGGCGAGATCGACGCGCGGCACATCATCGTCGCCACGGGCGCGCGGGCGCGGGAGCTCCCCTCGCTGCCGGTGGACGGCCAGAAGATCATCACGTACAAGGAGGCGATGCTCCAGACGACGCGGCCCG
>DASPKS010000215.1:0-7291 GCA_035628035.1 Rubricoccaceae bacterium
CCAGCTCCTTCAGCACGCGGCTGAACTTCCCGCGGTCCTCGGCGAGGTCCATCTGCTCGTACGGCGTCCCGAAGATGGGGACGCCCTCTTCGACGAGGTGCCGCGCCAGCTTCAGCGCCGTCTGCCCGCCGAGCTGGACCATCACGCCGGCCGGCCCCTCATGCTTGATGACGTCGCGGACGCGCTCCCAGAACACCGGCTCGAAGTAGAGCTTGTCCGCCACGTCGAAGTCGGTCGAGACGGTTTCCGGGTTGCAGTTCACCATGAGCGTCTCGTACCCGAGCTCCTTCGCGGCGAGGACACCGTGGACGCACGAGTAGTCGAACTCGATGCCCTGCCCGATCCGGTTCGGTCCGGAGCCGAGGATGAGCACCTTCGGGCGGTCGGTCTTCCCGCTCTCGTTCTCGCCCTGGTCGTAGGTGGAGTAGAAGTAGGGCGTGCGCGCCTCGAACTCGCCCGCGCAGGTGTCGACGAGGCGGTACGTCGGGCGGAGGCCGAGCCGCTCTCGATGCGCGCGCACGTCGGCCTCTGAGACTCCGGTGCCCTTGAGCAAAAAAGCGATCTGGACGTCGGAGAAGCCGTGCTGCTTCACCTCTAAGAGAAAGTCGCGGTCGAGTTCGCCGAGCGTTTTCTCTTCGATCCGCCGTTCGAGGGCGACGAGGTCCTGAATCTGGTAGAGGAACCAGGGGTCCACCTTCGTGATGTCGGCCACCTCCTCGACGGAGGCGCCGAGGCGGAACGCGTTGCGGACGTGGTAGAGGCGGTCCCAGTACGGCTTCTTCAGCCGCTCGCGGACGGTCTCGCGGTCGGGCAGCGGGCGGTCAGCGCCGAGGCCGGCGTACCCGATCTCCAGGCTCTGCCACGCCTTTTGCATCGACTCGGCGAAGGTGCGCCCGACGGCCATCACCTCCCCCACCGCCTTCATCTGCGTGGTGAGCTCCTCGTCGACGCCCTCGAACTTCTCGAAATTCCAGCGCGGCACCTTCGTCACGACGTAGTCGAGCGCCGGCTCGAAGCAGGCCGAGGTGGTGCCCGTCACGTCGTTGGGGAGCTCGTCGAGGGTGTAGCCGGCGGCGAGGCGCGCGGCCACCTTCGCGATGGGGTAGCCCGTCGCCTTCGACGCCAGCGCCGACGAGCGGCTCACGCGGGGGTTGATCTCGATGGCGACCATCCGCCCCGTCGTGGGGTGGACGGCGAACTGCACGTTGCACCCGCCGGCGAACGTCCCGATGGAGCGCATCATGCGGATGGCGGCGTCGCGCATCGCCTGGTACTGCTGGTCGGTCAGCGTCTGCTGTGGGGCCACCGTCACCGAGTCGCCGGTGTGGACGCCCATCGGGTCCACGTTCTCGATGGAGCACACGATGATGACGTTGTCCTTGGCGTCGCGGAGGAGCTCCAGCTCGAACTCTTTCCACCCGAAGAGGCACTCCTCGATGAGGACCTCGTGGACGGGCGAGAGCTCGAGCCCGCGCGTGACCTTCCGGTCGAACTCCTCGTGGCTCCACACGATGCCGCCGCCGGCGCCGCCGAGCGTGAACGAGGGTCGGATGACGATGGGCTCGCCGCCGAGCTCCTGCGCGATCTCCTTCGCTTCGAGGAGCGACTTCGCCACGCGGCTCCGTGCCTGGTCGATCCCGATCCGCTCCATGAGGTCGCGGAACTGCTGGCGGTCCTCGGTGATGCGGATGGCGTCGATGTCGACCCCGATGATCTCGATCCCCTTCTTCTTCCAGTAGCCCTCCTCGTGGAGCGTCTCGGCGAGGTTGAGCGCGGTCTGCCCCCCCATCGTGGGGAGCACGGCGTCGGGCTTGACCTCCTCCACGATCTTCTTGATGGACCTCGGGGTCAGCTCCTGAAGAAAAACCCGGTCGGCCGTCATGGGGTCGGTCATGATCGTGGCCGGGTTCGAGTTGACGAGGAACACCTCGTAGCCCTCCTTGCGGAGGGCGCGGGCGGCCTGCGTGCCGGAGTAGTCGAACTCGCACGCCTGCCCGATGACGATGGGGCCGGAGCCGATGAGGAGGATCTTCTCGAGGTCGGTACGCTTGGGCACGGGGTTGGGAGCGATGGGGGAATTAGGGACGAGTGATGGGTGGACCGTACAGGGTGTACGCGCCCGGGGCGAACGGGCGGCTCTCTATGCGCCAACGCGCGCGGACGGCGCCGGGTGGCAGGGGCAGGGACCCGGCCACGGGGGCCGCGACGCGGCGCATCGGGCCGGGCGTGCCGAGGAGTGCCCACGCGGGCGGTGGCGCGGACGGCAGCGGCTCATAGAACCGGAAGTTGAGGCGGCCGAACGCGCGGAGCAGCCCGCCCCGCACCTCCAGCTCCTCCCGGATGAACGCGCGCCGCTCGGGCGTGCTGAATCCGTTGTGGAGGCGCCGCGCTGCGTAGAACCCGAGCGCGCCCACCTCCCCTTCGAGCCCGACGGGCTGTCCGGGCGGCACGGCCGCGTCGAGCGCGCGGGCCATCGCGCGGTACTGCGCCGGCGAGGCCCAGTTCGTGTGGATCGGTACCTCGCCCGCGCGGCGTCCGGGCGGGGCAAAGAGCACGACGGTGAGCACGGCCGCGACCGCCGGCACGAGGAGCGCGCGATCCCTCAGCGACGCCGTCAGCCCGAGCGCCGACACGAGCAGCCCCGCCCCGACGACGGGCCCGTAGTACCAGTGGTAGGGCGGCACCCCGAGCGTGACGTAGGCGAGGTAGTAGGCGAGCGCGAACGCGACGAGCACCGCCGCGAGCCGTCGGACCTCCGGCTGCGGCACGCGGAACGCGAGGACGGCCGGCAGCACGGGCAGCCACGTGAGCGCCCAGGCGAGCGGGAAGAGGCGCGCATAGAAGACCGGCCCGTCGAGGAACGTCCACGGCCCCCACCGCCGCTGGCTCACCTTGATGAACAGCGTGTCCGGCACGAGCCCCCCGACGACGACCCAGCTGTACAGCAGCCACGGCAGCACGACCGCCGTGAACGCCGCGAGGGCCACGAGCACCGGCCGCACAGAACGACATCGCGCAACCGTGAACGCCGCCATTACGAGGGCGAGCAGCACTCCGTCGGGGCGGGTGAGCGTGAGGAGGCCGAGGATCCCGCCGAGGGCGGCCCATCGCTCGCGGGTAAAGAGCGCGAGGGCGACCCCCGTCAGGGTGACGTAGAGCACCCCTTCGAGCCCGAGGCTGGAGAGGAGCAGCGGGTTCGCGACGACGAGCCCGGCCGCCACCACGCCCAAGACAGGCTTCCCCATCAAATGCCGCCCGAGCGAGACCCACACGAGTCCGAGCGCGAGCAGCTCCAGCGCGGCGAGGACCCACGCCGTCGTCGGCAGGTCGCGCACGACGAGACCGACGAGGGCCGTGAGCATCACGTTGAGCGGCGCCGTGGCCGTGTTCGTGACGGCGTCGGGATAGAACCCCCAGTGGCCGGCGTCGCGCAGGGTGTCGGCGTAGCGGAGCGTGATGAAGGCGTCGTCGATGAGGGCGCCGCCGAAGCTCCAGAGGAGGAAGAGCGCGAGCAAAACGACAAGCGCGGCGCCGGCCTGCAGGACCCACCGGCGCTGCACCACCGGCTGCGGGGCGATGCTCGCGGCGCCGGTCACCTTCCGAACCCGCTGACGGTTTTCTCCTCCTCACGCTCCAGCACGACGAGCGCGGCGAAATGCGCGCCGGCCTCCGCGCTCCCGGCGCCGCCCATCGCCGTGGCGGTGACGAGGCGCCAGCCCTCGGCGAGGAGCGCGTTGAGCGGGGCCACGCTCTCGGCCGCGTCGCTGCCAGCGGCGTAGTAAATGAGGAGGGCGCGTCGTTCCTTCGCCATCACTCGACGGGGGCGGAGGCGACGGGCTTGCTCGCGGTGATCATCGCGAGGAACTCGTCGAAGAGGTAGCGGCTGTCGTGGGGGCCGGGGCTCGCCTCGGGGTGGTACTGCACACTCATCCCGGCGAACCGCTTGAACCGGAGGCCCTCCACCGTGCCGTCGTTGAGGTTGCGGTGGTTCACCTCCGCCGCGCCGGCGGGGATCGTCTCCTCGCGCACGGCGAACCCGTGGTTCTGCGTCGAGATCTCGACGTGGCCGGTGGCGAGGTTGAGCACGGGGTGGTTGGCGCCGCGGTGGCCCACCTTCATCTTGTACACCTCCAGCCCCTCGGCGAGCGCCATGAGCTGGTGGCCGAGGCAGATCCCGAATACCGGGAGCCCGCTCCCGACGGCCCCCTTCACCGTTTCGATGGCGCCGGTCATCGCGCGGGGGTCGCCGGGGCCGTTCGAGAAGAAGAGCCCGTCGGGCTGCCAGGCGAGCGCGGCGTCGAGCGGGGTGTCGGCGGGGAACACGCGGACGGCGCAGCCGCGCTCGCGGAACGAGCGGAGGATGTGCTGCTTGACGCCGTAGTCGTACACCGCCACGCGGGCGCCGTCACCGCTGGCGAAGTCGTAGGCGGACGGCGTGGTGACGCGGCTGGCGAGCTCGAGCCCGGCCATGCTCGGGAGCGCCTGCGCCTTCGCGACGAGGCTTTCGTCGTCGAGGTCCTCGCTCGACACGACGGCGTTCATCACGCCCTGCTCGCGGAGGTGGCGGACGATCCGCCGGGTGTCCACGCCGGTGATGCCCGTCAGCCCGTGCCGCCGCATGTAGGCGTCGAGGGTCTCCTCGGCGCGGGCGTTTGAGGGGCGCGGCGTGAAGGCGCGCACGACGAGACCAGCGACCATCGGGCGGTCGGCCTCGGTGGCGTCCTCGAAGGCGCCGTAGTTCCCGATGTGGGGGTACGTCATGAGCATGACCTGGCCGACGTAGCTGGGGTCGGTCAGGATCTCCTGGTACCCGCTCATCGAGGTGTTGAAGCAGAGCTCGCCGCCGGTCTCGCCGGGTGCGCCGATGGCGGTGCCGGCGACGACGAGGCCGTCTTCGAGGGCGAGCTTGGCGGGGCGGGGCGCGTCGGGCATGGCGGGGGCGCCGGAGGCGTCGGCGGGGTATAAAAAAAGAGCCTCCCGATGGAAGGCTCAGCGGCAAAAACGGGAACGGCCCGGACCGTGGGCGAGGGTGTCTGGCGGCGTCAGGGCAGGCCCGGGCATCAGGAGGCGGTGACGGCGGCCCGGCGGGGCTGCCGGACCGGGGCGAAGGTACGCCGCCGGCCCCCGTCGGTTCAAGGCCGTCGTCGCCACCCTCCAGCGGGGGCGCGCTTTACCCCCAACCTTCACGGAGGCGTGTGCGTATGATTTCCAGCGATCCCCCTCCACGCGCTTGGACGTCCTCCGCCGCTTCGACCCCCTCGTACGCGCCGCGCTGGAGCGTGCCTATCGCCGCCGCTACCTCGCGGCGCTGGGGCTGAGCCTGCTCCTCGTGGCGGGGGCGTCTCGCGTGATGGAGGCGCTGCGCGGCCTCGACGCGGCCTCGCCGCTGCGGGACCGCTCGGTCGAGATGCTCCCCTACGTCGAGCTGGTGGAGCTGGACGAGCCGGAGGGCGGCAGCGCCGGAGGCGGTACTCCGGGCCCGCCGCCCCCCATCGTCCCCCCGCCGGAGGAGATCACCGCCGTCACGCCCGTCGCGCCGACGCCGGCGATCCCGGTGCCGGTGGCCCAGCCCCCCCCTGCCCCTCCGACGCCCCGGCCGCCAAGCCCGGTGGCGGGTACCTCGGTGGGCACGGGATCAGGCGGCACCGGCGTAGGCACCGGCGGCACGGGGGCGGGCGAGGGTACCGGTGACGGCGATGGCACCGGAGACGGCGCGGGCGATCAGGGCCCGCCGCCCCTCGTAGCGTCGCCCGAGCGGCCCCCGCGCGGGGTGCGCCTCCGCTTCCCGGTGTACCCGGAGGCGGCGCGCCGCGAGGGCGTCCGCGCGCGCGTCCGCGTGGAGGTGCTGGTGGACGAGCACGGGCAGCCCCAGCAGCCGCGCATCGTCGAGCGGGTGCTCCTCCGACGGGGCAACCGCGAGCAGGCCGTGCCGAGCCTCCCCTACGGGATGGAGGAGGCGGCGCTCGACGCCGCGCGCGGGTACTCGTGGCAGTCCCCCGCCCAGCATGGCGGCCGGCGCGTCCGCACCTACGTCACGCTCACGCTCCAGATCGGTACGTGAGCGCTACGCGCCGAAGTCGAGCTGCATCGAAGCCGGGGGGTTGAAGACGGTCGTGCCGGCTGTGGCGCTGCCGATCTGGGCGAGGAGCGCGTCGAGGTGGGCCGGCTCCCTCACGAAGTCGATCTGCGTGCTGTGCACGACGAGGAGCGGGCTCTTCCGGTAGTGCGCGAAGAACCGGTCGTAGGCGGCGGCGAGGTCGGCGATGTAGGCGCGGTCCATCCCGGCCTCGTAGGGCCGCCCGCGCAGCGCGATGTTGTGCATGAGCCGGTCCACCGACGCCTGGAGGTACACGACGAGGTCAGGCACGGGCGCGTTCGGCTCCATCAGCGAGAACAGGCTCTCGTAGAGCTGGAGCTCGTCGCCGTCGAGGGTGAGGTGGGCGAAGACGCGGTCCTTGTCGAAGACGTAGTCGGCGACGACGGCCTGCTGGAAGAGGTCGCGCGCGGCGAGGGCCTTCTGCTGGCGGAAGCGGCTGGCGAGGAAGGCGAGCTGGGTGGGGAACGCCCAGCGGGCGCGGTCCTCGTAGAAGCGCGGGAGGAACGGGTTGTCCTCGAACTGCTCCAGCACGAGGCGGGCGCCGGTGCGCGTGGCGAGCCGCTCGGCCAGCGAGGTCTTCCCCGACCCGATCACGCCCTCGATGGCGACGTAGCGGAGGCGGTCGGGGAGGAGCGGGGGCGGCACGGGAGCGGAGGCGGAGCGCCCGCAAACCTAGCCCGCCGCGCCGCCCGGCGCTACCGGACGAGGGTGAACCGCCCGGTGGCCGCCTCCGTCCGCGCGCCCATCCGCGCCGTGACGCGGTAGAGGTACGCCCCGCTGGGGAGCCCCGACCCATCTAAACGCAGCACGCGCCCCGCCCCCGCCGCGATCTCCTGCGGCCCGAGCCTGAGCACGCGCCGCCCGAGCACGTCGTACACCTCGGCGGTGACGGCGGCGTTGGTGGGGAGGTCGAAGCGGAGCGTCGTGCTCGGGTTGAACGGGTTCGGGTACGCCCCCCGTAGCGCGAACGCCGCCGGGGTCTCGCCTCCGGGCTCGTTCGCCACGCCCATCTGGTTCTCGTACGCACCGAGGTCCACCTGACCGCGTACTATCCGTTGCTGTCCGGCGAGGTCGAGCGGGAGCCGTTCTCCGAGGTCGCCGTCCCCATCAAGGTCGGTGAAGTCCGACGGCAGGAAAGCGTAGTCACCGAAGTCGATGGCGGGTGAACCGTCCTGGAGGCGAAGGTCGCCGTAG
>DASPKS010000216.1:0-5724 GCA_035628035.1 Rubricoccaceae bacterium
AGGGGAGGGGGTCGGACGAGAGCCCCTCGGTCTCCGCCTGGGCGCGCTGGTCCCCGCCCTCGCGGCGGCGCTCCTCGTCGCTTGGACGGGCCACCTGGGCGGGCTGATGGTGTGGGGGGTCCCTGTGCGCTGACCGCCCCGAGGCTGATAAGAACCGCCCGGGGGCATACCGGGTACGACGGGCGCCCCGTAATCTCCGTGATGCCCGCTCGTAAGGCCCCTTCGAACGCTGACCTCTCGCCGCGCGAGCGCGATGTGCTCCGTCTCGTCGTGCAGCAGTTCGTCCACACGGCGGTGCCGGTGGGGTCGAAGGCGCTCGCGGAGGCGGCCGGGCTCGACCTCTCCTCCGCCTCCATCCGCAACACCATGCACGCGCTGGAGGAGCGCGGCTTCCTCGCGCACCCCCACACCTCCGCCGGGCGCATCCCCACCGAGCAGGGGTACCGCCTCTACGTGGACGAGCTGATGGACGTGCCGGGACTACCGCCGGCCGAGGCGGCCCTCCTTCGCGCCCAGGTGGGCGAGCACCCGGGCGACCTCGACGTCATCGCGCGGGAGACGAGCCGCCTCCTCGGCCGCCTCACGCAGCTCCTCGGGGTCGTCCTCTCGCCGCGCCTCTCAACCGGCGTCCTCGAACGGCTCGACGTAGTCCCGCTCTCCTCGACGCGCGTGCTGATTATCCTCACGGTGCGGGGTGGGCTGGCGCGCACGGTGCAGGCCGAGGTGGACGGCGAGCTCCCGCGCGAGCACCTCGACCCCGTCGTGCAGCGGCTCAACGAGCGGCTCGCCGGGCTCACGCTGGAGGAGATCCGGCGCACCGGCGCCGCGCGCGTGCAGGACCTCGCGCCGGAGGACCGCACCGGCATCGTCCGCCTCCTCCTCCACGACGCGCCCGCGCTCTTCCGCGAGGCGACGGAGCAGCGCGCCGCCGTCGGCGGGGCGCAGCACCTCGTGGCCCAGCCGGAGTTCCAGCAGCCCGAGGAGGTGCGGAGCGTCATCCAGCTCGTCGAGGACGAGAATGTCGTGGTCCACCTCCTCGAGCGCCCCACGCGGCTCGACGCGCCCGGCCGCGCGCTCGTGCGGATCGGCGGCGAGCTGGGACCGGCCCTCGACGCCGGCCGCGCGTATTCCGTCGTGACCGCGCGGTACCGCTACGGCGGGGGGGAGGGGGCCGTCGGCGTCGTTGGCCCTACGCGGATGGACTACGGCCGCGCCGTCGCCCTCGTCGAGCACGTGGCGGCGCTGCTCACGCGAGGCGCTGAGGCCGCGTAGCCCCTTCGGCGCCTTTTCACCCCCCGCGGGCCCGTTCCGAACCGGCGCTCCGGAACCCCCCGCCCCCGCTACGATTCCACCGCCGACGGCGCGGTCCTTGCCGACGCAGACGCCATGCCCGAACCCCCCGATCCGACGCGCGAACAGGTGACCGAGCAGATGGAAGGCAACCAGGAGGCCGCTGAGGTGGCCCTCGCCGCCGCCGACGAGCTGGCCGCGATCCAGGAAGAGAACGAGCGCCTCCGCACCGAAGTGGCAGGGCTCCAAGACCAGCTCCTCCGCCGCGCCGCCGACTTCCAGAACTACCGCCGCCGTACCGACCAGGAGCTCGGCGAGGCGCGCGAGCGGGGCCGCGGGGAGGTCGTGACGGAGCTCCTCGACGTCCTCGACGACCTCCAGCGCACGCTCGAAGCCGCGCGCGAAGCCGCCCACCCGGCCGATCCGCTCCTCCAGGGGGTCGAGCTGGTCGTGCGGAAGTTCGAGGAGGCGCTGGCCCGGTTCGGCGTGGTCCCCATCGAGGCGGTGGGGCAGCCCTTCGACCCGCACCTCCACGACGCGCTGATGCAGCAGCCCTCGCCGGGCCCCGAGGCGCCGTCGGGCACGGTGCTTGCCGAGGTGCAGCGCGGCTACCGCCTCGGCGAGCGCGTGCTCCGCCACGCGCGGGTCATCGTCGCGCAGTGACAGGCTGACAGGCGCGGCGGGCCCGCAACGGCGTGCGCTTCGCTCCGTAGGCGTCCCGGCCGCTCCCGTTTGCCGTACGTTCTGCCGCTCCCGGCGGCCCCTCCGCCATGCCCACCGACACCGCAATGCGGGATTACTACGAGGTCCTCGGCGTCTCCCGCACGGCGGCGCCCGACGAGATCAAGAAGGCCTACCGCCGGAAGGCGATGGAGAACCACCCGGACCGGAATCCGGGCGACAAGGAGGCCGAGGCCCGCTTCAAGGAGGCCGCCGAGGCCTACGAGGTCCTCTCCAACCCCGACAAGCGCGCGCGCTACGACCGCTTCGGGCGGGCCGGCCTCGGCAACGCCGGCGCGGCCGGCGGCCCCGGCTTCACTGACATCTCCGACATCTTCTCCGCCTTCGCCGACATCTTCGGCGGCGACACCCAGTTCGAGGACGTGTTCGGCAGGGCGCGCACGCGTGGGCGCCAGCGCGGCCGGCCGGGCAGTGACCTCCGCGTACGCCTCTCGCTCTCGCTCGAGGAGATCGCCGAGGGCGTCGAGCGCCAGCTCAAGGTGCGGAAGTTCGTGGCCTGCGAGCCATGCCAGGGCACCGGCGCTGAGGGCGGCGAGAGCGGGCTCGCGGTGTGCCCCACCTGCCACGGCTCGGGCGAGTTCCGTCAGGTCGCCAACTCGTTCTTCGGGCAGTTCGTGAACGTGCAGCCGTGCCCGCAGTGCCGGGGCGAGGGCCGCGTCATCACCGAGCGGTGCGCGCACTGCGAGGGCGAGGGCCGCGTGAAGGGGGAGGAGACGGTGACCGTCGAGGTGCCGGCCGGCGTGAGCCAGGGGCACTACCTCCAGATCCGCGGCGGCGGCAACGCCGGCGTGCGAGGCGGGGCTCCCGGCCACCTCCGCGTCGAGATCGAGGAGAAGCCGCACGAGCACTTCACCCGTGAGGGGCTCGACATCTACTACGACCTCTACCTCTCCTTCCCCGATGCCGCGCTCGGGACGGAGGTGGAGGTGCCCACGCTCAAGGGGCGCGCCCGACTCCAGATCGATGCCGGCATCCAGAGCGGGCGCGTGCTTCGGATGCGCGGACGTGGGGTGCCCGAGCTGGGCGGCGGCAGCCGGAAAGGCGACCAGATGGTCCGCGTGAACGTGTGGACGCCGCAGAAGCTCACGCCGGAGCAGCGTGCCCTCCTCGAGGGGCTCCGCACCGACGAGGCGTTCCAGCCGCGACCCGACGAGCGGCGCGGGAAGTCGTTCTTCAGCCGGGTCCGCGACGCGTTTTCCGGGTAGCGCTCCCGGCCCACGGCCCCTTCGGAACTCCGTCCAGCGGGGCGTAGGTTAGCACGGCCGCTCGCGCCCGCCGCCGTGTCCGACCGAAGCGCCCCTGCTCCCCTCGATGCCGTCGTCGCGCTGGACGGGGTCATCCCCGCCGACGGCGCGGCGCTCCGCGCGCTCATGCGGCGGATGGCTTCGCCGGTCGTCGTCGTGACAGCGGAGACGGTGGAAGGCCCGCGCGGCGCCACCATCGGGTCGTTCACGAGCGTCTCGCTCGACCCCCCGCTCATCTCGTTCAACGTCACACGGGACTCCCGCCTCCACCGCACGCTCCTCGACGCCAACGGGTACGCCGTCCACCTCCTCGCCGCCGACCAGGCCGCCCTCGCCGCCCACTTCGCCCTCCCGAACCTCGCCGGCGAGGCGCAGTTCGCGCCGTACCCCCACCACCGTGTGGACGGGTTGCCGCCGCTCCTGAGCGGCACCCTCGGCATCCTCCTCTGCACGCCCTACGCCCGCCTCAGCGCGGGTGACCACTCCGTGTTCGTCGGGGAGGTCGAGCGCGTGCTGCCCGGCCGCGAAGATGCGCCGCTGCTTTACCTCGCGCAGGCCTACCGAGGGGTAGGGGAGGTGGTCTGAGAGTCAGGCTCCGCTACCCTCGGGCCTCGATTTCTCGGCCTGCGTAGGCGCCGAGCCCGAAGAGGGCGAAGTCGTACCGCGCGGGGTCGTCGGCGTCGAAGGCGCGGCAGGCGGCGGTGAGCTCGAGCACGGCGGGCCAGTCGTCCCGGGGACGGGTGAGGAGGCCGAGGCGGCGGGCCTGCCGGCCCGTATGCACGTCGAGGGGGAGGACGAGGAGCCGCTTGGGAATGTCCGCCCAGAGACCGAGGTCCACCGGGCCCGGGCGAACCATCCACCGCGCGTACATCGCGAGCCGCTTGCACGCGCTGCCCGTCGAAGGACGCGCGAGGTGCTTCGCCAAGCGCGGCGCGTCCGGGGCTTCCGTGAGGAGCGTTTCGGAGAATCCTTGGATGGCCGGGCCGATGTGCTCGGCGTCGGCGGGAAGGGCAGAGGCAAACAGGGCCCCGAGGGAGCCGTGCCGCCGCAGCACGGCCGACAGCGCCCGCGTGAGCGCGATGGCGTCGGCCGGCTGAAACGTGCGGTGGCGGAAGCCCTCCAGCCGCGCGCCGTCGCGCGCCCCGTCGAAATCGACGACGAAGCGGAAGGGGCGGTGGCCCATCCGTTCCGCGAGGTCGGCCAGCTTCGCAAGGACGACGGAGCGGCGGCCCCAAGCAAGGAGCGCCGCGAACAGCCCGATCACCTCCTGGTCGCGCGGGTCGTCGAAGGCATGTGGGACTGAGACCGGGTCGTCGGAGAGGAAGGCGGGCTGCTCGTACCGCGCGACGAGCGCATCGAGCGTCGCCTTCATCGCGGGGGACGGTGGGGGCACGGGTCTTTAAAACGAACGCACCCCCCGACCGTTCGACACGGCGGGGGGTGCACAGGCGGGAGAGGAGGCTCAGATGCCGCGCGAGCCCTTGCCACGCCCGCCTTCTTCGCTATCCGATTCGGCGCCGCCGCCCGAGTTGCCGCCCGAGTTCTCGGAGGCGCCGCTCTTCGACGCGCCCCCTCCTTCGCTCTCCTCTTCCCGCTCGACGACGAGCGTCACGTCGGTCACGAGCGCGGCGAGCGCGCCGATGGCGGCGAGCATCGGGGAGAGCAGGACGGCCGCCGCCCCGGCACCAACCCCGACCGTGAGGGGGATCTCGAGCAGGACCCGCTCATCCTTCTTGATCACGATGCGGCGGACGTTCCCCTCCTCGATCAGCTCCCGGACCTTGTCGACGATCTGGTTGCTGGCGAGGCGGACCTCGTGGAGGGTGTCGGCCGCCTTCGCGCGGGCGTCGCGCGCGGCGTCGGCAAAGCGGGAGCCGTCATTCTTGTTCGAAGAGGTGTTCGAGGAGGACATGGCAGGGGGGGATGGGAGAGGGGGGGAGGCACGGCGCAGGGCGCCGATGGTTCCGCGCCAGGGGCGCCCGGCACCGGCGGAAAGCGGAAAGAGGGTACCGGCCGTGTTTCGAAAAGGAACCTGCGCCGCCCCCCCGAGCAGGACCCCGACCACGAGCGTCGTTGGATTCGGGGAGCCCCCACAGCCCGCCCGAACGCAAAAAAACGAGACCGAAGCGGAGGATGAAGGGGGGAATCAGGTGCTTGGCGAGGGGCGGGCGCGCCGCGCCGCGCCGACGGGCACAGACGATGCAAGGGGGGCGGCCAACCGGCGGCGGCCGGCCGAGAAGCCCCGCCGTCTTGCTCTCAACCAACCCACCCAGCGGACCAGCCCCACTCCCGAGGGCCCCGCAACTCAACCCAACCAGCAGGAGGTTATCTCATGGGTCAGCAGCAGCTCCTTCTCCTCGTCCTCGGCATCGTCATCGTCGGCCTCGCGGTCGTCGTGGGGATCCAGGCCTTCGGCGAGAACCAGAAGAAGGCCAACTCCGACGCCCTC
>DASPKS010000217.1:0-9852 GCA_035628035.1 Rubricoccaceae bacterium
GGGCAGGTGTGGTAGACGAACGCGAGCACGACGGGCTTGTCCTGCCCGAGGAGCTGGCCGAGCTGGACCGCCCGGCCCTCGCTGTCGCGGAACGTCAGGCCCGGCGGGACTCGCTCGCCGAGCCGCTCGACGATGGCCACCTCCCGCGCCTCAGGCGGCAGCGCCGCCGTCGGGTCGGCCGCGGGGGCGGCGGGGCCGGCCGGCTGCGCCACGCCCTCCCCCGCTCCCAGGAGGAGCACGGCGAGCGCGAGGAAAAAACGCAGGTGGCCGGATGCCGTCATGGCTCAGTGTTCAGCGGGCGGGGGCTGGGACGTCGGGGGCTGCGTGGTCTCGACCTGGGCGGCGCCGGCCGGGCCCGAGGTGGAAGCTGCGGCGGAGGCAGGGACTACTGCGCTGTCAGCGGCCATCCCCATCCCCGCCGTGGCCGCGCGGCCCGTCGCGGGCACGGGGCCGAGCTGGACCGAGGCGGGGCCGAACGGGAGCATGGGGCGGCGGCCCTGCGCGCCGTACTGCCCCTGCACGAGCCGCATCGCCTGCTCGATGGGGATCACGTACCGGCCGGAGTCGGCGCCGGTCCCGGTGGCGTAGTGCGCGAGGCGGTCTTCCGCCTGCGCCCGGAGCTCGCGGACCTCCACGTACCGGTCCGCCGGCACGTTCTCCGACTGCGCCGCCGTCGCGTCGCGCTTCGGGAGGTAGAACATGAAGTAGAGGAACAGCACGATGCTGGCGACGGCCAGCACGGTGGCGAGCATGAGCCCGAAGATCTGGGAGGACTCGATTCCCTCCCCTTCCACGCCCATCCGCTCGTCCTCGGCGTGGGCCGCGGCCGAGCCACCGATGCCCGCCTGCACCTCGGTCGAGGCCGCGTGGATCAGCCCGCTCAGCGGGCCCGTGCGCTCCTGCTGCTCCGGTCGGGTCATAGCGGGATCGGCTTCGGGGCGGAGGCCCACCTCGGCCGGCGGCGTGGGCTCCCCCCGGTGGGGGTCCGGCGTGAGGGCGGGCGTCGTCGCGGCGCGCTCAGGAGCGCCGGGGGTACCGGTCGGCTGCGGGGCGTCGGGGGTCTCGGGCGGGCGCTCGTCCATCGGCGGAGGGGCTAACGCGCGCACGCGCGCGCAAGTTTGCAGGGGGTGATGAGGAATTCGTGAGCGCGAATGCGGGGCTCGTGGGGGCCGGTTCCGCCGTCACGAGCCCCGCGTCGTGGGCTGCGGTGGCCCGCCTACGCGGGCGCCGTCACACGTTCTCGAAGCGGACGGAGTCGGCGAAGTAGGGATCGTTGTAGGGGGTGAGGGCGTGGCGCCCCATCCGCCAGAGGGTCAGCCCCATGAAGAGGGCGAACAGGCCGAGCCACGCCGAGAAGTCGACCCAGGCGAAGTGGGCCTGGGCGGCTTCCGAGACCGCCGCGAAGGGGACGTTCTGCGTCGCGCCGGGGAGCGCGCTCTCCCCCACGCGGAAGGCCGTCTCGGCCACCTCCGGCGACCGCCCCGCGTGCTCGGCGACGGTGTGGGCCTCCTCCGCTCCGATGGTCGGCACGGAGAGCCAGAAGAGGTCGTACCAGTGCATCACGAGGAGCCACCCCGCCATGAACCCGAGGAGCGGGTAGGTCCGCTTCACGAACCGGGGGAGGAGGAGGAGGAACGGGAGGATGAAGTGGAACACGAGGAGCCCCGCGGTCACCGCCGTCCACCCCTTCGAGAGGCGGTCCATGAACCAGCGCGTCTCCTCCGGGAGGTTCCCGTACCAGATGAGCATGTACTGGCTGAAGGCGATGTACGCCCAGAACACGACGAACCCGAACATCAGCTTCCCCATGTCGTGGAAGTGCTCGCGCGTGAGCTCGACGTCGAGGAGGCCGCGCCGGCGGAGCGCAAGCCCGATGAACGTCACGAGCGAAAGCATCGCCAGCCACCCCCCCGCGAAGAAGTACACCCCGAAGATGGTCGAGAACCAGTGGGGGTCGAGGCTCATCACGAGGTCGTAGCTCGCGAACGACGTGGCGACGGCGGCGATCGGGATGCCCCACGCGCTCACCCGGCGGAGCTTCAGGGTGTTCTCCGCGCTCGGCTCGGCGTCGTTCCGTACCGAGAGCGCGAAGAGGCGCCGGCCGAGGTAGCTCCACAGCAGGAAGTACGCCACCACGCGGAGCAGCCAGAAGACCGGCACAGTCCCTGGGTTGGCCGGCCAGAAGTAGTAGGGGCTCTTCCCGAAGAGGATCGGGTCGAAGTGCGACCCGCCCCTCTCGTAGAGGTCGGCGTGCGTCCAGTGGTAGAGGTCGTGCATCCCGAAGAGGACGGGGATGCCGAGGAGAGCGAGGAGGGGGAAGCCGGCCACGAGGTGCTCGGGGATCCGGCGGAGCACCGTCACCCATCTCGCCTTCACCACGTGCTGGATCATCACGAAGAACAGCGCGCCGACGGCGATGGAGACGCAGAACACCCACCCCACGAGGTAGGCGTAGAAGAACCGCACGCGCGCGGCGTCGCCGCCTAGGAGCGAGAGCAGCGAGAGGACGAGGAGGGCGAGGCCGAGGGCGACCGGGACCAGCCACGCGCGCCAGTCGTCGGTGAACTGGTACTTCCTCGGGGCCCGCTCGCGGTCGGCGGCGGCGGGGTCGAGGAAGAGGCTCGTCAGGGGGTTCGCCATGGGAGAGAGGTCAGAGGTCGGCGGGCGCCGTCGGGGGCGCTACTGCTGCACGTTCACGTTGGGGTTCGCCGTCGCGAGCCGCTCCCGCTCCGGGGCCGGCACGTCGGCAGGGGTGGCGGCCTGCGAGCGCTGGAGCGCGCGGAGGTAGGCAACGATGGCCCACCGGTCGGCTACCGGGATCTGCTGCCCGTAGCTGGGCATCGTGCGGACGCCGTTCGAGATCACGTGGAAGAGGTACCCGTCGGGGACGCCGCGGAGGTAGTCGGAGTGGAACGTCGGCGCGGGGGTGTAGCCGTAGCCCTGGCCGCCGTTGCCCACCATGATGATGCCCCGGCCGTCGCCGGCGTAGCCGTGGCACGGCGTGCAGTAGATGTTGAAGCGCCCGCGCCCGCGCTCGAGCACCTCCGGCGTCACAGCTACCGGGATCGTTGGCACGAACGCGCCGCCGGCCGTGCGGCCCTGGTCGAAGGGCGCGCTGGCCGTCGTCCGGAGCGCGCCGCGCGCGACGGTGCCGGGCACGAGCGGGCGGTTGCTCGCCCCGCGCATCGAGGCGGCCTGGTCGAAGAGCCGGTTCGCCTCCTGCTCCTCGAACCGCTCCTGGTAGTCCATGTTGAGGTTGACGTGGACAGGCGGCTCCTCGGAGCGCATTCCGCGGCAGCCGGCGAGGGCCACCGCCGCGAGGCCAGCCAGGACGAGGCGAGAGGGTCGAAGCATGGGGGTGCGGCGCGGGGCCGGCTTAGATCTTCCCGGTGGTGTGGGGCGGCGCGGCGGGCTCGGGCGTGGATGCGCCCTCCCCCCCATTACGGCCGACAGGGTGCGCGCCCTCGTGGTCCACGTACTCCACGGCGAGGGCGCCCTCGGCGAAGAGGTCGTCGGCCGTGGTGTCCCGGTCGAAGTGGGGGTCGCGGCCCTGGACGTGGAGGAAGAACCCGTCGTCGGTGGCGCGGGCGAACCGGTCGGAGAAGAACAGCGGGTTGTAGGGCTTGGGCAGCCCGTTCAGCGCGAGCATCCCCCCCACCGCCGTCAGCGCCGAGAACAGCACCGTCAGCTCGAAGATGATGGGGATGCTCGGCTCCCAGGCAAAGAGCGGCTTGTTCGAGATGTTGATGGGGTAGTCGACGTGGCTCGTCCACCACTGGAGGAGGAACCCGAGGAGGGCGCCGGTGGCGCCGCCGCCGAAGACGAGGTAGCCGAGGAGGCTGGGGCCGAGCCCCATCGCGCGGTCCATCCCGTGGATGGGGAACGGCGAGAACGTGTCGAGGCGGGAATACCCCCGCTTGCGGAGGGCCTCGACGGCGTGGAGGAGCGCGCCGGGGTCGGAGAACTCCGCCAGGAGGCCGACGTGCTGGTCGGCCCGGGCGGCCATCTCGGAGCGGAGGGCGTTGAGCATGGGTCAGGGCCTGGAGGTCAGCGCTTGTCGTCGCCTTCGTCGGCGCGGTAGGGGACGCCCGAGGGGCCGGGCCGGTGGAGGCTGAACCCCTCCCCCTCGCCCGCGCCGTCGCCGTGGTGGCCGTCGTAGAAGTGGGGGTCGGCCTGCGGGAGCACGCCCTTCACCTCGGCGATGGCGACCATCGGGATGAACCGGAGGAACAGCAGGAACAGCGTGAAGAACAGCCCGAACGAGCCGATGAGCATCCCGAAGTCCCAGATCGTTGGAACGAAGTAGTCCCACGACGACGGGAGGTAGTCGCGGTGGAGGCTCGTCACGATGATCACGAACCGCTCGAACCACATCCCGATGTTGACCACGATTGAGAGGATGAACGAGATCCGGATGCTCCGGCGGAACCGCTTCACCCAGAAGACCTGCGGGCTGATGAGGTTGCACGTCATCATGATCCAGTACGCCCACGCATACGGCCCGAAGGCGCGGTTACGAAAGGCGAACTGCTCGTAGATGACGCCGGAGTACCACGCGATGAAGAACTCCGTGATGTAGGCGAACCCGACGATGGTGCCGGTCACCAGGATCACGATGTTCATCTTCTCGAGGTGGTCGACCGTGATGAGGTTCTCTAGCCCGTACACCCTCCGCGCCACGATCATCAGCGTCATCACCATGGCGAACCCGGAGAAGATGGCGCCCGCGACGAAGTAGGGCGGGAAGATCGTCGTGTGCCAGCCGGGGACGATGGAGACCGCGAAGTCGAACGACACCACCGAGTGCACCGAGAGCACGAGCGGCGTCGAGAGGGCGGCGAGGATGAGGTACGCCCGCTCGTAGTGTCGCCAGTGGCGGTTCGAGCCGGTCCACCCGAGCGAGAAGAACCCCATGATCTTCGCGCGGGTGGTCCGCCCCACCTGGGCGGCGCGGTCACGGAGCGTCCCGAGGTCGGGGATGAGCCCGACGTACCAGAAGATGAGCGAGACCGTGCCGTAGATCGAGACCGCGAACACGTCCCAGAGCAGGGGGCTCTTGAACTGCGGCCACATGTTCATCTGGTTCGGGATGGGGAGCATCCAGTACACCACCCACACGCGGCCGACGTGGAACGTCGGGAAGATCAGCGCGCACGCCACGGCGAAGAGCGTCATCGCCTCGGCGGCACGGTTGATCGAGGTCCGCCAGCGCTGGCGGAAGAGGAAGAGGATCGCCGAGATGAGGGTGCCCGCGTGGCCGATGCCGACCCAGAACACGAAGTTCGTGATGTCGAAGGCCCACCCCACTGGGACGTTCAGCCCCCACACACCGACCCCGTTCCAGACGAGGTACGCGATGGAGAGGCCGAGGATGCTGAGCCCGCCGAGCGCCACGGCGAACCAGAACAGCCATGCCGCCGGTGTCCGCTTCTCGGTATGGACGGCTACCATCTCGGTCACGTCGTGGAACGAGAGATTGCCGCGGACGAGGGGGTCGTCCTCGAGCGTCTTGTATACGCCGTCGGTCGCGGGCGCGAGGGTGGTCGGGGTTGCCACGGGGGACCTTCAGCTGGGGTGGGTCAGGAGTGCGTGGGCTCGCGGGTGCCGGTGGGCTGCGGCGGGGGGTCGGCTTCGGTGGCCGGCGCGAGGCGCGGGTTCGGGTTACGGAGCCGGGCGAGGAAGCTCGTGCGCGGCTTCGTGGCGAGCTCGCCGAGGAGCTCGTAGCTCCGGGGGTTCCGCTTGAGCTGGGCTACGCGCGCGGAGGCGTCGGCGAGGTTGCCGAATACGATGGCGCCGCTCGCGCACGCCTGCTGGCAAGCCGTCTGCACCTCGCCGTCGCGGATGGGCCGGTTCTCGATGTGGGCGTACTGCTGCACGCGGCGCACCCGCTGCACGCAGTACGTGCACTTCTCCATGACGCCGCGGAAGCGGACGGTCACGTTCGGGTTCTGCGCCATCTGGACCTCCGCCGGGAGCTCCCGCGACCAGTTGTAGAAGTTGAACCGGCGGACCTTGTACGGGCAGTTGTTCGAGCAGTACCGCGTGCCGATGCACCGGTTGTACGTCATCTCGTTGATGCCGTCGGGCGAGTGGCTCGTCGCGTAGACGGGGCAGACGCTCTCGCACGGGGCGTTCTCGCAGTGGACGCAGAACATCGGCTGCATCACCATCTGCTCCGGGTCGTCCGCGGTCCCGCCGACGTAGTAGCGGTCCATCCGGAGCCAGTGCATCTCGCGGCCGCGCGCCACCTGGTCCTTCCCGACGATCTGCACGTTGTTCTCGCTCTGGCACGCGATCACGCACGCGTTGCAGCCGGTGCACGCGTTGAGGTCGATCGTCATCCCCCACTGGTTGTCCGAGTACATCGCGCCGCCGATGCGGGGGTCCTCGGAGGCCGAGTTCTCCTCGCCCCAGAGTGGGGGGAACACCTCCCAGGGCGTCTCGCCGATGTAGCGGTCGGCGCCCTTGGCGAAGTCGGGGTGCGCGCGGTACTCCTCGAGCGTCCCGATGCGGACGGGCGCGCGGTCCTCCATCGAGCCGTGGTCCTGCGTGGAGGCGAGGAGGTACCCGCCGTCGACGCGGCCGATGGCGTCGGCGCGGACGGCGTCGACGGCCATCGTGCTGAGGCGGCGGAGCGGGGCCACGTTGGCGCCGACGCCGTTGGCGATGGGGCCCTCACGGTAGTGGTTGGTGTCCTTGTCGAACAGCCGCGCGGCGAGGCCGCGGCCCCGGCGCTCGCGGTCGCTCTCGATCTCGCGGCCGTAGCCGAGCGTGACCGAGATCGAGCCGTCGGGGTGGCCGGGCTGGACCCACACCGGGAGTGTGGCCTCGCCGCCGTTCAGCGCGAGGCGGATGGTGTCGGCCCAGTGCTTCCCGTCTTCGAGGACGGTGCGGACGCCGAGCCGTTCGGCCGTGTGGCGGCTCATCATGGCCACGTTGTCCCAGACGAGCTTCGTCACTGGCTCTGGCAGCTCCTGCATCCACGCGTTGTTGGCGAAGGCGCCGTCGTAGACCTTCGGGCACGTGCGGAAGACGATCTCCACGTCGTCCTCGCCCAGCACGGGAAGCCGCGAGAGGTCCACGGCCGCGCCGCCGCCCGCGCCGCCGGCCGGGAAGGCCGTGTCGGCGACGAACCCGTCGTGGAGCGCCGTGCGCCAGGCGTCCTCGTTGCCGGGACCCGTCGCGCCCATCGTCTCGCGGACGAGGTCGTAGCCCGCGCGGTCCTGCCCGGTGGCGAGGAGCGCGAGGAGCTCGATCTCGGAACGGCTGTCCGGGTAGAGCGGCGCGATGAGGGGCTGGAGGACGGAGAGCGTGCCATCGTAGGCGCGCCCGTCGCCCCATTGCTCGAGGTAGTGCTGGCGCGGGAGGTGCCACGTGCACCGGCGCGCCGTCTCGTCGCGGTGGAGGCCGAGGTGGATGGAGAGGGGCACGCGGCCGAGGGCCTCAGTGAAGCCGAGCCCAGCGGGCAGCTCGTAGACCGGGTTGGTCCCGATCATCACGAGCGCCTGCACGCGGCCGCCCTGCATGTCGGCCACGAGCTGCTGGAGCGCAACTCCGACCGGCGGCTCCGGCGCGGCGCCCGTACTGAGGTACGACACGGCGCCCCCGCCGTACCGCCCGTTGAGGGCGGCGCAGAGGGCATGCACGGCCGGCGGCTGCGTGGGCCCGGCGGCGAACACCGCCGCCCCGCCCCCAGCACGCACGTCCTCGACGAGCGCCTGGAAGAAGGGGTCGGAAGCGTAGCGCGCGGCGCCGGGCGAGCCCGTACCCACGCCGAGCGCCTGCCCGACGGCGGCGGCGAAGTGGGCCACGTCGGTAGCGCGGAGGTGCTTCCAGTGGTCGGCCGCGCCGCCCGTCGTCGTCACCGCGCTCTCGACGGCGTAGAACCGGCTCATCGGGGCGCCGTCGTCGGCGCGGCGGGAGGCGGCGAACTCGCGGCTGTTCCAGACGCTGTTGGCGTCGTCGCCGAGGAAGTCGGCGTCGAAGGAGACGATGACGCGGGCCTGCGAGAACCGGTAGAGCGGGCGGCCTACGCCGGCCAGCGCGGCGGGGTCGTCGCCGCCGGGGTGCCACGTGATCCAGCGCGCGCCGCGCCCTTCGAGCACACGCCGCAGGCGCTCGACGGTAGGCGAGGACGTCGGCTCAGCGAGGACGGCGAGGCCCGCGTTGGCGAGGCCGCCCGTCGCCGTGACCGTCGGAGCCGCGGTGGCGGCCGTGTCGGCCGCCGCCGGGGCGGCCGGCGGCGCGCCCCCACCCGCCTGCTGCACCGTGCGGACGAAGTCGGCCCACGTGGCGGTGCCGCCGCCGCGCCGCCAGATCCGCCGCGAGCGGTCGGGGTCGTAGAGGTTGAGGATGCTCGCCTGCGCGAACACGTTCGTCGCGCCGCGGCTGACGGGGTGCTCGGGGTTCCCCTCGACCTTCGTCGGCCGCCCCTCGTGGCTCTGCACGAGCAGCGCGTGGACGACGCCCCCCATCGGCATGGCCGTGGCGTAGTAGCTCGACACGCCTTCGAGGACCTCCTCGGGCTTCCGCGCGTAGGGCAGGATCTCCTCGACGGGGCGGCGGCAGCCGGTGAGGCCCGCCATCGCCATCGAGGCGCCCATCAGCTTGAGGAAGGTGCGGCGGCTCGTGCCGGTGTCGGCCGCGAGGTCGTCGCCGTCGGCGGCGCCGGGGAGGAACTCGCCGCGGCGGAAGGCGGCGGCGTAGTCGGCGGCGCCGGTGCGGTCCTCGCGGCTGCGCCACGCCGCCGGCCGGCCGGCCGCCGCGACGTCGGCGGCGCTGAGGACGTCGAGTTCGATCATGCAGGTGACAGGGTGAAGGGGCGAGGGCGAAGGGGAAGAGGCCGCGCCTCGTCCCCCACCGCCCGCTTACTCATCACTCAGTAGTGACAAGCGGAGCAGTTCTGCGGGGGCTCGATGCGCTCGGCGCGGATGCGGGTGCGGTTGGCGGCGAGCCGCTCGTCGCGCGCGCGGCCCTCCCGCGTCTCCTCGTCGTACCCCATCACGGTGACGAGCGCGGGGTCGCGGAGGTACCGCTCGGGGCTCCGGTGGCAGTCGAGGCACCACCCCATTGAGAGGGGCTCGGTCTGGTGGACGACCTCCATCCGGTCGACGCGCCCGTGGCACGTCTCGCACCCGACGCCGATGTTGACGTGGGGAGCGTGGGGGAACTGCGCGAAGTCGGGGATGAAGTGGACGTTCACCCACCGGATGGGGTCGCCGGTGGCCCAGCTCTCGCGGACGGGGAGGAGGTCCACCGACTGCGTGCGGATCTGCGAGTGGCAGTTCATGCACGTCTGCGTGGCCGGGACGTTGGCGTGCTCGCTCACCTCGACGCCGGTGTGGCAGTACCGGCAATCCATCCCGAGCTGGCCGACGTGGAGGGCGTGGCTGTACGGGACCGGCTGCTCCGGCTGGTACCCCACGTCGGTGAACTCCGGGGAGAAGTAGTACCAGACGAACGCGGTCAGGAAGAGCGCCCCCCCGACGATCCCGATGAGCGTGAGCACGGGGAGGGCGTTGGCCTTCCGGGGGAAGAGCTGCGGCATAACGCGCGTATCCCTGGGCGGGGGATCGGGGTGAGGGCACGTCGGGCGCTCGAAGCTACGAGGCGCCCGTCCAGAGGGGCAGGCGAAGAACGGTTGAAACACCGTCAGGCGTTCGCTGAAAGAAACGCCAGAGGCATCTCCGCAGGTGCAAGCCTACGACACCGGGCCCTATCGAGGGAAGCCCTCGCCCCCGCTTTCTGACGGGACGGCGGCGGCCGTTTCGGCCGGCGTCAACGCGCGCGTCCGCCGGTGGAACCGCGCCGTCAGCAGGAAGGCCGCCGCGGCCAGCCCGAGCGTGAGCCCCC
>DASPKS010000218.1:0-6017 GCA_035628035.1 Rubricoccaceae bacterium
GCGCGCTCGGTGTAGGCGCCGAGGCGGTAGGCCGTCCGCGCGAAGTAGCCGCGCGTGCGGTCGTTCCCGGCCGGGACGAGCTGGAAGCCGCCGCCGATGCGGAGGCGGTCGCGGAGGCCGCTGCCGTCGGGCTCCACGCCCGCGAAGGCGAAGTCGCTCTCGAAATCGCTCCACGGCTCGTACCGCACGTCGGCCGCGACGGACCACCGCTCGCGCTGCGTCCACGAGACCCCGGCCGCCACCTGCATCGGGAGCCGCACCGACCCCTCCTCCACGGCGAAGAGGGTGTCCTGGTCGAGGCTTACGCCGATGGTGACGGTGCGCTCGCCGTTCAGCGTGGCCGGGAGCGAGAGCGCCGCGCCAAGGGAGACCGCGTCCTCGGCGCCGAAGACGCCGGTCTTGGAGAGGAGCACGCCCACGCGGCCGGTCGCGCCGCGGAGGCGCGTCGCGCGGGTTGTGCGCGTCTCGCGGAAGTCGTCGTTCTCGGGGAACTCCGTCCGCTGGAGGTACTCCACCACGCCGAAGTATGCCTCCAGGGCCGCGCCCACGTGGAGGCCCGGCGTGACGCGCGCGCCGAGGCCGGCCGTGATGAGCTGGAGGCCCCCGTTCCCCTCGAAGTTGACCCGGTAGGGGATGGGCTCGCCCTCGTCGGGGAGGAACGTGCTGTCCTGGACGACGCGGTAGTCCACGCGCGAGAAGGGGCGGTAGGCCACGTTCACGCCGAGGCGCTGCTGGAGCAGCGGGAAGCCGAGCTGGAACGCGCCGATGCCGCCGCCGCTGAGCTGGCTCGTCGCGTCGGAGGCGTCGGTGGAGCGGAGCGTGCGGGCCTCCGCGCTGAGGGCGAAGCGGGTGTAGGTCTGGTCGGCCCAGAGCGCGGGGTTGGCGAGGCCGTTCCACGTGAGCGAGCGGAGCGCCGTCCCGGCGCCGCCCATCATCGCCGCCTGCGACGACGAGAAGTCGAGGCGCTCGCCGAGCCCGAAGCGGGTGTAGGGCGAGCCGTAGTTGTTGCTGCCCTGCGCGGCGGCCGTCCCGGCAAGCACGGTGGCCAACGTGAGCAAGAAAACGCGGCGCATGGCTAGTTCGTGGCCGGGATGAGCGTGAGGGCGAGGCGGGGGCGGGGGTCGCGCCCGCCCGGCGCGGGCGGCGGCCCGAGGACGAGCGGGGCGACGTTGAGCGAGAGGGGGGCGCCCGCCACCGGCCCCACCTCGTAGCGGACGAAGGGCGGGTCGCCGAGGAGCTCGTCCTGGAGGAGCGCGGTCAGCCCGCGCGAGGTGAGCGAGTAGGTCCCCGTCTCGCGGTCGAGCACGGCCGACGTGATGAGGACGCGCTCGTCGTCCTCGGTGAGGCCGAAGAGGCCGAGGCGCTCGATCAGGGGCCGGACGAACGAGCCCATCGGGAGGGCCGTGCTGTCCACGTTGAGGCGGAGCGTGGCGCCGGCCAGCGCCGCCTGCCCGAGCGTGTCGATCGGGAACGCGAGGGCAACGGCCTCGGAAGCCCCCTCGCGGAGGAAGAGGCGGTTCTCCGGCGGGGGAGCGGTGGGCGCTCCGCGCGAGAGCGTGGTGAACACGTCGTGGACGGGGTAGTCCACGGTGTCCTGAGAGGTCATCAGGCGGAGCGCGCTCCGGTCCATGCGGAGGCCGACGACCGCCCCGGTCATGGACCCCTCGGCGAGGCGGAGATGGAACCCGTCGAAGGCGGAGGCGGCCGAGTCGCTCCGGAGGAGCTCGTCGTTCTCGCTCACCCACGACGCGGGGAGGTCGAACGTGAGGAGGGTGTCGCGGGCGCTGCGCTCGAAGGTGCCGAGGACCTCGCCCACGTCGAAGGTCGTATCGGGGGGGGCGCCGGTGGGGCTCCAGTTCGCATCCATCGAGAGGAGCTCGAGGGTGAGCGTCGTCGTGGAGTCGCCGTAGACGTAGTCGCGCGCCAGGCGGAGCTGGGCCGACCGGATGACGCGGCTGCGGAACCCGCCGGGGACCGCCGCCGGGGGGATCACGTCGAAGGTGGCCGCCGCCGTGGCGTCCCCTAGCACGTCGTCCTCGACGTGGCCGACGAGCACGCGGACCTGCGTTCGGAGCGCGGCCGAGGCGAACCCGCCCGTCACGCTCTCCGCCTCGACCACGCGCACGGTATCGGCCGCGACGACGACGACGTTGGGGTTGGTGCCTTCTTCCCCCACGAGGCCGAGCCCCACGCCGGAGGGGTCCTGGCAGGCCACGAGGACGAGCGGAAGTACGGCGAGGGGAACGGACAGGCGGGGACGCAAAGGCATCAGGGCAGGCGTGGGTCGGCGGGCGGGCGCCACCTGAACGAACGGCCGGCGGGCGTTCGTGCGCGGCGCGTCAGCTTACGGTAGGGCGCGGCGGGGCCGCGCACGGCTTCGCCGCGAATCGTGCGAAATCGTCGCGGAGCGGGCGTCTCCGCGACCCGTACGGCGCGGCTCGCTGGAGCAGCGCTAGGCCGCGAGCTCGCGCCGGCCGGCGAGCGCCGTGTAAAGCTCGAGCACGGGGCCGGCGACCTGCTCCTTCGTCCCGCTGAGGGTGGGGCCCGTTGGGCGGCTCTTCGAGCGGGACTTCGCGAGGGGGTCGCCCGGCGCGAACGCGACCCCGTCAGCCCAAGCCATCCCGATCTCGCGGAGATCCTTCCCCGCGATGGCGGCGGGCAACTCGAACGCCGCGGCCTGCTCCTTCGTCACGCGCACCTCGGTGTCGGTCACGTCGGGGGTGTAGAGCGCCTTGGCGCCGGCGAAGAGCGGGTCGCCGGCGAGCTCGGTACGGAGGAGGACGGGGACGAACCCGGCGATCCAGCCGGAGGCGTGGATGATGTCGGGCGCCCATCCGAGCTGGCGGGCCGTCGAGATGGCGGCGCGGGCGAAGAAGAGCGCGCGCGCGGCGTTGTCAGGGAAGACCTCGCCCGTCTTGACGTCGCGGTGGAGCCCCTTCCGCTTGAAGAAGCGGACGGAGTCCATGAAGTACACCTGGAGCCGGATGCCGGGGATGGAGGCCACCTTCACGTGGAGGGTGTCCTTCTCGCTGCCCGCATGGATCTCGGCACCGGAGAGACGGATCACCTCGTGGAGCCGGTTCCGCCGCTCGGAGACCACCCCGTAGCGCGGCATCATGATCCGCGTCTCGACACCCCCGGCCTCCTGCACCGCCTCGGGGAGCACCCGGATCAGCCGGGCCGTCTCGGTGGTCTCGGAAAACGGCGCGATCTCGCCGGCAACGTAGAGCACTTTCATGCGGACAGCGGCTGGACCCAGGCACCGGGCGCGGCCCCCTTCCGAGGCCGCCTTCCCTAGTCCTGAAAGATACGACCGACCCCGCCCGGACCGCAACGTCCGTGCCTTTCGGCCACGCCCGACCTACAGCGACGCATAAACGGGCCTATCTTGGGCCCGCCGTCGTTTACTTCATCCCCTGCCTGAACCGTCCCGCGTCCGTGACGAAGGCCCAGATCGTCGACCGCATCGCCGCTGCGACCGGGCTGACCAAGCTCGAGACGGAGGCCGTCGTGGACGGCTTCATGTACACCGTCATCGAGGCCGTCGTGACGGGGCAGACCGTCGAGCTTCGGGGGTTCGGGACGTTCCGCGTCCGCGAGCGCGCCGCGCGGACGGCGCGGAACCCGCACACGGACGCCCTCATCGTAGTGCCCCCCCAGGAGGTGCCCGTCTTCAAGCCCGCCGCCGAGTTCCGGCGCCTCGTCCGTGCCCGCCGGAAGGACGCCACCAACGACGGCCCCGCCGGGTAGTCTCGCCGCCCGCCCTTTGCTGATGCCCGCCCTCACCTGCCCCGGCTGCGGGGCCGCCCTCCCCGATGGCGCCACGCGCTGCGACCTCTGTGGCACCCCCGTCGACGCTCCGACTGAAACCGTCGTGGCTCCGGTGATGGCCGAGGCCGCTCCGGTTACCCCCGAAACCCCGACGACCCCTGCGCCTAACCCGCCTGCAGAGGCAGCTGCTCCGGCGGGGCGGGAGCCCGCCGCGTGCTCGGTCTGTGACCATCTCAACCCCGCCGACGCACGTTTCTGTAACCAGTGCGGCTCGCTCCTTCGGCGCGCCGCTGCGGTGCCGGTCCCTGCTATGACCGTTGAAGCGGCTCGGCCGGCATCCGCCGCGGACGTCCCTGCCCCGACGGAAGCTGCCTCATCTGCAGAGCCGACACCTACGGGCACCCGGCCGCCGTCGGATGCGGGGCGCCGGGCCTTCCTGCTCGTGGGCGCCGCCGTGCTGGCCGTGGTCGTGCTCTACGCGCTCACGCAGGCGAGCAGCCGCCGGCAAGCCGCCCCCGAGGTGACGGGCGGGGCGACCACGACGACGCCTCCCACGAATCCCGGCGAGATGCCGGAGCCGCCGCCGCTGCCCGATGCGCTCCGCACGCAGGTGGCCACGCTCCAGCGGGAGATCGAGGTCGCTACGACGCCGCAGGCGCGGCTCGCGAAGCAGTCGGAGCTGGTGGAGGTGCTCGCGGCGGCCGAGCAGTGGGGCCACGCCGCGCCCGTGCAGGCACGGGTGGCCGAGCAGACGGGCGCCGCCCATGCATGGGCCGACGCGGGCTGGCTCTTCTTCCAGGAGATGTCGCGCGCGCCCGACGCCGTGCGCGAGGCGTGGGCGCGCCAAGCCATCGCCGCCTACGAGCGGAGCCTCGCGCTGGAGGAGAACCCCGACGTACGGACCGACCTCGCGATGGCCGCCCTCTACGACTCCTCGAACCCGATGGCGGCCGTGCAGCACCTCCAGCAGGTCCTCGCCACGGACTCCAACCATGTCGGGGCCAACTTCAACATGGGCCTGCTCCGCGCGCGGATCGGAAGGATAGATGGCGCCGTGCAGCAGTTCGAGAAGGTGATCCGCCTCACGACGCCGGACAACCCGTTCCACCAGCGGGCGCAGGAGGAGCTGGCCGCGCTGCGCCAGGGGGCTCCGCCGGCTGGCGGGGTGGGCGGATGAGCCGCGCGTTCCTCGCTGGACTCGTTCTGCTCCTGGCAGGCTGCGCGAGCACACGGCCGGCGCCGCCGGAGCCGCCTCCCCCAACGCCGGTCGTGGTGCCGGAAGAGGAGCCGCCGCCACCCATCGATGTCGCACCCCCCCCGCCTGAGCCAACGCCCTCGGCGCCGAACGGGACGGTGGCGTCGCAGTCGCGCTACCCGGTCCCGCGCGTGTGGGAGTGGCGGCTGACGAACGGCGCCCGCGTCGTTTTCCGGCCCCTAGATAGCGTGCAGGGGCGCGTGCAACTCTTCGCATTCGCGCAAGGCGGCGCCGCGCTCGCACAGGACAGCATAGCCCTGAGCGCGTCCGAGGCCGCCGAGGTCGCCGCCGCGAGCCTGCAACGCCCGATGGGCATCCACCTTGAACCGTCCCTGACGGAGGGGGAGGCCCGGCTGAGCGGCGCGGCAACGACCGCTGATTTAGGCAACCTCCTCAGGACAGCGCGCGATCTCCTTCGCACCCCATCCTTCAACGCCGAGGCGTACCGACGGACGCGCCGCTCCGAGCTGGGAGAGGACCGGAGGTCGCCTGAGGTCTTCCACTTTTTCGACCGGCCCCGCCACGCCGCCCGCACACCCGAGGACGTGGATCGAGTGGATGTGTCGGCTGCCCGTGCCTTCTTCTTAGAGCGGTTCGATGTGGGCGCCTTCACCTTCCTTCTCGTCGGGGACGCGACCCCCGAAGAGGTCGAAGCCATCGCAGGGGCTACGCTCGGTCGTATCCGCTCAGCCGGCCCTTTGGCTACCGCGAGTTCCCCATCCGAACCGCCTGCCCTCAGACTGCCTCCACCCACTACGCTTCGCCTTCCTTGGTCAGAGCCTGGAGCCCGCGTCACAGTCGTCTTTGCCGGGACGCGCTCGCTCCAAGCGGATGAGTCCGCCGCCCTCGGCCTGCTCGCGGCGTTGCTTGAGCGGCCCTTCGAAGGCACAGGGATGGGAGTCACGGGAGTGGCCACAACGGACGGCAGCCGCCGCGCCTATAACCTCAGTCTTACGCTCGAGGACCGCGCCACCTCGGGGGAAGCACTGCG
>DASPKS010000219.1:0-8285 GCA_035628035.1 Rubricoccaceae bacterium
AGGTCCGGCACCCAAGAGCACACGCCGGCGTAGGGGAGACCCTGGCGGCCGGGGTTGTCGAAGGCGCGGTGCCGCATCGGCGCAGCGGTGGCGAACGGGGCCGGTGAGGAGGGCTCCAGCGAACCGCAAGCATGGCCTCAGTAGTAGGCGTGGGTGGAGCGATACGCCGGCGGCACGCCCTTCCTAAAGCCTCGTGCTGTGTCCGGTCCGGGCGGCGCCGGCAAATGCGGGAGCCGGACAGTGTCAGGGAATGGCTGGAATGTGCGCGGGAGCGGAGCCTCCCCCGGCCGGCTCGGTATTACGCCTCCCTTCTCCCCGCGCTTGCGCTCCTCCCATGATCGAAGTCCTCAACGTAGGCCCCGACGTCCTGGCGTACCGCATCAACGGCCGCATCGAGCGGGTCGACATCGAGCGGGCGTTCATCGAGGTGGACCGGCGGCTCGCGCGGGAAGGGCCGCTCCGCGCCTACGTGGAGGTCCTCTCCCTCGATGGGATCTCGCTCGACGCGCTCGGCCGCGACGTGTGGCTCGGGATGCAGCGGCTCGGCCTGTTCCCCCGGCTCGAGAAGGTGGCGCTCGTCTCCGACTCCGACTGGCTGCAGACGCTGCCCTCCCTCCCGAATCCGCTGATGCCCCGCCTCGAGGCGCGCGCGTTCCCGCTCCAGGAGCGGGCGCAGGCGCAGGCATGGGTGAAGGCGTAGCGCCTTACGAGGGCACGGCCGCCCTCGCTTGAGCGAGGCGCAGGGCCGCTGCCTCGGGCCCGGTCGTTCCCGCAGGGCGTGCCTGCTCCGTGCGGCGCACCCCGGGCTTCGCGGCCGTGATCCGCCAGGCGAACGGGCTCCGCCCGGCCCTGCCCCTCCCCAGGGCGGCGGCTGACCCCCGGCAGCCCGGGAGAGCAGGTCCGTCCTTCCATCTCGCGGGTAGTTCTGAAGAGGTCCCCTGCCAAGTAGGGGGGGTTGTCCTACACCGGCGGGCACATTGGTCGGGCCCGGTGTAACGCTGGCATTCCCATGGCGGCGCGGGGTGGCCCTCGCTGGGGGACGCCAACGGAGCGGAACGGCCGTTGCCCTCCCCACGCCACCCCACTCTCGACGTGACCCCCCCGCTCGGCGATGATTCCGGCCCGCAAGAAGGTCGCCCCCAGTCAGCGGGCCCCGCTGGCGCGGGTCCAGGGGTTCCGTGCGCTGTGCTTCGCCTGCGCGGCGATGCTGCCGTCGTTCTGGCTCGCCTACCACCACGCCCTGCCCGACGCCATTGACCCCCTCGGCGTGCGCCTCGCGCTCGCGGCGCTCCTCCTCGCCGTCGGTGGCTCGACGTACCTCGTGCGGTGGACGCGGCGGTGGTTCGTCGCCATCGGGGGGGCGTTGCCGTACGGGTTCTATGCGTGGTGGCTAGGCGCCGTCGTATATGTCAACGGCTTCGCGCCTGACTACGCCATCGGCACGCTGCTCGTGTTCGTGGCGGCCGGCCTCGCCCTCGGCGTGGTGACGGACCGGCCCGCGGCCTTCGTCGCGTTCTCGGCCTTCGTCGTGCTCACCACCAGCGTCGCCGCCGCGTGGGCGGAGGAGCCCGGCGTGAATCCGCCCGTGCTCGTGCTGTGCCTCGGCGGCGTAGCCCTCGTGATGGGGGTGGTGCAACAGGCGCGGGCGCGGGCGATGGCCGAGCTCCGCCGCGCGAAGCGGCAGGCGGAGGAGGTGGCGCGGCTGAAGAGCGCGTTCCTCGCGAACATGAGCCACGAGATCCGCACCCCCCTCACGGCCATTCTCGGGTTCGCCGACGTGCTAGGGCAGGAGGTGACCGACCCGCAGCACCAGGAGTTCGTCGAACTCATCGCCCGAGGCGGCCGCCGCCTCATGGACACGCTCACCTCCGTGCTCGACCTCGCGCGCCTCCAGTCGGGGGGGATGACGCTAACCCTCGGGCCGGTCGACGTCGCTGAGGTGGCCCGCGACGCGGTGGAGGCCCTCCGCCCGCTCGCCCGCGCCAAGGGGCTTGCCCTCGCCGCCCACGTCCCCACGGGCGTCTACGCCCGTGCCGACCGGGCGGCCCTCCAACGGGTGCTTCTCAACCTCCTCTCGAACGCCGTCAAGTTCACCACCGAGGGACGTGTCGTGCTGGCCATCGACGCGGCCGGCCCCGCCGTCCGCCTCCGCGTGTCGGACACCGGGCGCGGCATCGGCCCCGCGTTCCTGCCCCGGCTGTTCGACGAGTTCCGGCAGGAGTCCACAGGCCACGCGCGGAGCCACGAGGGGAGCGGGCTCGGGCTCGCCATCACGAAGGGGCTCGTCGACCTCATGGGCGGGGCGATCGCCGTCGAGAGCGTACCCGGGATCGGGAGCACGTTCACGGTGACGCTCGTTGCGGCAGCGGGCCCCCCTGCGGACGTGACTGCGCCCTCGCGCCGGGCAGTGCCCCTCGGAGGAGACGGGGCCCAGCAGCCTGCGGACTTCGCTCACACGGAGGGGGTGGGTGCGAGCGGCTTGGCCATCGCGAACAGCGGGGTCCCGAAAAGATCGTCGGGGCCCTCGCCCGTGCGGACGAACCCCACCCGTTCGTAGAGCCGGATCGCGCGCTCTAGGTACGGCGTCGTGCATAGGGTGAGCCGTGCGAACCCGCGCGCATGGGCAAACGCATCCACTTCGGCCAGCAGCCGCCTTCCAGCCCCCGCCGCTTGCCTCGCGGGGTGTACCGCCATCCCGCGCACGTAAAGGTCGGCCCCGCGCGGGAGGACGGAGACGGTCCCTACGATCACGCCCTCCGTTTGCGCCACCCACACCGGACCTTCGGCCATGCGCGCGCGTACCTCGTCGGGCTCGACGACGGTGGCCGCGAGGGCCTCGGCCGTGTAGAGGGCCGCGAAGGGGGCGAAGGCCGCGCGCAGCGCCTCCGTGATGGCGGGGGCGTCATCTGGAACGGCGCGGCGGATCACGACGGGGGCGCCCATGGGTGGTGGCTACGGGCCACCGCGCGGGCCGTTCCATGTGGCGGCCGAGAGCCCGCAGGGAGGAAAGGTGGGATGTGGGCGCAGCGGGCTACCTTCCTCGCGGGCGGCCGGCATCGCCTCCGCCCGCGTCCCCTGACCGGCTCTCTCGCTCATGATCCCCGCGAACGCCGCCCTCCTCGTCATTGACGTCCAGCGGGGGCTGGACCACCCGAAGTACGGCCGCCGTAACAACCCCGACGCCGAGGTCCACATCGCGCGCCTCCTCGCGGGGTGGCGCGCGGCCGGGTGGCCGGTCATCCACGTCCAGCACCTCTCGACCTCGCCCGACTCCCCGCTCCGGCCCGGCACACCCGGCTGCGAGATCAAGCCGGAGGCCGCCCCGCGCGAGGGCGAGCCGCTGTTCCAGAAGCGCGTCAACGGCGCCTTCCTCGGGACCGACCTCGAGCCCTACCTCCGGGCACGGGGGATCACCTCGCTCGTCGTCGTCGGCCTCACGACGGACCACTGCGTCTCCTCGACGGCGCGGCTGGCGGGCGACCTCGGGTTCGACACCTACGTCGTGGCCGACGCGACGGCGGCGTTCGAAAGGGAGGGCTACGACGGTCGCCGGTTCTCGGCCGAGGACGTCCACGCCGTGGCGCTGGTGAACCTCCAGGGCGAGTTCGCCACCATCGTTACGACGGAGGGCGTGCTCGCGGCGCTCCCGTTGCCCGAGGCCGCATCGGCGGGCGCGGCGCCGTGACCGCCACGCGGCGGTTCTCGGAGCCTGCTCTCGAGGCCCTCCGCGACGCCAAGATCGTCGGCGTGCGCGCGGGAGCCGAGCACCGCTACACCGGGGTGTGGATGGTCGTCGTGGAGGGCCGGGTGTTCGTGCGGTCGTGGAACGACAAGCCCACCGGGTGGTACCGCGCGTTCCTCGACGAGCCGGAGGGAAGCCTTCAGGTAGCCGGGCGAGAGATCGCGGTCCGCGCGCGGCCCACGCGGAGCGGGCGGTTGCGCGACGCAGTGACGCGGGCCTTCGGCGAGAAGTACAACACGAAGGCGTCGGAGAAGTGGGTGCGCGGGTTCGCCGAGCCCCACCGCGCCGTCACGACGCTGGAGCTGGTGCCCTGCTAAGGACTCCGGCGCCTCACCGCAGGAAGGCGCGGACGGAGCGGAGGTCGCCGTCGTTCGGCGCCGCGCGGAGGCCGAGGACGTGCGCCATCAGGGCGTAGACGTGCACGTTCTCGACGGGCCCCACGGTGACGCCCTGGCGGAACGCCGGGCCGCGCGCCAGCAGGAGCGCGCCCATCGAGGGGAGCCGCGGGTCGAACCCGTGCGTGCCCCACGCGGGCGCCGCCGGCCCGTCGCGCTGCGCCCACCGCGCGCGGGTGGTGACGGTCCACCCCTCGTCGGCCATGAGCAGGATGGGGGGGATGCGCGGGCTCGCCCGGTAGTGCAGGTGGGCCGGCGTCTCCTCGCGGCGGACGACGCGGACGTGCGGGAGGCGCGCCGCCCGGAGCGCGCGGTACAGCCCGTCGGCGCGGCCGGGCTCGGGCCAGAGGCCCATCGGCTCGCCGTCCAGCATGCGCGCCACGTCGGCCAGCGCGTGGGGGCCGAGGTGGTCGTCGAGGACCACCACGCGGTCGGCGCGCATCTCGGCCATCCCGTGGTCGGAGACGACGACGAGGTGGATGCGGTCGGTGAGGCCGCGCGCGTCGAGGCCGTCGAGCAGGCGGGCGAGCGCGCGGTCCACCTCGGCGACGGCGGCGGCGGTCTCCGGCGCGTTGGGCCCGTAGGAATGCCCGGCGCCGTCCACGCCCTCGAAGTAGAGCGTGAGGAAGGCGGGCCGCTGGTCGGGCGGGAGGTCGAGCCAGGCGAGGACGGTGTCCACGCGCGCCGCGTAGGGCAGCCCCCCGTCGAACGGCGACCATTGCGACGGCCGCACGCCGCCGACGGCGGCCTCGGCGCCGGGCCACGACAGCACCATCGCGCGGCGGCCCTGGCGCTCGGCCGTCACCCAGATGGGCTCGCCGCCCCACCACCGGGCCTCGGCGCGGGCCGCCAGGTCGCCCCCGTCGAACGTGGCGTCGAGGTCGGGGTCGTAGAACCGGTTGCCGACGATGCCGTGGTGCTCCGGGCGGAGCCCCGTCACGAGGGTGTAGTGGTTGGGGAACGTGACCGACGGGTACGACGGGACGAGCCGCGCGGCGCGGACGCCCTCGCGCGCGATCCGCTCCAGCGTCGGCGCGGGGTAGTGGCCGAGGTAGTCGTGGCGGAACCCATCGATGGAGATGAGGAGCAGCGTCGGCGCGGGCGCGTCCGAGGCCGCGGAGCGGTCCCGATCCAGCACGCCGAGGAGGAGGCGCGCGGCGAGGAGCACGGCGGCGCACACGCCGAGGAGGAGCGCGCCGAGAACGGCGAGGGCGACGAGCGTGCGGCGGGACATGACGAGGGCAGCCGGGGCGATAGATGCCTCGCCCTACGGGGGAATATCCAGAAGGTGACGCGCCGGCCTCAACGGGGGTGTCTGGAAGGCGGGGACCTTCGGGGGCCGGCGCGACGTAGGGGAGGCTCCGCTCACCCTCCGCTCCTCTCCCCATGCGCGCATTCGTTTTTGCTCTCGCCCTCGCCCTCCCCTTCGCCCTCACCGCCTGCGGCGACTCCGCCGACGAAGCGGCCACGGAAGAAGGCGCCCCCGCCGGCGATCAGGAAGACGTCCTCGGCGACGGCGAGGTCCTCGACGAGCCCGGCGAGCCCGAAGGCAACGTCTTCGGGACCTTCGACACCGACGGCGACGGCTTCATCAGCGAGACCGAGTTCACCACCGGCCAGGTCGGCAACGACTTCGGCCCGTACGACCAGGACCGCGACGGCCGGATCTCGGAGGCCGAGTACGCCGCCGCCCGCGCGGCGCACCCGTAGCCGGGCTCCTCACAGAGCCCGCGCGCCCCGGGCGACGCGTCGCCCGGGGCGCTCGCGTTTTGGGGACCGGCGCCGCGCTATGCCAGCGGCATCTGGTGCGCGTGCTGCGCCAGCCAGTCTTCGAAGGGTTGCAGCGCCGGGTTCAGCGCCCGCGTCTGGGCCACGTCGCGCGCGGCGAGCACGTCGGGGCCGAAGTCGCGGTAGAACTGGAACATGTTGCCGACCTCGTCGGCGCCGGGGAAGCCGAAGCTGCGGAAGACGTCCGGCTCGACGGCGTTGTAGCGGACCTCCTGCCCGAGCGCGCGGCCCATCGCGGCGGCGATCTCACCGCCGGTGAGGTGGTCGCTGGCGATCCCTACGGTCTGCCCGACGTATTGGTCGCCGGCCTTGAAGACGCCATAGGCGCACCGCCCGATGTCCTCGGCGGCGATCCCGGCCAGCGGCACGTCGCCCATCGGCAGCGTGAGGGCGAGCACGCCGTCGGGGCCCGGCCGCGGGTTCAGCCCGAAGTAGATGAAGTTCTCCCAGTAGAACGACGCCATGAGGAACGTCGTCGGGACGCCGAGCGAGCGGAAGGCCTCGTCGGCCTCGGCCTTCGCGTCGAAGTGCGGCACCTTGTACTTCCCCTGGAGGGTGGGCATCCGGTCGTCGTCGAGGGGGATCCACTTCCGGGTGTCTTCGAGGGTGGACCAGACGACGTGCCGGAGCCCGGCGTCCTTCGCTGCGCGAGCGAGGTTCGTCGCCTGCGCGAGCTCCTTCTCGGGGGAGAAGTGCTCCCAGAAGTTGGTGACGCAGAAGGCGCCGTGGGCGCCGTCGAACGCCGCGCGGAGGCTGGCGGGGTCGTCGAGGTCGGCCGCGACGACCTCCGCGCCGCGCTCGGCCAGCGTGCGCGCCTTGTCGGCGTCGGGGTTGCGCGTGAGCGCGCGGGCGCGGAAGGGGCCGGCGGGGTCGGCGAGGATCGCGCGGACGAGTCCGCCGCCCTGCGCGCCCGTCGCGCCGACGACGGCGATGGTTTGTTGGTCGGCCATGGGGTACCAGCGTTGGGGTGAGGGCCGGTCAGACGCGGCGCCCCGCGCGCGGATCCCCCGATGGTGGGCGGCAGAACCCCTTGTGATCCTGCCGCCTACGTTACCCGCCCGGCCCTCCGTGCGGCGGGCTCAACGCCGCCGCGCGGCCCCCGCCAATCGGCCCCCGCGGCGGATGGACACCCCGGTGCCGCCTGCAACCTTCGCCCTCGGGCCAGCGAAAACGGCGCCCGTCCCCCTGTTCGTTGAACCCACAACGGAACGAACCATGCGCATCGCTTCTCTTTTCCGACCGGACTACGAGCGGTACGATGGCGTCCGCCCGATCAACGTCTACCTGCTCCGGCTCCTCTTTGTCCTGATGGTCGCGTTCGTGGCGACCGACGCGTG
Source organism: Rubricoccaceae bacterium (assembly GCA_035628035.1). Classification (GTDB taxonomy): domain Bacteria; phylum Bacteroidota; class Rhodothermia; order Rhodothermales; family Rubricoccaceae; genus DASPKS01. The sequence goes on from DASPKS010000219.1 coordinate 7,263, forward strand.
GAACACGATCCTCACGCACGAAGGCCCCTGGAATCACCGGGAGGCCGCGGCGTGGTGCATGTGGGCCTCGTACTCGCTGCTCGCCATCCTCGGCGTGTTCTACCCCCTGAAGCTGATCCCCATCGTGGCGTTCGACATCCTCTACAAGCTGGTGTGGCTCGCCATCGTGGCCTACCCGCTGTGGCGGACGAACACGCTGGTCGGTTCCCCCGCCGAGGAGATGACCTACGCCTTCCTCTGGGTCGTCCTCCCCATCGTCGCCATGCCGTGGGGGTACGCGTTCAAGCGGTACGTGCTGAACCGCGCGCCCGAGCCGCCGCGCGGCGCGCCGGCCCCGAGCATGGCCGCCGCCTGAGCGGCCTCCCCGTTCGCACGCCCCACACCCCATGGCCCAGCAGCCCGCCGTGTCGGTCGAAACGTTGAGGGCGATCACCGACGCCTTCAACGCCCACGACCTCGACGCGATCATGGCGTTCTTCGCCGACGATTGCTCGCTCGACATGCCCCGGGGGCCCGAGCCGTGGGGGCAGCGCTTCACCGGCAAAGCGGCCGTGCGCGAGGCGCTCTCGACGCGCTTCCAGGGCCTCCCGGACGCCCACTACGGCGACGACCGGCACTGGCTCAGCGGGAATCTGGGCGTCTCCGAGTGGCTGCTGACCGGCACGACGCCCGAGGGCCGCCGGGTCCGCGTGCGGGGGTGCGACCACTGGGAGTTCCGCGACGGGAAGGTCCTCCGGAAGGACTCGTACTGGAAGATCGTGGAGCCTCCCGGGTGAGGGCCCCGCGCTGACGCGCGGCAGGTAATGAAGGAAAAGCACGCGCCCGGCCTCCTCGCGGAGGCCGGGCGCGGCCCCTTCTTCTCACGGTCTGCGGCCTCCGCCGCACCCCGTGCTCGTCCCACCGTTCGTCGCTCATGTACTCGTCCAGCGCCATGCGCTCGACGTCGGGGAGGCGGAGGTAGGGCGGCATCGGTCCGGCGGAAGGTGGGGGATACCGCGCCAGACACCGGAGCGCCCGGTGGGG
>DASPKS010000220.1:0-2219 GCA_035628035.1 Rubricoccaceae bacterium
AGCATGGGCCCGACGATGTCGCACTCCCAGGGGTTGCCGGCGTTGTGGAGGGCGCCCGAGCGGTACCAGAACACCACGTCCTGCCCCGACACGGCCTCGTTGTTGAGCCCGAGCCCGGAGGGGCTGATCGCGCACGAGGGGCTCCCGTCGTCGACGACGCCGGGGACGTACCGGAGGAGCGCCATGTCGAGGAGGGCGGGGGAGGGGCCGTCGAAGTCGGCCGGGAGGAGGAGGTCCGCCGAGCTCGGCACGAGGCGGTACCCGTTCCCGGTGCCGGCGTCGAGGATGGTCCAGTACACGCCGTGGGCGGGGTTGCCCCACGTCCCCGACCGCTCGTTCGTGAACGTGGTCGTGGAGCCGAGGGCCGGGTTGATCTCGGAGACGGCGTCGTTGTTGGGCGTGTTGTTGATGTCGAAGTCGAACCGCCAGTAAACGTGGTGGCGGTGGGCGGCCGACGTGCACGTCGCGCTCGCCGCCGAGAACGAGTACTCCGGCCAGATCCGCCCGTCGGCGTAGAAGTGCCACTTCATCCGGTACCGGTACCACCCCGCCGACATGTGCGTCGTCAGGACGAGCTCGGTGCCGAAGTCCTCGAGGGACACGCCGACGAAGCTCCCGACGTCGCCGCCGGTGCCGCCCTCCATGTTCGAGTCGCACGTGGTGCGGACGGTGCCGGGGGTGGCGTTAGCGATGCAGGAGAAGCCGGGGAGGGGGTTGTTCGCCTGGAAGCGGACCTCGGAGTCGGACCAGTCGCGGAAGCAGGTGCATCCGCCGCCGGGGTCGTACTCCACGTTGAGGATGGGCGCGTGGGCCTGCTTCATCTGGAGGACACCGCGGTAGTACACGTTCCGGAGCTCGAGGCCGGACCCGTCGCTCCCGGTGCTCTGGGACGGGCGGATGAAGTCGAACGACCAGATGGGGTTCGTCGCCGGCCAGTTGACGTGGCCGGTGGGGGTGCCGGTGCAGCCGATCCCGGTCACGATCTGCGCGTGGGGCGCGGCGCTAAGACCGAGGAGGAGCCCGCACACAGCGAGGAGGTAGCGATAGCGAGGCATAGCAGTAGGGGTAAGCGCGGAGGCAGGGGGCGCAGCTGGCTCAGCGGCGGCCGTCGTTGGCGGGGTTGTAGTTGCGCGAGACGAACTGCCCCGTGCGCAGGTCCACCACCACGTACCGGAGGCGGTTGACGCGGCGGTTGGGGAGGTCCTCCTGCATGAGGTCGAACTGGAGGCAGCGCGAGGTGGCCTCGCAGCCGATCTCAGGCCGGACGAGGTTGAACCCGCCCGAGATGATGTGGCCGGGCGCGGCGGCGAGCACGGCCGCCAGCTCGGGGTCGTTGCGGATGAGGCGGACGGCGTCGGCGATCTCCTCCTCGTTCGGGGCGATGTGGTGCCCGGTGAGGTCCGTCGTGGACATGACGACGCCGCGGTGGTTGCGGGCGGTCTGGGTGAGGGCGCCCGTGGCGGGGTCGTAGGCGATCACGAACTCCCACTGCTCCGTGCGGCCGTTCTCGACCTTGACGTCGTCAGTCCAGGAGCGGATGATGCGGGTGCCGTCCTGAGCGTGGGCCTCAGGGGCGGCGAGCAGCGCGCACGCGGCGACGAGGAGCGCGCCGAGGAGCGTGCGGCGGAGAGCGCAGGTCAACATGGGGCTGGGGGTGGGGGGTTGGAGGGACGGAAGATCCGGGCTGGAGCCCAAGAAAAACAAATGGGGGGCGAAAACAAGCTTGGCGGGGCGTTCCCCGGCGTCCGGCGGGATTCCTCGGTCACTTGAGCAGGACGACGCGGGTGGTGGCCTGGGCGCGCTCCCCGACGAGGCGGACGGTGTACGCCCCGCTCGGGAGGTTCGTCCCGTCGATGCGGACGTGCTCGTCGCGGCCGGCCGCAACCATCCCCTCGAAGAGGGTCTGCACCGTGCGGCCCAGGGCATCGTGGAGGGTGAGCGTGACGTGCTGGAGGGCGTCCACGCGGAAGCGGACGCTCGTGCTCGGGTTGAACGGGTTGGGGTACGCCGCCTCGAGGGAGACCCCGCCCGGCATCTCCGGCGCGGGCGGCTCATTGGTGACCGGGTTGAACGTGTTCAGCATGGGCCCGACGATGTCGCACTCCCAGGGGTTGCCGGCGTTGTGGAGGGCGCCCGAGCGGTACCAGAACACCACGTCCTGCCCCGACACGGCCTCGTTGTTGAGCCCGAGCCCGGAGGGGCTGATCGCGCACGAGGGG
>DASPKS010000221.1:0-43438 GCA_035628035.1 Rubricoccaceae bacterium
TATGCACCTGGGGCCGTGCTCGCCTTCGGCGCGGACAGCCTCGTCCTCGCTTCGGGGTCGGTCAACCGCTCCGGGTTGTTTCAGAGTCTAAATGGGGGCGTATCGTGGACGCTTGTCGGCAAAGGCCAGTGGTACCGGGACTTTGCCCGTCAGAATGGAGCGCAGCTATGGGCAGCCACGTCCAACGGCGTCTACCGGAGCGCGACGGCTGGGGAGTTCTGGTGGGCCGCCGGGCTCCAGGGCACCAGCTTATTCACCATCGCGTGGGACCCGCGCGTGATCATCGCCGGCGGGGTTTCGATCTACCGCTCCACCGACAACGGGACCACCTGGGTGCCCGTCTACTCCACGGGGTCTATCACTGAATCCATCGTGTTCGCCTCCGGCTCAACGGTGTTCGCGGGCACGCGTGCGGGGGTGCTCGTCTCGCACGACCTCGGGCAGACGTGGGCCCCCTTCAGCGACGGGCTGCCCTCGCCGTCGGTTTACCGGCCGCTTGCCATCGACAGCACGGGCCACCTCTATACCGTCGCCGAAGGCAGGGGCGTCTTCCGTTCCACGGAGCGGGTCATCACGGGGTCAGAGCCTTCGGTGCCTCCCCCTTCGCCCGCTGCGATCATGCTCTACCCGAACCCCACACGCGGAACGCTCCACGTGCAGGTCGCAGCGCCCGGCCCCCTCGCCCTCTACGTCACCGACGTCCTCGGGCGGCGCCTGGCCGACCTCACGCCCCTCGCCGTCGCGGCCCGGGGACGTGCTTTCCCGTGGGACGCCTCCGTGCTGCCGCCGGGGGTTTACCTGCTGCGCGCCCTGTCCGAAAGCGGAACGGCGTCCCGATCGTTCACCGTCGTACGCTGAAGGCGCGACGGGCGGACGCACTCAGTACGGCTGGGGATCGCGCGGCTGCGCCCAGGGGTGACGCTCCTCCGTCTCCTTGCGCCACGTCGTGTAGGCCTGGGTGAACTCAGCCCCCGCCAGCACGATCAGGGCGGAGTAGTAGATCCAGATGAGCATGAGCGCGAGCGAGCCGGCCACGCCGAACGCCGAGCCCGGGTCGCTCGTCCCGATGTAGAGACCGATGAGGAATTTGCCGAGCGTGAACAGCGCGGCGGTCACCGCCGCGCCCACCCACACGTCGCGCCAGGGGATGCGGCGGTCCGGGAGCAGCACGAACATCGCGGCGAAGAGGACCGTGACGACTCCAAGCGAGACCACGAGGTGGACCACCCGCAAGAGGGTGGCGATGACGCCACCCGGCGAGACGCCGCCGAGCGTCTCGCCCGCCACAGAGAGCGCCGTGCTCATCACCAAGGAGACGAGGAGGAGGAACCCGATGGTGGCCACCATCCCAAATGAGAGCACCCGCTTGAGGAGGAGCTGCTTGACGAACGCGAGCCGTCCCCCCTGCACCGGGGCGGGCTCGATCTCCCACACGCGGTTGAGCGCCTTCTGGAACTGCCCAAAGGCCCCGCTCGCGCCCACAAGGAGGACGGCCACCCCGCCGACCTTGGCCGCGAGGGAGTCCCCGAGGTCCGAGGCGCTCTCGATCATCCCCTGGATGGCGCCCGCCCCCTCGGCGCCCACGAGCCCGCCCACTTCGGCGAGGAGCATCTCGCGTACGGCTTCGGCGCCGAACACCGCGCCCGCTACCCCGAGCGCCACGGCGAGCAGCGCAGGGAGGGAGAAGATGGTGTAGTAGGCGATAGCCGCCGCGAGGCTCGGCAGGTCGTCGTCGCCCACCTCCTTAACGGTGGTCTTCAGGAGCGGGAGGACGGGCGGAAACGGGCGCACGGGTAGAGGAGCTTGGAGAGGGGCGCGTGCCAAACGGATCACGGCACGAGCCGTTCCGCACGCACAACCTTTACATCCGCTCGGCTGGGTGCGGCGGTTCGGGCTCCGGCTTCGCGAAGTGCCGCGAGCGGCGACGGCGGAAGCGGTCGCGGAACCGGAGGGCCTCAGCGGCTCCGCTCAGGTGCAGCCCGTGCTTCTCTTCCGCCCACACCTGCGTGAACTCCGCCCCGACGAGGAGGATGAACGCGGAGTAGTAGATCCACACGAGGATGAGGGCCAGCGTACCGGCCGCGCCGAAAGCCGAGCCGATCTCGCTCCGCCCGAGGTAGAAGCCCAGAAGGAACCGCCCCAGCGAGAAGAGCGCCGCCGTCACGGTGGCGCCTAGCCAGACGACCCGCCAGGGGACCCGGCGGTCTGGAAGGAAGACGAAGAGCGCTGCGAAGAGCACCGTCGTCACACCGAACGACACCGCGAGGTTGACGATCCGCAGCACCGGGACGAGCGCCCCTTCGGGGGCCACGGGGGACACCCCGTCCCCGAACGCCTCGATGACGGCGCCGATCACCATCGAGACGAGGAGGAGGAACCCGAACGTGACGACCATCCCGAACGAGAGGAGGCGCTTGAAAAGGATCCCGAGGAGTTCGCCGCGCACGCGCGCGAAGAGGCTCTTACCCGGCACGCCGGGCGGCGGCTCAACCCCCCATGCGCGGTTCAACGCCTTCTGGAGCCCCGCGAAGGCGCCCGTCGCGCCGAAGAGGAGGACGGCGGCGCCCACGAGCTTCCCAGTGATCCCCTCCCCGATCTGCCCGGCCTGATCGATCATCTCCTGCAGGGCCCGCGCGCCGTCCGGACCCACGAGGCTACCGACCTCCCCGAAGAGTGCCTCGCGCACGGCCTCCGGCCCGAACCATACCCCGGCCACCGCCACGATCACCACGAGCAGCGGGGGCAGCGAGAAGACCGTGTAGTACGCGATGGCAGCGCTCAGGCTCGCCACGTCGTCGCGGCCGACCTCGTCCACCGTGCGCTCCAGGATTTTTAAGAGGCGGGGCATGTCGAGAAGAGCAATCGAGAAGGGGAGCCGGCCGGGCGGGCCGGCGTAGCTTCGGCGCTGAGACGTAGCCCCCTTTCGCCGGGTTCTCCGGTCGTGCCCCGCCACCCCACCCTCACCGACGACGGCCGCGCGGTCGTGCTCGACCTCCACGGGGCGCGCGTCGACGAGGCGGAGTCGATGATCCGGTCGGCTGCGCGCCTCGCTGCCGGGCGTGGGCGAAGCACCCTCCGCGTCGTCCATGGCGCCTCCACGAGCGATGCCCTCGACCGGAACCGGACGATCAAGCACGCGCTCTATGTGCTCCTCGACGGCGGCCAGCTCCGTTCGTGGGTGAGCAGCATAGTCCGGGGAGAAGGCTACACGCTCCTCGGCCTCGCCGCCGGATCCACCCGCGACCCCCGCCCGCTCCAGCTCCGCGACGTTCGCCCCGCATGACCCCTGGTTCTTCTCGCCCCCGGATCGGCGTCTCCACCTCCTTCGAAGAAGGCCAGCAGCGCCTCGACCTCGCCTACGTGCGGGCCGTCGAAGCGGCGGGAGGGCTCCCCCTCGTGGCACCGATGCTCGACACCGAAGAGGCGACGGCGGACTTCGCTGCCCTCCTCGACGGTCTCATCATCACAGGCGGGCCCGCCGTAACCCTCGGCCTCGTCGGTGACCTGCCCTTCGACCTCCCCTTTCCTGACCCCGTTCGCGTCGCCTCCGATACCCAGCTGCTCCGCGCGTTTATGGAGACCCGCCGCCCCGTCCTCGGGATCTGCTACGGGATGCAGTTCGCCAGCAGCCTCCTCGGCGGAACGATCTGGGCAGACGTGCAGGCGCAACGGCCCGGCTCCGTTGTCCACAGCAACAAGCGCGGCGGCTCCGCGCACGCGCTGCGCATCGAGGCCGGCTCCCACCTCCACCGGGTGCTCGGCGATGCTGTGGAGGTCCCGACGCACCACATCCAGGCCATCGAGCGGCCCGGGCGGGGGCTCCGCGTGAGCGCCCTCTCGCCTGACGGGGTGATCGAGGCGCTGGAAAACGAGGACGGCTCCTTCGTGGGGGTGCAGTTCCACCCGGAGCGGATGGGCGCCGCCGGCGCCCCGCTTTTCCAGGACCTTGTGGAACGGGCGCGGCGCGCCCGCCGCTGACGGGCCCGGTTCTTGCACCCTTTCTTCACCGGAGGCGAAACCGGGTGCCCCGGCCGTTGTAGGGGCGGAACGCGCCTTAGTTTTGCGCCTCTTACTGCCTGAGTTCGTCTTTATCAACCCCGGCGGACGCCAATTCAACGGCCGCCCACTGTCCACCCCACCGCACGCTGATGTCTCACCAGCGCCCTTATCCGGCTCCCCATCCTCCTGAGGATGCCTCGACGCCCGCGCGGGACGACCGCCCGCTCCTCCCGAAGCGGCCGGCGGTACTGGTCACGGAGTTCTTCAGGCGCCGCGCCGTCCGCGTGCCCGCCTTCCTCCTCGGGGCGGGGACGCTCATCGGCTCGGGCGCCTTCGCGGTGGGCCACTTCGCGATGCCGGCGGCCAGCCAGGCCGACCACGCAGCGAATCCGACGCCGGCTGCGGACCCGGCGCCGCTCCCGGCGCTCAACCCTGCGGAGCCGTTCACGCTCCGCAGCCTCGATATCCATCCCGACCGCCTCTTCGCGGAGTACTTCGACGGCGCCTTCTCCCTCCCCACCGACTCCCTCGACAGCGAGCTCGGCCACGGCGGCAACGACTTCCGCTACCGGCTCGACATGTTCGTCAAGACCTACGGCGTCGACGACAACTTCTCCGTCCGCGTGATGGACGACCGAACGGGGCAGACGCTGGAGGTCCTCACCCTCCGCGACCTCAAGGACCAGTACGAGCGCACCGGACGCATCAACTGGCAGGACGTCGACTTCCCCCACCGCCGCGACGCCACGAGCGCGCTCCGCGCGAAGTGGGAGGCGCTCGGCGTACCCCGCGAGTCCATCACGATCCGGTGGGGCCGCGCGAACCAGACGCTCGAGGCGCGCGAGCGCGAGGACGCCTACATCGAGTATGAGATCCAGCTGGCGCGGCAGCTCGGGCTCAGCCTGCTCGCCACCGAGATCGGCACCGTCGAGACGTTCAACCAGGACCGCCTCGTCTCGTCGGCCGGCGCGCGGAGCCGCTACCAGATGATGCCGGACATCCTCCAGATGTACGACCTCGGCCGCTACATGATTCCGACGGCGGGGGGCCGGGCCGTCTCGGTGCAGGAGCAGGAGCACCCCCTCCTCGCGATGGAGCCCTCGTTCACGCTCCTCCGTGCCTACGCCAACGCGGTCGGTCACGAGCTCCCGGGGATCTCGGCCTACCATACGGGCCCAGGCAACCTCTTCCGGATGTACCAGGCGTACGTTCGTGCCCGCGCCGCTGACCTCTCCACTGACCGCCACGTGACGGACGCTTACATGTGGGGCGTCACCGACGGGTTCGAGACCGTCCGCGCACAGACGAGCTTCGGGCCGGAGTCGCGGATCTACGTGCTTAAGGCGTACGGCGCCCTCCGTGCGATGGAGGACCGCGAGATCGATCCTGCGCGGACCGTTCGCGCCGAGCGCGTGCAGCTCCGCTCCGGCGCGACGATCACGCTGGAGACGCTCTTGACGGCGCTCGCCCCCCATGGGGACCGCGTCCGCTGGCCCGCCGACGCTGCCCGAGCCTCGCTCTACGAGCGCTTCCGCGCCCTTAACGCGCACATGGACCTCCCGGCCTCGCCGGACGGCAACGTCCCCGCTGATGGGAACCTGCTCCTCGCGTCTATGGCCGATGGGCGCGCTCTCCGGTTCTTCCTCCCTGAAGGGGCCTCCGAGGTGATCCGCCGCGTCGGGCACGACGTGATCGACCCGTCGAAGACCTTCCGGTACGACCGGAACACCTTCGTCGTCGAGCCAGGCGAACGCCTCCGCGCCGACCGTGAGTACGAGGCGCTCGTCCGCGACATCAGCCGGTTCGGCTTCTCGCTTGCGAACAAGTCGCGCCTCGACCGGCTCACGACGGAGATGCAGACGCTCGCCCGTCAGCGCCCCACGCGCTACCGCCGGATGCAGGCGCACATCATCGCCGTCCACCACGAGCTCTGGAGCACGTCGTCGTTCCGCGACCTCGCGGGCACCGTCGACACGTTCCTGAGCTTCCTCCCGCAGCGCCGGGCGCAGCAGCCCGTTGCCGCGCAGCCGCCCGTGCCGACGACCCCCCAAGCGGACGGCTGAGCTCGGTCACCTTGATACGAAGAAGGGCGGTTGGGGACACACCCTCAACCGCCCTTCTTCATCACAGCCATCATAGGTCCCAGGGAGCGTCCTCTTCCTCGACGCGCGCCCGTGCCCGCTCCATCAGGACGTCGTGGAGGGCGCGCGGCTCCTCGCCGGTTGCTGGGCGCCGCCATGTGTAGCGGCCGTCGGCGCCGAGATCCCACGCAAGGCGGTTGTCCTCGCGGCAGAAGTCGAGCGTGCGGATGAGCCGCTCTTGGGCGGCGCGCTCGACCACCGGCACCATCACCTCGACGCGCTCTTCGAGGTTGCGTCGCTGCCAGTCGGCGGAGGAGATCAGCGTGAGCGGGTTCCCGCCGTTCTGGAAGTAGTAGATGCGGCTGTGCTCCAAGAAGCGCCCGACGATGGAGCTGACGCGGATCGTCTCGGAGTACCGGGGAAGGCCCGGGCGGAGCCTGCAGTGACCGCGCACGATGAGCTCGATGGGCACGCCCGCCTGTGAGGCGCGGTAGAGCTCCTGGATCACGACGGTGTCGTCGAGCGCGTTCATCTTGGCGATGATCCGGCCCGACGCGTCGCGCCGGTGGTGCTCCACTTCGCGGCGGATCCACTCGATGAACCGGTCGCGCATGTCGCGCGGTGCAACGACGATGGTGCCGTAATGCTGCTCCGGCGCGTAACCCGTCAGGTAGTGGAAGAGGTTGACGAGGTCGGTGCCGATCTCCGGCCGGCACGTGAGCAGCCCGAAATCAGTGTAGAGGCGGGCCGTGTGGGGGTTGTAGTTGCCGGTGCCGAGGTGGCTGTAGAGGCGGAGGCCATCGCCCTCATCTCGGACGACGAGGGTGGTCTTGGCGTGGGTCTTCAATCCGATCAGCCCGTAGGTGACGTGGACCCCTGCTTTTTCCAGCTGCTCGGCCCACGCGATGTTGTTCTCCTCATCGAACCGCGCCTTCAGCTCGATGAGGACGGCTACTTGCTTCCCCTCCTCCGCCGCGCGGATGAGCGCACGCACAATGGGCGAGTCCTTGCTCGTCCGGTAGAGCGTCATCTTGATGGCGAGCACCTGGTCGTCCACCGCCGCCTCTTCGATGAACCGCTGCGTGGTCGCAGCGAACGACTCGTAGGGGTGATGCACGAGGAGGTCGCCCGCGCGGATGACCGAGAAGATGTCCGCCTCGTCCTCGCTCTCGCCGAGGTGGCGCACGCGGGCCGGCACGACCGGCTCCCAAGCCGGGAAGCGGTGCTCCGGGAGCTGGAGATCGGCGAGCGGCATCAGCCCGCCGAGGTCGAGCATCCCCTCCACCTCCACGACGTCGTGAGGGCTCAGCTCCATCTCGCGCGCCAGGAGACGGCGGACGCGGGGCGGCATCGTGACTTCCGTTTCCAGGCGCACGATGTCGGCAAACTTCCGCTCGCGCAGCTCCTCGGATATCACTTCCAGCAGGTCCTCTGCGCCCTCCTCGTTGCGCTGCACATCCGCGTTCCGCGTGACGCGGAACGCGTGGACGCCGATCACCTGCATCCCTCGGAAGAGTCCCTCGGCGTTGTGGCGGATGAGCTCTTCGAGGGGGACGAAGTGCAGCGGCTTCCCCGGGATCGGAATCCACCGGCCGCGAGCGGTGGGCACCTTCAGCCGCGCGAAGTGCTCAGTGCCGCGCGTGGGATGCTTCAGGAGCACCGCGAGGGACAGCGAGAGCGTCGAGATGAAGGGGAAGGGGTGCCCGGGGTCAACAGCCAGCGGCGTGAGGATGGGGAAGATGTGGAAGCGGAAGTGCGCGTCCAGCGCCGTCCGCTCTTGCTCATCAAGCGACTTGTACGAGCGGATGACGACGCCTGCTTCTTCAAGTCGGGGACGAAGCGTATTGCCCCACAGCCGCGAAAGCGCACGCTGCATCTCCTGCGCCGCCACGCGCACGAGCGCGAGCTGCTCCCCCGGCGTGCGCCCATCAGGAGAGAGCGCCTGCACACCGGCGGCCTGCTGCCGGTCGAGCCCTCCCACCCGCTTCCGGTAGAACTCGTCGAGGTTATTCGCGGTGATGGCGAGGAAGCGGACGCGCTCCAGGAGCGGCGTGCGCTCGTCGAGCGCCTGCGCGAACACGCGCCAGTTGAAGTCAAGCCACGACAGCTCGCGGTTGAAGTAGAGCGTGGGGTGGTCGAGCGGCGCCTCTGGCGGGACCGTCTGTGGGGAAGTCGCCTGCGGCACCTCCGGCGCGCTCACCGGCTTCCCCCTACCCTCACGGGTCGGAACAGGCTCCGGATCCGAGGCCGCCCCATCCCCTTCGGAGGTTCTCCGGGGAGGGGCAATGGAAGGGGGCGCCTGTTGCCCGGTGGAGGGCGGCTGAATCGAACCGGGTTCCTGCGAGGAAGCCATGGGCGAAGGGGTTTCCGGAAGCTACAAGGCGCTCCCGGGGATGCGCTACGAAGACCACGCAAGGAACGCGCCGCGCTCGACCTGACGGAGCAACTCGTTCAGCTCATCGAGGCGGTGGACGAGTTCCGACACGTCTGCCCCGGCGCGTTCGGCCGTGTGGAGCTCCTGTAATGCCGCTTCACGCGCTTCGTTTACGCGGTCGAGCTTGAGGAGGCGCATGGCGTCGGTGGCGGCGGCGTAGGGCTTCTCATCCAGCGAGGGGATCCGGATGCCCACCCGGCCCCAGTTCTCCGAGAGCGCGTACCGCTCAGAAAGGGCCTCCGCGCACAGCTGCTGCACCCCAGGCCCGTATCTCCCCGCGAGGAAGGCCTCCGTCTCAACGGCGCCCGATTCGTACTGCGCGATGAGGTGGCCGACGGTATTCCGTGAGGTGCCCTCCGTGAACTCCTCCAGCCCCATCCGGGTGAGGACGTGCTCAACCATCGGCGTCCCATGCGTAAGCATGAGGCGCAGCAAGGCGACCTCTTCCGGCCTTGCGGAATCGGTTGACGGAGGTCCTTCGAGGGCTTCCTGCTCCTCGTGTTGGATTTCCGAAACGGGGTGCTCGACCATGCGGCGGGGCGTGCTACGGAGGCGCTGTCCCAGAAGGGGACGAAGCGCCATGTCGGGCACGCCGAGTTCCTGGCTCGCCCGGCGCACGTACTCCTCCTGTAGTACGGGGCTGCCCACCCGCGCTACCCGATCCAGCACCGCCTTCGCCGTCGCATCTTTGCCTTCCGCGGTGTCAAGATCCCCCCGGCGGCGCGCTTGCCCCACGTAGAACGCGACGAAGTCCTGGCGGTGCTCGCGGAGGTAGGCACGGAAAGCGTCCCCACCGAACCGACGGACGAACGAGTCGGGGTCCGCGCCGTCGGGGAGGGCGACCACGTACACGCCCAGCTCGGCATCGAGCACGAGGTCAAGCGCGCGGAGCGCCGCGTTGATGCCCGCAGCGTCGGCGTCGTAGAGAAGGATCACCCGACGGGCGAGGCCTTTGAGGAGACGCACCTGCTGCGCGGTGAGCGCGGTGCCGCTGCTCGCGACAACGTTACGCACGCCAGCCTGGTAGAGCGAGATCACATCGGCGTACCCTTCTACGACGAGGGCTTCTTCCTCCGCACGGATCGCTGCCTTTGCTTGCCTCAGTCCGTAAAGCACTTCGCTCTTGTGGTAAACCTTCGTCTCGGGTGAGTTGACATACTTCGGCGGCGGAGACCCGTCGGGCATCGGACGACTGTCGGGAAGCGCGCGACCTCCGAAGCCCAGCACCTTGCCTACCGGCGATACGATGGGAAACATCACGCGGTCGCGGAAGCGATCATGCCATCCGTTTCCATCTTTGTTCGGAATAATGAGCCCCGCTGCCTGAAAATTTTCCGCCGTGTATCCGGCGGCAGTGGCTGAGCTTGCGAGCGCGCCCCATTCGTCCGGCGCATAGCCCAGCCCGAACGTCTTGATAGTCTCCTTAGAGAACCCGCGTATGCGGAAGTAGTCGAGCCCACGGCGGCCCACATTGGTCTTGAGCTGGTCGAAATAGAAACGCGCAGCGAAGCGTAGGGCCGCGAGGACGGCTTCCCGCTCGTCCGTCTCCGCGCGGCTCTGCTCCCCCTCTTCCGGCAGTTCAATGCCTGTGCGCTCGGCGAGCAAACGGACGGCGTCGAGAAAGCCTAGCCCCTCTTTCTCGCGAAGGAAAGAAAACACGTCACCGCTCTTCTTGCAGCCGAAGCAATGGAAGAAGCCTTGGTCGGGGACGACGTGGAAGGACGGCGTCTTCTCGTTGTGGAACGGGCACAACCCGACGAATCGATGTCCCTGCTTCTTGAGCCTGACGTAGTCGCTCACCACGTCCACGAGGTCCACAGCTCGGCGAACCTCTTCGATCTTTTCTTCGGAGATGAGCGGCATCGTAGCGGGGTTCTGTGAGACAGGATACGGACGAATGTACCGGACGGTTCGAGCAACGTGTGCCATCATGCACCCAGTTGAAGCGATTCGTTTCCTAACGGTAAGTACTGGCATGGCGCGCGCTGAGCTAGAAGCGGGGTGCGGCACGACGCGCTCAACTCCCGCGAAGAAGTTGAAACATCTTGGCTAACGGGTCGTGTGATCGCTCGCTGCTACCCAGCAGCGCTTCTCTCACAAGCCACCTCGTAAGAGGGTCACCTATGGCTAACGCACAAGCCGCTAAGGGCGGCGCTAAGAAGGGTGCCGCGAAGAAGGGCGGCGCCAAGAAGGGTGGTGCTGCCAAGAAGGGCGGCGCCAAGAAGGGTGCCGCGAAGAAGGGCGGCGCCGCCAAGAAGGGCGGCGCGGCGAGGAAGGGTGGCGCCGCGAAGAAGGGCGGTGCCGCGAAGAAGGGCGGTGCGAAGAAGGGCGGCGCCAAGAAGGGTGGTGCGAAGAAGGGCGGCGCCAAGAAGGGTGGTGCCCGCAAGGGCGCTGCGAAGAAGGGCTCCTGAGCACCCGCCAGGTCAACGCCACTGCGCCCCCTCCGAGCAATCGGAGGGGGCGCTTCAATTGGTAGGGAAGTCATCTCCCCGGCACAATGTCCTACCTTCTAGTGTTCGAGCGCCAGCCCCAGCTGCACCCCCCATGGCGCCTATCCCCTCGTTGCCTCTCATCGACGTCGAGCTCGCCCTCGCTCCTCGCTTCGCCAGTATTCGACGCTTCACCGAGTCCCTTTGCACGGGGCTGGAGAAAGAGGACTACGTCGTCCAGACGGTGACGGACGTGAGCCCGACGAAATGGCATCTCGCCCACACCACGTGGTTCTGGGAGACGTTTGTCCTCCACCCCCACGCGAAGGGCTACCGCCTCTTCGATGATCGGTACCCGTACCTCTTCAACTCCTACTACGTGCAGGCGGGGGAGCGGCACTGCCGGGCGCAACGCGGCTACCTCTCCCGGCCCACCGTCGAGGAGGTCTTTGCTTACCGCCGACACGTCGACGAAGCCATGACGCGGTTCCTCGACGACCTCGATGAGCAGGAGGCGCGGCCCGTCGCGGAAGTCGTCGAACTGGGGCTACAGCACGAGCAGCAGCACCAGGAATTGATCCTCACTGACCTCAAGCACGTCTTCTCGGTTAACCCCCTCCGTCCCGTGTACCGCGAGCGGCCACGCCCCCCGTCTGCCGAGCCCGGACCGATGCGGTGGGTATCTTTCGGCGAGGGCGTACGCGAAGTAGGGTGGCCCTTCGAAGGCACGACCACGCGCGAGCGGTTCGGCTTCGACAACGAGGGACCGCGCCACCGGGTCTTCGTCGAGCCTTTCGCGCTGGCCGACCGCCTCGTCACCTGCGGCGAGTACCTCGCCTTCATCGAGGATGGCGGGTACCGGCAGGCCCCCCTGTGGTTGAGCGAAGGGTGGGCTACGATTCAACAGGAAGGGTGGGCCGAGCCCTTCTACTGGGAGTGCCGCGACGGCGCGTGGTGGCACTTCACGCTCGCCGGGCTGCAACCGGTAGACTTCCATGAGCCCGTGACACACCTGTCCTACTTCGAGGCCGACGCGTATGCCCGGTGGGCCGAGGCTCGGTTGCCAAGCGAGTTCGAGTGGGAGGTCGCAGCTTGGGATGCGTGGGACGGTACGCCGGGAGGCAACTTCGTCGAGAGAGGGCTGCTGCACCCGGCCCCTGCGGGGCCGGATGGCGCGGGGAATGGCGCGCCGCCCGCTCCTCGCCTGCGGCAGCTCTTCGGAGATGCGTGGGAGTGGACCCACAGCCAGTACTCCCCGTACCCCGGCTATCAGCCGGGCGCAGGTGCCCTTGGCGAGTACAACGGGAAGTGGATGTGCAACCAGTTCGTCCTACGTGGGGGGAGCTGCGCCACGAGCCGCACGCACATCCGCCCGACGTATCGCAACTTCTTCCCACCCGGTGCTACGTGGCAATTCACTGGCATCCGCCTGGCTCGGTCGGTGTGACGCTGTGGTGCGCAACCCGGCGCTTCTGCGCGAGGCACGCGCGGGTCTGAACGCTTCCCCAAAGACGATCCCCAGCAAGTACTTCTACGATGAGGTGGGGAGCGCGCTCTTCGAGCGCATCACGACCCTGGAGGCGTATTACCCGACCCGTACGGAGTTGCGGATCCTGCGCGACCACCTCTCGGATATAGCGGCCACCATTGGGCAAGCGGCGGCGCTGATCGAGTTCGGGAGCGGTGCCAGTCTCAAGACCCGCCTGCTGCTGGACGCCCTACCGGACCTTGCCGCCTACGTCCCGGTCGACATCGCAGAGGAGGCGTTAGCGGCAGCCGCCGAGCAGCTTCGTGGTGCGTATCCGAACCTCCCTATCCTCCCGGTCGTGGCCGACTTCACGGGACCATTCTCGCTGCCGCCGCTTCCTGAGAGAGCGCGGCGGCGAGCTGCGTTCTTCCCCGGCTCCACCATCGGCAACTTTGATCCTGAAGCGGCCACCGCCCTCCTCCACCGCATCGCAGATCTGGTGGGGCCAACCGGAGGGCTCCTGCTGGGTCTCGACCGTAAGAAGGACCGCACTGTGCTCGAGGCGGCCTACAATGATCCCGAAGACGTCACGGCCGCCTTCAACAAGAACCTCCTCACCCGTCTCAACCGCGAGGCCGGGGCTGACTTCGACCTGGACGCCTTCGACCACCGCGCCTTCTACAATGCGGAGGCCGGACGCATTGAGATGCACCTCGCCAGCCTACGCGCGCAGACGGTACACCTCGACGGACAGCCCGTCTCCTTTCAGGAAGGGGAGACGATCCACACGGAGAACTCGTACAAGTACGGCCCCGGCGAGATGGAAGCGCTGGCTGAGAAGGCTGACCTCAGGCTCGTGCGCGCGTGGACCGATGCGCGAGCGTGGTTCGCCGTGCACTACTACGAGCACGCGCGGCAGGACGGAGGGCCCCCAGCGCAACGTAGCTTGACGCATGGCCAAGACCCTCAGTAAAGCCCTCGGCATCGACATCGGCGGCTCCGGCGTGAAGGGGGCGCCGGTGAACATCAAGAAGGGCATCCTTCTCGCTCCGCGCTACCGCCTCCCTACCCCGAAGCCGGCCACGCCCGAAGCCATCGCCGGAACGGTGGCGGCACTCGTGGCGCACTTCGAGTGGAAGGGACCTGTGGGCTGCACCGTCCCCGCACGCGTGCGGGGAGGCGTCGTCGAGACGGCCGCGAATATCGATAAGTCATGGATCGGAACGGAGGTGGCCAGGCTTTTCTCCCAGGCGACTGGCCTTCCCGTCGCGGTCCTCAACGACGCCGACGCGGCGGGGATCGCCGAGATGCGGTTTGGCGCGGGAAAGGGCCACCGCGGCGTGGCCCTCTTGCTCACCTTTGGGACCGGAATCGGGAGCGCGCTCTTCCGCGATAGCCGCCTCCTCCCCGACACTGAGTTCGGGCACCTTCAGCTCAATGGCCGCCTCGCCGAGCACTTCGCCTCCGATGCCGTGCGCGGGGCGGAGGGGCTCTCGTGGGAGGCGTGGGCGAGGGGGCGCGTGCAGCCGTACCTCGAGCACGTCGAGTTCCTTCTGGACCCCGACCTCTTGATCATCGGGGGTGGGGTAAGCCGCCCCGACCGGTGGGCATCCTTCGGACCGCTCCTCCACACGCGCGCTCGGCTCCTCCCTGCGGCCCTCGGCAACGACGCCGGCATTGTGGGGGCGGCGTACGCGGCGCGCGCGCTCGTGCCCCGCCGCCGGAAGCGCACGAAGAAGAGTGGCCCTATTCCGGAGGAGAAGGCCTCCGCAGCCGCCCAGAAACCCTCAAAGGCCCGCAGAAAGCCGAAGGCCGTTCCCGAGAGGGGGTCGTCCTCGCGGAAGAAATAGCGAGCGCGCTAGTCGTTGATCGTCACGTCGTCGGGGACGATGAAGGCCGTGTCGTACCGCCTCCGGACGAATGGGAGTGCGGCGTCGGCCTCACCCCGGTACTCGAAGCCGAACAGCCGCACGCGGTAGTACGGCTGCTGGTACTCGATGTCCACCTCGAACGGGGCGCTCGGCGCGCCGGGCTGCATCCGCGCCGAACTCCACCACCCCTCTGCTTCCTCGCGCACCCGCTCGGCAGCGGCCCGGTCCTCCGTCGTGAATACCTGGATGCGAAACCCCTCGACGGTACGAGGCCCACGCGGGACATCCTGCCCCGGCACCACGACGCGGCCCCTCATGAGCCGCGCGGGCACATCGTGCTGGACGATCTGAGCGGGAGGGGCCGGCTCAGCGTCGTAGCCGGTGGGGTCGAACGTCTCGTACGCCGGTGGTGCAGGCCCTCGATCAGGCGGGGGGTTGGGGCCGCTGGGACCGGTGGCTTCGCGGGGACCGGAGCAGGCAGCGAGGAAGAGTGCCAGCGAGAAGGAGAGGGCGCGCTTCATCAGTAGGACGCGTCGGAAGAGAGGCCTTTCAAGATAGCGACCGACGCGCTCGCGCCGATCCGCGTGGCGCCGTGCTCGACCATCTGCTGCGCATCCTCGAGCGTGCGGATGCCGCCGGAGGCTTTCACGCCCATCCGGTCACCTACGACGCGCCGCATGAGGGCCACGTCGGCCGCGGTGGCACCGCCTGAAGCGAAGCCCGTCGAGGTCTTGACGAAGTCGGCCCCGGCGTTTTGCGCGAGCACGCACGCGACCACCTTCTCCTCGTCGGTGAGGAGAGCCGTCTCAAGGATCACCTTGACGGTCTGTCCCCCCGCAGCCCCCACGACGGCCTGGATGTCGTCCTCCACCTCCTCGTAGCGGCGGCTCTTGAGGCGGCCGATGCCAATCACCATGTCGATTTCGGAGGCGCCGTCGCGCACGGCCACCTCCGTCTCGAACGCCTTCACGGGCGAGCGCTGCGCCCCGTGCGGAAAACCGATGACGGTACATACCGCCGTCGACGCGCCGCGGAGCGCCTCGGCGGCGAGCGGCACCCACACGGGGCTCACGCACACGGAGGCGAAGCAGTGCTGCCGCGCCTCGGCGCAGAGCGTCCGCACGTCCTCGTCGGTCGCCTCCGGCTTGAGGAGGGTGTGGTCGATGAGCCGCGCAAGCGGCGGGGCGAGGAGGCACGCGTTGACGGCCTGGGGGTCGCGTCCGTCAGCGCGGAAGCCGAACCGCGCGGCGCCTGCGCCAATCATCCGCTCGAGCGCATGCTCGTGCTCGGGGCGGCACCCACACGCCTCCGGCACTCCGTTCTCGCGTTCGCGTCGGGTCACGGGCAGCACGACTGGTGGGTTAGCCTTCGGCCAGTTCCTCGACCTCCTCGTCGAGGTTGTACTTCTTCCGCTTCTCCCAGAGCGTCTTCTTCGAGATCCCGAGGAGACGGGCCACGTCGGCGTACGACGACTTCCGCGTGGTGAGGATGTGCTTGATGTACTCGTACTCGAGGTCGTCGAGGGTGCCGCCCGTGCGGAAGCGGAAGTAGCCGTCAGGGGAGGTCTCGTCGAACCCCTCCGTCTTGAGGAGGAGAAGGTGACGGGCATCGAGGACGGGCTCCTGCGCGAAGATGAGAGCGCGCTCGAGGACGTTCCGAAGCTCGCGCACGTTGCCGGGCCAGTCGTGCGCGAGCAGCTTCGCCTCGGCCTCCTTCGTGAACCCCTCGAAAGGCTTGTTGAATTCCGCCGCGTACCCCTTCGCGACGTCCTCAGCGATGAGGAGGAGGTCGCGGCCCATCTGCCGGAGCGCCGGCAGCTTGATCGAGACCACGTTAATCCGGAAGAAGAGGTCCTTCCGGAACTTCTTCTCGGCGATCTTCTCCTCCAGGCTCGCGTTCGTCGCACAGATGATCCGCGTCGCCACGCGGATGTCGTCGAGGCCGCCGAGGCGGCGGAACGTGCGGCTCTCTAGGAACGAGAGGAGCTTCGCCTGGAGCGTGACGCTCATCGAGTCCACCTCATCGAGGAAGAGCGTGCCGCCGTCGGCGACTTCGAGGAGGCCCGGCTTCGAGGCGCGGGCGTCGGTGAAGGCGCCCTTCTCGTACCCGAACAGCTCCGACTCGAGGAGGTTGTCGGGGATGGCGCCGCAGTTGATCTCGAGGAACCGCCCGGTATTCCACTTCGAGGAGTAGTGGATCGTCTGGGCGACGAGGTTCTTCCCGGTGCCGGTCTCCCCCCGGATGAGGACGATCGTGTTGGGGACGTCCTTCAGCGTCTCGATGGTCTCGCGGATCTGCTTGATCTCGTCGCTCTTGCCGAGGATCTTCGCTACGGAGTGCTTCTTCTTCCGCTCTGTCTTGATCTCGATGAGCTCCTTGCGGTCCTCGTAGAGGTCGAGCGCCTTCGCGAGGAGCGTCCGCATCTCCTCCAGGTTCACCGGCTTCTGGAGGTAGTGGAACGCGCCGAGCCGCATCGCCTCGACGGCCGTCTGAACCGAGGAGTGCGCCGTCATGATGATGACGGGAAGCGTGAGGTTGCGGCTGCGAACCTCCTCGATGAGCTGGATCCCGTTGACCTCCGGCATCATGAGGTCGGTGAGCATGAGGTCGGGCACGTCGCCCTCGTCGACCCGCTCGAACATCTCGACAGGGCTGACGAAGGCCTGCGCCGCGTACCCGTCGCGCTGGAGGACGGTCGCGAAGAGCTCTCCAATCTTGGGGTCGTCGTCGACGATGAAGATCCGCTTCTGGCTCATGTGGTGGGGTGGCTGAGGCGGTCAAGTTACGCCGCCGGGGCCGCCGGCTCGGCACCGCGAATCCGGGGGGTCCGTACGCGCAAGGCGCCCGGAAGCACCTCCACGTCGAAAAAACGGGCCCGCGTCGTGACAATTTCGCCGTCGGCCTGGGCGGGGAGGTCGGCTTCGGAACGAAGGGTTAGCCTGCGGAGCCGCCGGAGGTGCACCTCCGGCTCGCCGACGTGTTTCCCCTCGAAGGTGGTCGGCAGGAGGCGGAGCACGCGGCGGGTGGGCGTCCGCTCGATGAGGCACACGTCGAGGAGCCCATCATTGACCGAAGCGTCGGGCGTGAGGAGGAACCCCCCGCCGACGGAGAACCCGTTGCCGACCTCCACGAGGAAGAAGGGCCCAGCGTACCACACCTCCGGCTCCCCCTCGCCGTCGGCTACCCGGGCCTCCACCTCTGGCTGGGGCCACGACCGGAGGGTACGGAGGACCCCGGCGAGGTACGCCACGCGCCCACGCCCAAGGTATTTGAACCGCCGCGACGCGATGGCGGCGAGCGCGTCGAACCCGACCCCGAGGCAGTTGGCAAAAACGGCCTCGTGCACAGCGGGGTCGTCGCCCTCCGTCCAGCGGACGCGGCCGAGATCCACAGAGCACTCGGGGGCGGTCAGTAATGCCCCAACGGCGGCATCGAGGTTGTCGGGCATCCCGACGGCGTGGGCGAAGTCGTTGCCGGTTCCTAGCGGGAGGGCACCCATCACGGCCGCCGTCCCGAGCAGCCCGCGCGCGACCTCGTGGATGGTCCCGTCCCCGCCGACGGCGACGACCACGTCGTGCGACGCCGCGGCCTCGCGCGCGAGGGGCGTGCCGTCGCCGGGGGCCTGTGTGAGCGCGAGGGTGTAGTCCACGCCCGTGCGGGCGAGAGCCGCTTCGAGGGCGGCGCGCTGGCGGCCCGCACGCCCGTTGGCAGCGGCGGGGTTGAGGACGATGGCGTAGCGCATGGGTGAGAGGCCCGCTCGTGAAGGGGCCCGGGGTAAGTTATCGAGTGCCCTTTTTCCGTCCTCTCCCCGTGCCCGTCGCGTCCCGGCCCTCGCTCCTCTGCTGGCTGGTCGGCCTCACTTTCCTGTGGGCGGGCGGATGTATGCGGGAATCGTCCATTCCAATAACAGCCCCCTCAACCGACACCACCACCACCGACGCGCTCGGCCGGACGGTCGCGTTCGCCCATCCTCCGTCGAGGGTCCTCACGCTCGCCCCCAACCTCACCGAGATCGTCTTTGCGGTCGGCGCCGCTGACCGTCTCGTGGGCGCCAGCCCATCCGACAACTATCCGCCGTCGGTCCAGGCCCTGCCCCGCTACTCGACGTTCCCGCTCGACCGCGAGCGCGTCGTCGCGCTCGCCCCGGACCTCGTGCTCGCCACGGACCAGGTGAACGGCACCGCCGACGCCGACGCCCTGCTCGGCTTCGACATCCCTACCTACTTCTTCTCGTTCCTCACCCTCGACGACATCCCCCGCGCGATGACGACAGCGGCCGGCCTCTTAGGGACGAGGGCAGACTCCGCGGTGCATGCGTTCGAGGAGCAGATCGAGAGGGTGAAACGTTCCGTCGCGGGGGCGGCGCGCCCGCGCGTGCTCCTCCTCATCGGCGACGAGGTGCCGTACGCCTTCGGGCGCGACTCGTACGCCAGCGAGATGGTGCGGGCGGCCGGCGGCGCGAACCTCACCGACGCCTTCGACGGACAGGCTGCGCTGCCGAACGACGAGTTCGTCCTCACGCAGGCCCCCGAGGTGATTATCGTGCTCGTGGGCGAGCGCTACGACCCGGCCCGGCTGGTCGAGTATCACCCCGCCTGGGCAAGCCTTCCCGCCGTTCGGAACGGGCGCGTCTTCGGGGTGGACGCAGACCTCGTGAGTCGCCCCGGCCCGCGGGTGGCCTCTGGGCTCGAACGGATTGCGGCGCTCCTCCATCCCGATCGCTTTACCGCGCAATGAGCCGCACCCTCGTGGTTGGGATCACGCTGGGGCTGGCAGGAGCGGCCCTCCTCGGAGCCTCCCTCCTGCTGGGTACGTCGGGACTAGCGCCGGGGCGCGCGTTCGAGGCCCTCGTGGCCGGGCCGGGAGGGCCTGACCCTACGGCGCGCGCCATCGTGTGGGACCTCCGGCTGCCGCGCGCGCTCCTCGCCTTCTCCGTTGGCGGCGGGCTCGCCGTGGTCGGGGTGGCGATGCAAGCGCTCGTGCGGAACCCGCTGGCAGAGCCGTACCTGCTCGGCGTGTCGTCGGGCGCGAGCGCGGGCGCGTCGCTGTTCTACCTCGGGTTCCTGCCGCCGCTGCTCTCGAAGGCGCTGTCGCTCCCGCTCGCGGCGTTCCTCGGCGCGATGGGTGCCATCGCGGTCGTCTTCGCCGTAGCTCGTGCGGGAGGGCGGCTCTCGACGGCGCGCCTGCTCCTGGCGGGCGTAGCCGTCTCCTCGCTCCTCGCCGGGGCGACGGCGTTCGTGACGTTCGCCTCACCGGAGCCGAACAAGCTGCGCGCGGTGCTCTTCTGGCTGCTCGGCTCGCTCGGCGGCGCGCGCTGGGCCACTGTCGCCTTGCCGCTGGCTGCTGCTGCGCTCGGGACTGCCGTTCTCTGGGTGCTCGCGCGCCCCCTCGACGCCCTGCTGACGGGCGAGGAGCCGGCTCGCTCACTCGGCATCCCCGTGGAGCGCCTCAAGCGGTGGGTGATCGCGCTGGCCGCGGCGGTGACGGGCGTACTTGTTTCCGCTGCGGGGGTCATCGGGTTCGTGGGGCTCATCGTCCCCCATGCGGTGCGGTTCGTCGTCGGTGCGGGGCACCGGCGCGTGGTCCCGCTGGCCTTCGTTGTGGGCGGGCTGTTCCTCCTCGGCGCCGACGTGGGCGCGCGGGCGGTGCTGCCCGGGCAGGAGCTGCCTGTCGGCGTCGTCACGGCGGCGTGCGGGGTGCCGTTTTTCCTCGTCCTCCTCCGCCGCACCGACCGGCTCCCTCTCTGATGCCGCGCCTGTTCGTCGCCCTCCGCCCTCCGCCGGACGTCGTCGAGGCGCTGCTCGCGCTGCGGGGCGAGGTACCCAGCGCGCGATGGCTGCCGGCCGACCACCTCCACCTCACGCTGAAGTTTCTCGGGGAGGTCTCCGATGCCGAGGCCGTCGCAGCAGCGCTCGCCTCCGTGGGGGGCAAACCGGTGGAAGTACGCCTCGACCGCCTCGGCGCCTTCCCTTCCCCTGCGCGGGCGCGCGTGCTCGTCGCTCACGGCCCGCTCGGAGCGGAACTAGGAGCCCTCCTGGCCCACGTCGAAGAAGCGCTGGCGATGTTCGCGCCGGCGGAGGCGCGGCCGTTCCGCCCGCACGTCACGCTCGCTCGGCTGAAGACGGTGGAGGCCCCTGCGATCCGGCGGTGGCAGCAGACACCAGCGCCCGATCTCCGCTTCGTTGCGGACGAAGTCGTGCTCTATGAGAGCCGGCTCCACCCGAAAGGCGCCGTCTACGCCGTCCGCGCGGCCTACCCGCTCTCGTCGTTGTAGACCAACTCGACGAGGACGTCGCCGACCTGCTGGAGGCTGGCGGCGCTACACGCGGCGGGTACGTCGCCGGCGGTGTGCCACGTGGCGGGGAAGGGATGGTGGATGAGGTCCACCATCGGGATGCCCGCGCGGAGGAGTGCGACGTGGTCGTCGTACACAGCGCCCCCGGGCTCATCGAGAAACGCCGCCGCGCCCACGCGGTCGGCGGCGGCCCAGACCCGCTCGACGAGGGCCGGCGCATTCACGCGCGAGAACCCCTCCTGCGGGATGCGGAGGTCTCGGTCGCACACCATGTCGAGGAGGATCCCCCACACCGGGCGGTAGGTCGGGTTCATCTCGACGAACTTCTGAGAGCCGATGGCGAAGGGGTTCGCCGGCGCGGTGGTGTCGGGGTTCGGGCCGAGGTCGTCGCCGAGGTCTTCGAGGTCGAAGAAGACGAGGTCCACGCCGACCTCGGGGGGGTGCTCACGGAGCAGCCGGGCCAGTTCCATCAGGACGGCCACGCCCGAAGCGCCATCGTTCGCGCCGAGGACGGGCTGCGCGCGCTTCGTAGTGTCGGGGTCCTGGTCGGCAAAGGGGCGGGTATCCCAGTGCGCCGCGAGGATCACGCGCTGACCGCCCGGCGGGTTGAGGTTGAACGAGGCGACCACGTTCGTCCCCACCCACACGCGGGACGAGTCGTGCGCGTCGGTCCACGTGAAGGGCTGGCGGTTGACCGCGTCGGCGAGGGCTCGCAACTCGGCCTCCATCCAGCGGAGCTGTGCCGCGTGGCCCTCACTCCCCGGCGCACGCGGCCCGAACGCCACCTGCTGCTCGATGAGCTGGAGCGCCCGCTCGCCCTCGAACGTCGGCCGGTCCTCGCCTCGGGTGAGCCACCATACGGCAGCGGCGGTCAGCACGACGAGCCCGGCGAGGAGGAGCAGTTGGCGGGGAGGCATTCAGATCACGGCGGCTTCTCGTAGCACGTCCATCACTTCCGCGCGCTGGGTGAGCACGAGGAGCAGCAGGAGGTCGCCCGGCTGCGCCCAGTCGAGCGCGGCCCGCACCGCCTCCGGCGGGCCGCTGAACATATCGACGGCGTCCTCGCGTATCCCCTCGTCAATGAGGACCCGCCTGAGAAGGGCAGGCACCTCGCCGGGCGCGCGCCCGCGAAGGTAGTCGGGCAGGTCGGCCGCGAGGTAGCGGTCGGCGCGGAGCGTCGCGGCCACGCGCGCCAGTTCCCCGATCTGCTCGTCCGAGCGGTCACCGGCGTGACCTAGGAGGACGAGGCGGCGCTCGGCCGGCAGCGCCTCGAGGGTGTCGAGGAGCGCGGCAAGGCCGGCCGCGTTGTGGGCGTAGTCGATGAGCAGGCGGGCCCCTCGGTAAGTGAGGAGGTTGCCCCTGCCGGGGTTGTCGGCCACGTCGCTCCGAAAGCGGCGGAGCCCGTCGGCAATGGCTTCGTGCGAGACCCCGAGGGCGTACGCGGAGGCGGCTGCGGTAAGGGCATTGCGGACATTGTGGCGGGCCGCGCCGCCGAACGTGCTCGGCACGTCGGCCACGGGAACGACGGGCACCCACCTCCCCTCTTCCCAGAGAGTCAGCGCTCCGTCCACCACCGCCCAGGCCTGGCCGCTGGTCCTCTCCACGTGTGAGCGGGCTACCTCCGGTTCTAGGGCCGTCCAGGCAAGGCGAACGCCACGGGGGGCGAGGGCCGGCGCACGGCGTAGGGCCTCGACACGGCTCGCAGGGTCGTCGGCGGCGGCGACGAGGGTACCCCCGGGCCCCAGCGCCTTGGACACGGTGAACTTCGCCTCGGCGAGGTCCTCGACCGTCTCGACCCCATACTCGCCGAGGTGATCGGTAGCGACGTTCGTGACGGCCGCGACGGTCGCGTGAGGAACGCTGAGGCCGCGCCGGAGCAGGCCGCCGCGTGCGATCTCCAGCACAGCCGCGTCCACACGCGGGTCGCGGAGGGCGAGGCGCGCCCCGCTCGGCCCGGAGTAGTCGCCCTCGTCGAGCACCTCGTCCCCGATGGCGACGTGGTCGGTCGTCGTCATCCCGGCCACGCGGCCGGCGGCCCGGAGGATGGCCGCGAGGAGGCGGACCGTGGTGGACTTCCCGTTCGTCCCCGTCACGAGGGCGAGGGGGATGTCGTGGAGCTCGCCCCAGTCCACCTCGGCAGGAGAAGGCAGGGCATCCTTCGGCCACACGCAACTCCCGGCACCGGTGCCCACACTGACCGCCTCGCCATCCCAGAGGCAGGAGAGGCCGCGCTCGCTCGCCGCTGCATAGAGCGCGGCGAAGGCGGGGTCGCGTTCTTCTTCGAGCACTCGGCAGAGGCGCTCCACGTCCTCTTGCCGATCCGGTGCCGTGTTCCCTGCCCGCTCCGCCGCCACCGCTGCCCACGCGGCCTCGTTGATCTCGGTAGCGGCGTAGAGCACGTCGACCGGCGCGGCGAAGGCGAGCAGGAGACCGCCCGCGTAGTGCCGCGCGCCGATCTGTGTGGTCTCGAGGCCGAGTTCATCCAGGAGCGCGCGCAGATGGCGCTCCCACGAAACGGCCGCCCGGCCCGCTTCCTCGGCGGGAACGGCCACGTCGAGGACCGCGCCGGGGGCGTCGAGCCAGAGGCTCGGCCCGGTCAGCCGGCGGCTGTCGCGCACCTCGTACGGCATTGCCCGCCCTCTCAGTCGGCGTCCTCGTCGTGGGAGACGCGGAGGGGCTGCGCGCGGCGCCCGCGCTTGAGCCGCCTCGATGCGCCGTCGCCCCCGAGCGGGCTCGGTGGGGGCGCCTCGGCGAGGATCGCCCCGACGCCGGAAGGCTCGGCCAGCCCGTCACCCGGGATGTGCTCCTCCGCCCGGAACTCGCCCGTCGCCGGGTCGAAGCGCACGATCTGCTCCCAGCACCGCGCGATCTTGTCGCCGAAGATGAGGACGAGGTCGCCGTGCCGTGCCGTACGAAGCGCGTGGGCGACGGCGTCCTGCTCGTCGACGACGACCTCGATAGCGTCTTCCGAGACGCCCTCCTCGAGGAGGAACTGCCGTAGGAGCCGGGGCACTTCGTCAGGGCCGCGCCCACGCGCGTTGTCGTCGCGCTTGCAGATGTAGCGGTCGAAGTGACCGGCCGCGTGGCGGGCGATCTCGTGGTAGTCCTCGTCGCGGCGGTCGCCGGGCGCCGAGAGCACGAGGAGGCGGCGGCCGTCTACGTCGAGCCGGTCGGCCAGCTCCACCATCGAGCCGACGGCGGCGGGGTTGTGCGCGTAGTCGAGGATGACGCGGAAGGGGTGGCCGTCGTAGACGTTGAGGCGGCCGGGCGCCTCGTAGAAGCTCGTCGTGAACGTGCGGAGGCCGTGCCGGATGTCGTCGAGCGTGAGCCGCATCGGGCCCTCGCCGAGGGCGTACGCGATGGCCGTGGCGAAGAGGGCGTTCTGGACGTTGTGCGTGGCCTTCCCGTCGAGCGTGGACGGGATGAGGTGCGTCCAGAGCAGCGGGATGTGGCGGTGGCGGTCGTAGATCGTGATCATCTCCCCGTTGATCCCCTTCTCGAGGACGACGGCGCGGCCGTCGGCGCGGATGTGCTCACGCACGAGGTCGTTCTCGGCGTTCATCGTGACGTAGCAGAGGTGCTCGGCGTCGGTGTGGCGGACCATCGCGAGGCACCGCTCGTCGTCGGCGTTGAGGACGGCCGTGTTCTCGGCCACCTCGACGACGATCTGCTTCACGGCGGCGAGCTCCTCCAGCGTGTTGACGCCGCCGAGGCCAAGGTGGTCGCCCTGGATGTTGAGCACGGCGCCGACGTCGCACTTCGAGAAGCCGAGCCCGCTGCGGACGAGCCCCCCCCTGGCCACCTCCAGCACGGCCGCATCGACGCGCGGATCGCGAAGGACCATCCGCGAGGCGACGGGCCCCGTCATGTCGCCCTTCACCGTGAGGCGGCCGGCGATGAGCACCCCGTCGGTAGAAGTCATCCCGGGGGTGTAGCCAGCCGACTTCACGATGTGGGCCACCATCCGCGTCACCGTCGTCTTGCCGTTCGTCCCGGTGATGGCGGCGATGGGGATGCGCGAGGGGGTCCCGCGCGGGAAGAGCATGTCCATCACGGGCCCGGCGACGTCGCGGGGCGTCCCCTCGCTGGGGGCCACGTGCATGCGGAAGCCGGGCGCCGCGTTCACCTCGACGATGGCGCCGCCGACGTCGTGGTAGGACCGCGTGATGTCGGTCGTGAGGAAGTCCACGCCGCCCACGTCGAGCCCGATGGCCTCGACGGCCCGGATGGCCATGTCACGGTTGTCGGGGTGGACCACGTCCGTCAGGTCGACGGAGGTGCCGCCCGTGGAGAGGTTGGCCGTCGAGCGGAGGTAGAACACCTCGCCCTCTGGGAGGACGGTCTCACGGGTGTAGCCGGCCTGCTCCATAAGCCGCCCGGCCTGGGCGTCGAACGCGAGCTTCGTGAGCACCTTCTCGTGCCCCACGCCGCGTCGGGGGTCGGCGTTGATGATCTCGACGAGCTGCTCGATGGTGTGCCGCCCGTCGCCGACGACGTGGCCGGGCACGCGCTTGGCTACGGCCACGAGCGCCCCGTTGATGACGAGCATCCGGTGGTCGAACCCCTGGACGAACTGCTCGACGAGCACGCCGCGCCCGGTGCCGTGCTCGCGCGCCACGGCGACGGCCGCGCGCACCTGCTCGGGCGTCGCGAGGTTGATCGAGATGCCACGCCCATGGTTGGCGTTGAGTGGCTTGACGACGACGGGGTACCCGATCCGTTCGGCAGCCTCGACGGCCCCCTCCTCTGAATAGACGAGCTGCTGCGCCGGGACGGGCAGGCCGAGGTCGGCCAGGAGGTTCCGCGTCTCCTCTTTGTCGGAGGCAAGGGAGACGGCGATGTGGCGGGTCTCGCTCGTGATGGTGGCCTGGATCCGCTTCTGGTACTTCCCGTGCCCGAACTGGACGAGGGAGTACTCGTTGAGCCGGAGCCAGGGGATGTCACGCCGGTCCGCCGCGTCGAGGAGGGACTGCGTGCTCGGCCCGAAGGCGCGCCGCTGCGCCGACCGGATGAAGGCGTCGCGCTCCTCCGGCCAGTCGAACGCCTCCGGGATCTCAAGCCCGAGGGCCTCCCGGACTTCGGCCTTCGCCTCTTCGGGGAGAAGCCAGAGGAGGAGGCGCCGCGCTAGCTCGCCCGCCTCCAGCCCCACCTCGCGCTGCCGGTACTGGTAGATCATGTCGTACTCGCCCGGCGCGCGGCCCGTCGAGCGCGTCTTGCCGAAGGTCACGTCGGTCCCGGCCACGCCCTGCAACTCGATGGCGGCGTGCTCCCAGACGTGGCCGAGCCACGTCCCCCGGTCCTCCGTCATCCGGCGGACGAACCCGCCGGGCTCTCGGTAGGAGCAGCCGTGCTCTTCGAGGCCCGGCAGCGCGCCTAGCAGCCCGTTCACGAACCCCTCTCCCAGCCGCCCCGTCGGCCACGCCTCCAGCGGGCCGAGGTCGATCACGTGCCGGATGACCGGGAAGTGGGCGTAGAGGTTGGGGCCGATGTAGACGTTCGTCGAGCGGATCTTCATGACGGGCGGCCCCTATGGGTCGGGGCAGAGAGGGGGGCCGTGAAAATCACCACGGCGCTGCTCCCACGCAACCGCCCCCGGGCGCTGTTCCTTTCGCCCGCCGTTTCCGCCGTTCGCTGAGGTCCTTCTCCCGCGCTCAGCGCGGCGCCTTCGTGCGCCGGCCGACGCCGCCCATCGTGCGCACGGTGCCGGGGAGCATCGCGCTCCGCTCGGGCCGCTCGGGCTGGCGCGTGTTCGTGTCGAACCGGGCGCCATGCGAGAGGATGTGGAGGCGGAGGTCGAACAGGCTCACCGGTGCGCCGGGCGTCACGGCGTCCATCGAGGTGTAGGTCAGTCCCGAGGGGTCCACCACCGTCACGGCGCCGCTGCCGACGACCTCGAACACGCCGTCGGGCGAGAGGAAGAGCGCGGTGTCCTCGTCGAGCCCGACGCCGAGGGAGGCGGGGTTGAACGAGATGGCCGTGAGGAGCCGCCCGAGCCGGTCGCGCTGGCGGAAGTGCTGGTCGACGATGAACCGGTTGGTGAGGCCGAGCCCCGGCGCGAGGATGACGCCGTCGGCGCGGGGCGTCGAGCCGCTCTCGCCGCCGGCGATCATGTGCTCGGAGAGGATGGCCGCTCCTGCCGACGTCCCGGCCACGTGGACGCCGGCCTCGTTCCGGCACCGGATGCAGTGGGCGACGGGCGTTCCTCCGAGGATCGTCGAGAGGCGGAGCTGGTTGCCGCCGGTGAGGAAGATCCCCGTGGCCTCGTCGAGGACGTCGAGGTAGTCCTGCCGGAAGGCCTCCTCGCGGCGGACGATGGGGAGCACTTCGATGGACTCGGCGCCGAGGGCGTCGAAGATGCGCGCGTAGCGGCCGCCGGTGCTGTCGACCTCCGAGGCGGTCGGGATCACGGCGAGGCGGGCGTCGGCGCCGCCGGCGAGGTGGACGAAGCGCTCCAAGATCAGGCGGTCGCGCCCTTTCTTCTCGGCGCCCCCGATGGGGATGACGTAGCCGCGCTGGGTGGTCGCTGGCATGGGTGGGTGAGGGAGTGAGCGGGGGTAGAGCGTGAATCAGGCCGGCTCGAACAGGCCGCGCCGGACGGGCCGCCCGTCACGGACGTGCCACACGCCGCGTGCCATCACGTCGGACACGCGGTGCTCGTCGTCCAGCACGACGAGGTCGGCGTCGGTGCCGGGGGCGAGGCGGCCCTTGCGCGGGAGGCGCAAGAACTGCGCGGGGCTACGGGTGAACAGCGGGAGCACCCGTTCGAGCGGGTGGCCGGCGTCGAGGAGGGATTTCAGAAGGTCGGCGAGGGCCTGCGCCGTGGCGAAGTCCATCCGCACGAGCTCCCCCTGCTCGTCGAACTCGGGGAGGCAGCCGCCGCCGTCGGAGGAGACCGTGAGGCGCTCCAGCGGCAGCCCGGCGTCGAGGTACCGGACCACCGCGTCGGCGGCGACTACCTCGTCGGCGTCGGCGAGCTCGGGCGGGAACGCCGATACGTCGATGGTTACGCCGCGCTCGGCGAGGGCGAGGGCCTCCTCGAACAGCCCGCGGCGGCGGTTGACGTGGGTCGGGTGAAAGGTGCGCGGGGGGAGCTCGGTCTCGTCGAGGGCCTGGCGGACGAGCGAGAGGCCCCGCTCGCCGTCGCCGAGGTGGAGGTGGAGCACACCGGCCTTCCCCGTCATGAGACCCGCCACGTGGCAGTCGGCCGCCACGCGCACGACCTCGTCGAAGGTGGGCTGGCTGGAGCGGTGGTCCGAGATCGCCAGCTCGCCGAAGCCGATGACCTCCTCCAGGAAGACGATGTCGCTGCGGACGGAGCCGGTGAGCGTCATCGGGGGGAGGTGGTAGCCCCCCGTCCACGCCCAGGCCGAGAGCCCCTCGCGGCGAAGCGCACGGGTCTGTCGGAGGAGCCCCCCCGTCGTGCGTGTGGTGTCGTCGGTGCCGAGGAGGCCTACCACGCTCGTCACGCCGGCTGTCGTGTGCCGCGAGAGGGGCGGCGGTGGCACCGCCGTCTCGGGGCCGGCTTCTCCCCCCCCGCCCGTCACATGGGCGTGGCCGTCCACCAGGCCCGGAATCACGCGGCGCCCGCCGAGGTCGAGCGCCTCCACCGTAAGCCCTTCCAGCCGGGGCGGCGCGGCCCCCATCCACAGCAAGCGCCCTCCGCCGAGGAGGAGGCATCCCCGCCCGAGCGGCTCGGGGGCGTACACCTCGGCGTTCTCCAGGAGGACCAGCGGCTCTTCGGGCACGGGCAGCGTCTGTTTCCGCAAAGTTACCGAACGCCCCTCCCCGTTCTGACCGGCTCCCGGCGAAGAAACGTCGGACGGCGAACCCCGCTGGGTAGCCGTCGTCTTGGGACGCCCTTACGAGAACCCCCGGCGCGCTGAGAAGTGAGATCGGCCGCTGCGGGTTGTCCTGCGGCCCCCGACCCCCCTCTGGATGGACGACTTCCACGCCGACGACCCCTTCGACGACCCCTTCGATGACTGGGAGGGAGGCGGCTTCGACGCCGAGGGCGATGGCGCCCCGCCGGCCGAGGCGTCCGCGACGGCAGAGATGCACCGGCTGCTCGCCACGGGCGAGACGGGCCTCCGCTACGATGCCCTCGTCCTCTTCGCGGATCCCCTGTTTGAACGGTACGGCCTCGATGGATCGGTGCTCCTTGAGGGATCGAATCGGAACGTGGTGCCCGACGAGGGGATCGTTGCCGTCCTCCAGACCGCCCGCCTCCTCTGGGCATACTTCGCCCTTCCCGAGTCGGAGCGCAGACGGCGCCGGCGGGTCCTCGGCGCCCACCTCCTCGGCGCCCAGCCGACCGAAGAGGACTGGGCCGACCTCGACGACCTCCTCGACACCGTCGAGCCGTACTGGTCCACCCTCTCGGCCGACGAGGTGGCGTTCGCGGAGAACACCGGCCACCCGGTGCTCGGCTTCGACGCCCTCGTGGCGCACCCTTTCTTCCGGCTTGAGGACGAGGCCGACGCCGGCTACGGCCCCCACCGCCTCCCTGAGGTGGAGGCCCGCGCGCTCTTCGCCCAGCCCCTCCTCGAGACGTCCGAGGCCCTCGACGACGCCGACGTGTTCGAGCGGGCGATGGACCGCGCGAACGCCTACTGGGTGCTGGCCCAGAGCCCTGAGGCCGAGCGCGCGGCGCGCCTCGAGGCCCTCGTCAGCGAGCGGGCCGGCACGGAGGCCGAGGCACAGCGCCTCCACGCCGAGGCCGAGGCGATGGTCGAGCGGTTCTACACGCTCTTCCCCGAGCGGGCGCGGGCGCACAACGGCCGCCGCTGAGGCCGTTTGCCTCGTTCGGGCCGGGTGCGTTACTTAGCGGGCCGCCCCCAGCCGGCCCCATGCCCGACGCCGTCCGCGACGCCCCCGCCCGCATCCCCTTCCACGGCTCGCCCCGCCCGACGCTCGGCGTTGAGCTGGAGCTGCAGGTGCTCGACCCGCGGACGTGGAACCTCACGTCGGGGTCGGTCCAGTTGCTGGAGCGGCTCGGCACCGACCACCCCCGCATCAAGCAGGAGCTGACGCAGTCGACGGTAGAGGTTATCACGGGAATTAGCGAGACGGTGGCCGAGGCGCGGGCCGACCTCTCGGCGTCGCTCCGCGAGCTGTTCGAGGCGGGCGAGGCGCTCGGGCTCGCCTTCGCCAGCGCGGGCACGCACCCCTTCGGGCAGTGGCGCGACCAGCAGGTGTACCCGAATGAACGCTACCTACGCCTCGTCGAGCGCATACAGTGGCCCGCGCGACGGCTCCTCATCTACGGGCTGCACGTCCACGTGGGGGTGTCGTCGGGCGAGAAGGCCATCGCCATCTCGAACGCCCTCACGAGCTACCTCCCCCACCTCCTGGCCCTCTCGGCCTCCTCCCCCTTCATCGACTTCGAGGACACGGGGCTGGCCTCGGCGCGGAGCAAGATCTTCGAGGGGATGCCGACGGCCGGCCTCCCCTTCCGCCTCGCGAACTACGGGGAGTTCCAGCGCTTCATGAACACGCTCGTGCGGGCGCGCGCCATCGAGTCCATCCGCGAGATCTGGTGGGACATCCGGCCGCACCCCGGCTTCGGCACGCTGGAGATCCGCGTGTGCGACGCGCCGAGCACGCTCCGCGAGCTGGCCGCCCTCACCGCGCTCGTCCAGGCGCTCGTGGTGTGGCTCGACGACCACTACGAGGCGGGGATCCCGCTGGAGGTGCTCCACGCGTGGATCGTCCGCGAGAACAAGTGGCGCGCCACGCGGCACGGGCTCGACGCCGACGTGATCTTTACGAACGAGGGCGACCACGGCCCCCTCCGGGAGCGGCTCCCCGCCCTCGTCGAGCGCCTCGCCCCGGTGGCCGAGCGCCTCGGCTGCGCCGACGAGCTGCGCGACGTACTCGGGATCGTCGAGCATGGGGCCTCCTGCGAGCGCCAGCGGCGGACCTACGCCGAGACCGGCCGCCTCCCCGACGTCGTCTGCCGCCTCGCGCGCGCCCTCCGCGAGGACGTGTACGCTCCGGCGTGAGATGCCTCGCCCGAACCCGCCCCCGATCGCCTCGTTGAAGCGCGCGACCTCTCCCGATGCGTGAACCCGTGGCCGAGCCCGTTTCCCCGTCGTTCCTCTTCGAAGGCGGCGCCGAGGCGCAGCTGACCGACACCGGCCTGCGTGAGACGCTCGTTGCCCTCCGGCGGCACCTCCACGCGCACCCGGAGGTGGGCTTCGAGGAGCATGAGACGAGCCGCTTCCTCCGCCGGTGGTTCGTCGAACAGGGGTTCGACGTGACGGGGCCCTATGCTGGCACGGGCTTCACCGTCGAGATCGCGGGGGCCCTCCCCGGCCCCACCGTCGGCTACCGCGCTGACATGGACGCCCTCCCCATCCAGGATGCGAAGGAGGTGCCCTACGCGTCGAAGTGCGCCGGTGTGGCCCACCTCTGCGGCCACGACGCCCACATGGCCGTCGCCTGCGGGGTGGCGCTGCTGGTCCACGAGGCGCGCGGGCGGATGGCCGGTAGCGTCCGCCTCCTCTTCCAGCCGTGCGAGGAGAAGAGCCCATCGGGCGCGCCCCGGATGATCGCCGAGGGCGCCACGGAGGGGCTGGAGGCGATCTATGCCATCCACGTGGATCCCACCCTGGCCGTCGGGCGGTTCGGGCTCCGCGTGGGGGCACTCACCGCCGCGTGCGCGCCGTGGCGGATGCGCGTGACGAGTGGGCAGGCCGGCCACTCCGCCCGCCCCCACGAGACCGTCGACACCATCTGGGTCGCCACGCAGATCCTCAACCACCTCTATCAGCTCGCCGGCCGCGTCACCGATGCCCGCAAGCCGGCCGTCCTCACGGTCACCCGCTTCCATGGCGGCGAGGCCTTCAACGTGATCCCGGGGACGGTCGAGTTCGGCGGCTCCCTCCGCGGGACTGACCGCGAGGGGTTCGCCTTCCTCCGCGAGAAGATGCGCCGCGTGGCCGGCGCCCTCGGTGCCCTCTACGGCGCCGACGTGGACGTGGACTTCCTCGACGACCTCCCCGCCGTGATGAACACGGCCGCCGAGGTCGAGACGATCCGGCAGGCCGTCCTGGCGCGGTTCGGGCCGGAGGCGGTGAAGGACTTGCCGATCCCGAGCATGGGCGGCGAGGACTTCGCATGGTACCTCGAGAAGCTCCCCGGCGCGCTCGTGCGCGTCGGGTCGGCGACGGGGCCGGAGACGCGGTACCCCCTCCACCACGCGCGATTCGACATCGACGAGGCAGCCCTCCCCCTCGCCGCCCACCTGATGGCCGAGGTGCTTCTCCTGCATCTCGGCCGCGCGGCTGCCGCCTAGGTACCAGATCTGTTCAGGTATTTAGGGGGCGCATACTACCTTCGGGCATGCGCCCCCTCTCGCTCCTCGCGTTCGTATTGCCCTCGCTTGCGGCGGCCCAGGTCCCCGGTCCGCGCGACCTCGTGATCAACGAGGTCATGTACGACCCGCCGGCACCCCAGCCGAGCACCAACGAGTGGGTCGAGATTTATAACCGGTCGAGCCAAACCCGCGATCTCGGCACCGTCACATTCTCCGACGAGGCGAGCACGCCCGTGACGGTGGCGCCGCCGGGCACGCTGATCCAGCCGGGCGCCTTCGCCGTGCTCGTCCGCAACGCGACGGCGTTCCAGGCGGCCTATCCTGGCGTGCCCTATCTCGCCGTAGCGGGCTTCCCGGCCCTCAATAACGACGGCGACACCCCGACGCTTCGTGCGAGCGGCAGCGGCGAGGTCATCGACGCCGTCCCCTACACCCCGAGCTGGGGCGGCACGGACCCTAACCGCTCGCTCGAACGGCGCGACGTAGACGGGCCAAGCAATGACCCCGCAAACTTCGGGCTCACCACCGACCCGGATGCAGGGACGCCCGGCGCGCCCAACTCCATTGCCGGCGGCGGCGACACCACGCCGCCAGAGCTCGACGGCGCCTCGGCGCGAAGTGCGACGGAAGTGGAGGTTGTCTTCTCGGAGTCGGTCGTCGCCCAGCCTGAGGACTTCACGATCACGAACGGGATCGGCCAGCCTGTCGCCGTCACAATCGACCCGGGAGCCCCGGAGGTCGTGGTGCTCACGCTTGGCATGCCGCTCACTGGGCCGCAGACGTACACGCTCACCGTCACGAATGTCGAGGACCTCGCGGGCAACGTACTCGCCTCGGCCCAGACGACGTTCTTCTTCGGCGACTTCGGGACGCCCGCCCCGCGCGACGTCGTGATCAACGAGGTGATGTACGACCCGCCCTCCCCGCAGCCCAGCACGAACGAGTGGGTCGAGCTCTTCAACCGCAGCACCGCGACGTTCGACCTCTCGGCGTTCGCGTTCACGGATGGTACAGCGGCGCCGGTGCCGGTAGCCTCCGCGCCGACGGCACTCCCACCGGGCGGCTACGCCGTGCTCGTACGCGACTCGTCGGATTTCCGCACGGCGTTCCCCGGCACGCCCGGTCTCGTCCTTGAAGTGCCCGGCTTCCCCACGCTCAACAACACCGGCGACACCCCTACTATCCTCTTCGAGGGCACAACCATCGACGCGGTGCCCTACCTCTCCTCGTGGGGCGGAACCGACGCCTCGCTGGAGCGGCGCGACCCCGACGCCCCCTCCGAGTTCGCCGTCAACTGGGGCACGACGACCGACCCGCAGCGGGGCACCCCCGGCGAGCAGAACGGCATCTTCGGCCCCGACACCACCGGTCCGAACCCGGTCGAGGTGACCGTGGGGCCGGATGGTCGGTCGCTCGCGGTCATATTCGACGAGCCGCTCGACCCGGCATCGGTGGCCCCCGGCGCCTTTGCCCTTGCCGGGCCGGTCTCGCCAGCGGTGACGAACGCCGCGTACACGGCAACGCCTGACCCCACCGTCACGCTCACGCTCGCCTCGGCACTGGAGCCGGGAGCGTACACCCTCACCGTCAATGGTGTCCGCGACCTGTTGGGCAACCCGGCACAGAATGCCCAGGTCGCGTTCGGCTTCGCGCCCGACCGTACCCCGCCGACCCTGGATGCGGCGTTCGTGGTAGACGCGACGACCGTCGAGGTTCGCTTCAGCGAGCCGGTCAACGCGACGGCGGCAGACCCCACGCACTACAGCATTTCAGATGGGGTTAGCCAGCCGGCGAGCGTGGCCTACCCCGTCGAGGGGGACTCGGCGAGGGCGCGGCTCGTCCTCTCCACGCCCCTGCAGGCGCGCCAGCTCTACACGCTCACCGTGGCGGGCGTGGAGGACGTTGCGGGGAACGCGATGCCCGCCACCGACGCGCCGCTCTTCCTCGGCGAGCCTGACGTGCCTGCCCCCGGCGACCTCGTCGTGAACGAGGTGATGTTCGATCCCGGCGACGACGGGAGCGAGTACGTCGAGCTCTTCAACCGGAGCCCAGACAAGCTGTTCGACCTCCGTACGATCCATCTCTCCGACGACGGAGCGGACGACGCCGACCCCATCAGCTCGACCCCGGTGCTCGTCGCCCCCGGGATGCACGTTGCGGTGGTGGCCGACCGCGAGGCATTCGCGGTGCGCTTCCCCGGCGTGGCAGCGGTCGAGGCCGAGGAATTCCCGAGCCTTAACAACGACGGAGATGCCGTGGTGATCGCGTACCAGGGGGCGACGGTGGACTCGGTCCAGTACGACCCCGCGTGGCACCGCATCGAACTGGAAGACGCAACCGGGGTGGCCCTGGAGCGACGGGACCCAGCCGGGCCGTCCAACGACGAGACGAACTGGTCGTCCTCGCTTGATCCCAGCGGCGGGACGCCCGGCCGCGCCAACTCCGTCTTCGTCTTGCCTGGCGAACCGCCCGGCGACGCAGGCCTCACGGTGGACTCCCCCTTCGACCCCGATGGCGGCCAGGCCGCCGCCCTCCGCTATACGCTCGGAACGGACGCCGCCCTCGTCCGCGCCCGGATCTATGACGGGGCCGGGCGGCTCGTCCGCTTCCTTGAAGAGGGCAACCTCAGCGGGCGAACGGGCACGCTCCTCTGGGACGGGAGGGATGACGCAGGGGGGTCCCTCCGCATCGGCATCTACGTAGTCCTCCTCGAAGCGGTGAACGTGGAGGGCGGCACGAGCGAGGCGCACCGTGCAGCCCTCGTGCTGGCACGCTCGTTCTAGGCGACCTCATTCCAGCGCGAAGACGGCCGTATAGGACGTCCACACCCGGCCGTGCTGCCCGTCGAGCTCTCCTGGCGTGAACCAGAAGGTCCGGACGGTCTCCAGGGCCGCCTGATCGAGCAACTCGTGGACGCCCGAGACCCGCTCCACTTTTTCGACGACACCGCGGGGGCTGACGAGCGCCCGCACGACAACGCGGCCCTCGATCCCCGCACGCCGGGCGAAGTCAGGGTACGCCGCGTCGATGAGCCGGGCGGCGTCGTAGGGCGGATAAGGAGGCAGGTCCACCTCGGCCGTTTCGTAGATGGGGCCTACCGAGTCCAGCGCGGGGTCGTACGGCGGCGGCATCGGGGACCCCTGCACGGCAGCCGGCTCGACCGCGACACATCCGGCGAGGACCAACGCGTTCATAGCCCCGAACCAGAGGTGGGAGATTCGGGCGGGGTATGACACGTGAAGAAGTCGCTGCACTAACCGAAGGGCGTTCTATGCGCTTGTCCGGCACGCCGTTCGCACCGAGCTTTCAGGGGCACGGCGCCCGACCAGGCCGTCCACCCATGAAGCGGCCATGCGGGTGGAACTGTGCCGCCGCGCCCGGATAGTACCGCCCCCAGCCCCGGCTGCTGCCCTCCCCGATGGACACCCTCGTCGAAACTCCGACCCAGCGGAAGAACCCCGTCGCCCTCACCGAGCGCGCCGCCGCAGAGGTCCGCCGCATCCGCGCCAACAAGCAGATCCCCGCTGACTACGGCCTCCGCGTCGGCGTTAAGGGCGGGGGCTGCTCGGGGATGAGCTACCTCCTCGGCTTCGACAAGAAGCGGGAGCACGACCTCGAGTTCGAGCAGGACGGCGTCGCCATCTTCATGGACAAGCGACAGGGGCTCTACCTCCTCGGCGCCACCGTCGACTACCACGACGGCCTCGACGCGCGAGGCTTCGTCTTCGAGAACCCCAACGCCACCCAGACCTGCGGCTGCGGCTCCAGCTTCGCTGCGTGACCGCGCCCTTTCGGAACGCTTGTTGAACGACGCGAGCCCCCCTCGCCCCCTGATCCCCTGATGGAAGGCAACTTCTCCAACCGCGTGCGCGACGTGATCTCCTACAGCCGGGAAGAGGCCATCCGGCTGGGGCACGACTACATCGGCACCGAGCACCTCCTCCTCGGGATCATCCGGGAGGGCGAGGGGATCGCTGTGAAGATCCTCCGCAACCTCGGGTGCGACCTCCCCCGTCTCCGGAAGGCCGTCGAGGACACCGTCCGCTCCTCCGGCGGCACCCTCACCGTCGGCAACATCCCGCTCACGAAGCAGGCCGAGAAAGTGCTCAAGATCACCTACCTCGAGGCCAAGCTCTACAAGAGCGAGGTGATCGGGACCGAGCACCTGCTGCTCAGCCTCCTCCGCGACGACGAGAACATCGCCGCGCAGATCCTCCAGCAGGGGTTCTCCGTGACGTACGACGGCGTCCGCGCCGAGCTCGACGCGATCCTCGGCGGGAAGGCCTCCCCCCGTGCCGCCCTCAGCGACGACCCCGGCCGCGAAAGCAGCGGCCCCAGCCCCCGACAGAAGATGGCAGAGAAGAGCAAGACCCCCGTCCTCGACAACTTCGGCCGCGACCTCACCAAGCTCGCCGAAGAGGGCAAGCTCGACCCGATCGTCGGCCGCGAGCGGGAGATCGAGCGCGTGGCCCAGGTGCTCTCGCGGCGGAAGAAGAACAACCCCGTGCTCATCGGCGAGCCCGGCGTGGGGAAGACCGCCATCGCGGAGGGCCTCGCCCTCCGGATCATCCAGCGGAAGGTGAGCCGCGTCCTCTACGACAAGCGGATCGTCACGCTCGACCTCGCCGCCCTCGTGGCCGGGACGAAATACCGCGGCCAGTTCGAGGAGCGGATGAAGGCGGTCATGAACGAGCTCGAGAAGAGCCCCGACGTGATCCTCTTCATCGACGAGCTGCACACGCTGGTCGGCGCCGGCGGCGCCTCGGGCTCCCTCGACGCGTCGAACATGTTCAAGCCTGCGCTCGCGCGCGGCGAGATCCAGTGCATCGGTGCGACGACGCTCGACGAGTACCGCCAGTACATCGAGAAGGACGGCGCGCTCGACCGCCGCTTCCAGAAGATCATCGTCG
Organism: Rubricoccaceae bacterium; assembly: GCA_035628035.1. Lineage (GTDB taxonomy): Bacteria > Bacteroidota > Rhodothermia > Rhodothermales > Rubricoccaceae > DASPKS01. The sequence continues at coordinate 36,805 of DASPKS010000221.1, forward strand.
ACCCCGCCACGCCGGAGGAGGCGCTCCAGATCCTCCAGCAGATCAAGGAGAAGTACGAGGAGCACCACAACGTCCGGTACGTGGAGGGCACGCTCGACCTCGCCGTGAAGCTCTCCGAGCGGTACGTCACCGACCGCCACCTTCCCGACAAGGCCATCGATGTGATGGACGAGGCGGGTGCCCGGGTCCACCTCTCGAACATCCGCGTCCCGAAGGAGATGGTGGAGCTGGAGGAGGAGATCGAGAAGGTGCGAGAAGAGAAGAACCAGGTCGTCAAGAGCCAGAAGTTCGAGGAAGCGGCGCGGCTCCGCGACCGCGAGAAGAAGCTCCAGGAGGAGCTCGACAACGCGAAGGCGGAGTGGGAGCGCCAGGCCGAGCAGCAAGTCTATGACGTAACCGACGCCGACATCGCGCAGGTGGTGGCCATGATCACGGGCATCCCGGTGGACAGGGTGGCCGTCACCGAGGGCCAGAAGCTCCTCAAGATGGAGGACGCGCTAACCGGCTCCGTCGTCGGGCAGGAAGAGGCCATCCAGAAGCTCGCCCGCGCCATCCGCCGCACGCGCGCCGGGCTCAAGGACCCCAAGCGCCCCATCGGCTCGTTCATCTTCCTCGGCCCCACGGGTGTGGGCAAGACCGAGCTCGCCAAGCGGCTCACCGAGTACCTCTTCGACAGCCAGGACGCCCTCATTCGGATCGACATGAGCGAGTACATGGAGAAGTTCTCCGTGTCCCGCCTCGTGGGGGCGCCGCCGGGGTACGTCGGCTACGAGGAGGGCGGCCAGCTCACCGAGAAGGTTCGCCGCAAGCCCTACTCAGTGGTCCTCCTCGACGAGATCGAGAAGGCGCACCCCGACGTGTTCAACATCCTCCTCCAGGTGCTCGATGATGGGATCCTCACCGACGGTCTCGGCCGCCGCGTGGACTTCCGGAACACCATCATCATCATGACGAGCAACATCGGGGCGCGCGACATCAAGAACCTCGGGAAGGGGATCGGCTTCGCCCTCGCCGAGACGGCCTTCGACTACGCCAAGATGAAGTCGACGGTGGAGGACGCGCTGAAGCGGGTGTTCAACCCCGAGTTCCTCAACCGCATTGACGACGTCATCGTATTCCACCCGCTGGAGAAGAAGCACATCTTCGAGATCATCGAGATCATGCAGCGGGACCTCTTCAAGCGGATCTCCGACCTCGGCATCGAGGTGGAGCTCACCGACGCGGCGAAGGAGTTCCTCGTCGAGAAGGGGTATGACCCGCAGTTCGGCGCGCGCCCGCTTCGCCGCGCCCTGCAGAAGTACGTTGAGGACCCGATGGCCGAGGCTATCCTCACGGCAGACCTCCAGGCCGGCTCGAAGATCACCGTCGACCACAAGGGCCCCGAGGACGCGCTCCTCTTCAAGACGAAGAAGCCGTCCGCGCGCCGCGCGCCGAAGGAGGCACCGGAGCCCGACGACGCTGAGCGTCCCCAGAAGACCGCCGAAGGGCAGGAGTGACGACCCCTGCCTTTTCGTGGAGCCCCGCTACCTCCCCGGTGGCGGGGCTTTTTTGTTTCCACGCGCTGTGCCGGGTCCGTAGGCGAACCGGACGCCGGGGGGCAGAGACCGCACGAACGCCGGAAGCACCGCCTGGGCTCGCGTGGCGCCTTCCGCGTCCAGGGCGAAGAAGGCGACGGCATCCCCGCCGGTGACGAGGCGGATGTGGCCGAGGCGGAGCGTCCCGAGGTGGACCCAACGAGCCGGCCGCTCGGGGAACCATTCCTCGTAGATCATCGCGAAGTGGACGTCGTGGCGGGCGGCAAGGGTATCCATCCACGGCGAGGGGTCGGCAGCCATTCGGCGCATCAGGGCTTCCCTCGAGGCGAGCCCGGCGAGATCGAGCACGTAGTGGGGGTTTTGGAAGGAGACCCACCCGATGTCGTTGGCGGCGATGGGCGCGTCGTAGGCTCGCGCAAACCGGTGCATCTGGTACTGCTGCTCGTAGATATTGCGCGCGGCAAGTGGCGTGGCCGCCGTCGCATACACGCGCAGCGGGCTCGTGACGAGCGCAGCAGCGAGAGCGTAAACGGCCACCCGCCCTACGGGCACCCCCACGACGGCCCGCCGAAGGGGCTCGCGGAAGAGGTAGAGCAAGACGGGGAGCAGCACGGCGATGAGGTACGGCTCGTACCGGCCGAACCAGCCGAACTGCCCAGCCACGACGTGGAGCACGGCCGCTGCGAGCGCCCACGCCGCGAGGGCCCAGTGGTGCTTCCGGCTGAAGATGGCAGCTTCCAAGAAAACCAGGGCGGCTCCGACGACCACCATCCCGTCCGTCGACGTGATCCGCCGCAGCAGATCCAGTACCCACGTACCCCGGCTCCCACCCGCCAGCACGGGCGACTTCGCGTAGATCGATGTGGGTAGCGGGCTGAGCCCGAGCCCGTGGAGGAACAACGCGAACGCGCCCAGCCCGGCGGCTACGCCGAGGGCTACGCCGGCTGCAGCGGCGCGGTGTCCCCGCACGAAAAGGTAGGCCACTGCCGGCACCGTCAGCGCCAGGCCTTCGTACCGGACGAGTGGGCCGAGGATGAGTACGGCCGGCACCCACCTCGCCAGCCGTCCCTCCTCCTGCTCGCGAATGAGCCCCCAGGCAGCGGCGGCCGACAGCGCCGCGTGGAGGGCGTGCTCCATCCCCGTAAACACCAGCCCTACGAGGTTGGTCGCGAGCGCCATCGCCACCACGAGCGCCGAGACGGTAAAGGGGACCACACCAGGCAAGAGGTTGTGGACCAAGTGCGTGAACACGTAGGCCGCCGCGAGGGCGGCGACCACGTTCAACAGGAGCGGGACCAGCTCCCCACCTGGCAACCACGCGGAAGGCGCCAGCAGGAACGGCCATAGCGGGCTCGACGACGGCGCCGACGGCTCAGCCGGATTGATCCCATAGTGCCCACCCGCAATCCCCTCAGCAAGTGCGAGGTGGATGTAGGGATCGTCGAGGCTGTACGTGAAGGTCCCCCGATTCAGCGCGAGCGTCCCGCCCAGGTCGTAGAGGAACAGGACACCGAGGGCGATGCACACCCCGCTGAACGCTTTTCTCCCGTCTACTGCGGCCCCTACCCGGGCGGGGGATTCCCCCAGCGAGGGGACCACGGCAGCGGAGCGATTGGGCATAGAAGCGGGACGAGTCGGAGCCCCTAACCTACCCCCTCCCTCCAACAAGAACGCCCCGTCTCCTGCCGGCAGGAGACGGGGCTCGAGGTTCGCATACCGGAGTGAGCGTCAGTTCCCTTCGGGCACCACCTCCTCCGGCACGTCCACATCGATGTCGGCGTCGATGTCCTGCCCGGCATCCGGCGCGGCACCGCCGCGGAGGAAGAAGAACCAGACGAGGAGGAGGATCGCCACGACGGCAATGATGGCGACGATGGCGGTGGAGGCGCCGCCGCGGTCGCCGCCATTGGTGTTGATCTGATCGGCCATGGTGAGAGGAGGTGGGTGGAAGGGGCGAGGGACGCGGGGGGCCGCGCTCGGCGTTAGACCGTACCCCGTCTAGGAGGTTTCGTCAGCCATCCGGTTGAGGGGCCGAAGGCGTCTCCCGTAACTAATCGGTCAGGGGTGCTATCTACGAAAAAGCCCCGCGCCGAATCGTCCGGCGCGGGGCTCCGAAAAGCGAGGGTCGTGCTCAGCGCGAGAGCACGATGGGACGAACGGCCGTGCTCCCGTCTGCGCCCATCACACGCACCACGTAGAGCCCGCCGGGGAGGGTACCCGCCTCGAACACGACTGCGTGGGTGCCTGCCGGGAGGGCGCCGTCGTGGAGGAGCGCCACGCGGCGGCCGAGCGCATCGAACACTGCCACCTGCACGGCCTCGTTCCGCTCAATGGTCAGCGTCAAGCGGGTGCTGACCGTGAAGGGGTTCGGGCGCGCGGGGCTGAGCGCAAACCGCCCCGGCGTCTCCGGGCCACTGCCGGCGTCGAGCAGCGTCAGCCAGGCGAGGGGACCCGACTCCGTGAAGGCAGGCCCGCTGGGGACATCCGCCGACGCGAGGAGAAACAGGGGGCTACTGGCCGCGCCCAAGGACTGGGCCGACGCGGGCAGGCCGATCAGCGCGGCGAGGAGAATCGTGGTAAACAGGCGCATCGGGGTGCGGTCGTTTGGACTCAATGTACGCTACGGGTTAAACCGATGCTACCCCCGGCGGATCCGGCCTTCGCCGGGGATTCTTGGCCCGACCGCGTCCTACCATAAGGGGCGCGAGCGGGGGTCGGCCCGCGTGAGCGCATTCGGCCGCTCGTGGACCCCCCGCCCGCGCAGGACGAAGGCGAGCACGACCCCCGCCAGGAAGCCCCCGATGTGGGCGCCATAGGCCACCCCGCCCGTCTGCTCCGTCGCCGCGATGGCCCCGTACCCATTGACGAACTGGAACACGATCCACAGCCCGAGCGCCACGAACGCCGGCACGGCGACGACGGTGTAGAAGAAGATCGCGTTTACACGGTTGCGCGGGAAGAGCACGAGGTACGCCCCGAGCACCCCAGAGATGGCCCCGCTCGCGCCGAGGTTCGGGATGAGGGAGTCGGGGTCGAGCGCGAGCTGGGCGAACGTGGCTGCCACCCCGCTGACGAGGTAGAACAAGAGGAAGGTCTTCGACCCGAACCGGTGCTCCACGTTGTCTCCGAAGATCCACAGGTAGAGCATGTTGCCGAAGATGTGGGCGATCCCGCCGTGCATGAACATTGCCGAGAGGATCGTGAGGTAGATTAGCGGGGCCGGGCCGGGGCCGGGCCGCTGAGGAAGCTGGCTGGGCTTCGAGATCTCCCGATTGGGGTCCTCTTCAGGGAGCGGCGCGCTGTTGACGAGGTCCTCCCCCGTCGTGATCTCCTGAGGGACCATGCTCCACCCGTACGTAAACGCGGGGTCCGAGAGCTGGACGACGAAGAGCGCGAGGTTCGCGAGGATGAGGGTGATCGTGACGACGGCCCGCCCGTTGAGGTGGCGGTCGTCGTCGCTGATGGGGAAGAGCATGGGGGAGCAGCGGTTCGGAAGAGGCGCCCCTTCGACGGACCCTATCTTCCCCTAGGTTCCACCACCCGTCCTCATGCGTCCTACCCTCCTTTTCCTCCTCGCGCTCGCCGTCTCCCCTGCTCTCGCCCAGGACTACGTCATCGGCGCCGAACGCGGTGGGGGTACAGCGAGCGACGTGGGCGAGGACGCCGCCGTCGACGTGGCGGGCAACACCGCCGTTGTGGGGACCTTCGAGGGGACGGCCACCTTCGGCACGGTGAGCCTGACGAGCGCGGGGCAGGGCGACTTCTTCGTCGTGAAGTACGACAGCCAGCGCCAGCCGCTCTGGGCGCGGCGCGGCGGTACGTCCGTGTTTAACGACTTCGCTGAGGGGGTCGCCTTCGACGGCGACGGCAACGTCTTCGTGGCGGGCTACTTCACGGGCGTCGCCACCTTCGACGGGGGCGACAACCCCGACACCACGCTCACCACGCGGAGCGACTTCGACGCCTTCCTCGCCAAATACGACCCCAACGGTAACTTGCTCTGGGTCCGCCAGGGCGGCGGGGTGGGTCAGGACACCGGAAGGGGGATCGCCCTCGACGACGAGGGCAATGCCTACTTCGGGGGAGGGTACGAGGGCACCGCCTGGTTCGAGGCCGACACGCTGACCTCGGCCGGCTCTTCCGACGGCTTCCTGGTGAAGTACGCCCCCGACGGCGCGGTCCTGTGGGCCCGGTCGGTGGGAGGGCCGGAGAGCGATGGGATCTGGAACGTCGCCGTGAGCGATGAGCGGGTGGGAGATGTGATCGCGGCCGTCGGCACGTTCCGTGGGGTCGCATTCTTCGGGACCATCCCGATGCAGAGTCGGGGGAACTCCGACCTCTTCGCCTTCCGCATCGACCCCCAGGGCAGCGTGGTGTGGGCGCAGCAGGTCGGCGGCGGGGGCTTTGACTACGGCCGCGGGATCGACGTCGTCGGCTTCGGCGGGGTGTACGTCACGGGCTCCTTCGAGGGCACGATCCTCGTCGGCACCGACGTGCTTACGAGCGCCGGCGCTTCGGACGTCCTCGTCGCGCAACTCGACGAGAGCTCCGGTGCGCTCCAGTGGGGCCGCCGGGGCGGAGGGGCTGGGTTCGACATCGGGAACGACCTCGCCCTCTCGTATCCCTGCTGCGCGGGCGTTTCCGTCGCCGTCACGGGCTACATCGATGCCGGACCCTCCACCTTCGACGCGCCGAACCAGACCCTGACCCTCACCAGTCGCGGGTTTACCGACGGGTTCTTCGTGGACTACATGGACGGCGACGTCCTCGACGGAACTCTGATCGGGGGGACGAACGCGGACCGGGGGTGGGGGATCGGGTCGGCTCCACACTTCGGCCGGCTGGCCCTGACCGGCGCTTTCCGTGGCGCCGCCCAAGCAGGCACCTTTACGCTGACGAGCGTCGGCAGCAACGACGTCTACGTTGTGACCATTGACGACTGCCGCGTCCGCGTTTGCGGCGATGCCAACGAGCCCGATGCGGAGGGTTCCTCACTCCGCCTTTTGCTTGCCTCCATGAACCCCGCCCGGGGCGACGTTGTGCTCTCGCTGACGACGGACCGCCCGCAACCCGTCGTGGCGGAGGTGTTCGACGCCCTG
>DASPKS010000222.1:0-6368 GCA_035628035.1 Rubricoccaceae bacterium
GCGGTACGCCTCCGGGGTATAGCGGAGGAGCCCCCGGTTGCCGGGGTCGTCGGCGTAGTCTGCGAGGAGGGCAGCGCCGCGGCTGCCGAGCGCGCCGTCCATGTAGAGCTTGAGGGCGCGCATCCACAGCCGCCCGCTGGCGCCGAGGATCGGCCCCCCCGTACAGATCGAGTCGAGCAACGCACCCGGGCCCTCGATCATGGCATAGTTGCGGATCGAGAAGGTGCCGGCCTCTAACGCGGCCTGGTAGACGGCCAGCGTGTCGGGCCGGACGCCCGCCTCGTGGACGCCCGTGAGGCCGTAGCGCGCCGTCATCGCCAGCGCTCGGCGGAGCCGCTCCTCCAGTTCGGCCCGGCTCGGCGGCGGGACGACGTTCTCGATGAGCTGCTCCTCGGCCGCATCTAGGAAGATGCCGGTGGGCCGCCCGGCCGCGTCTACCTCGATGGCGCCGCCTGGGGGCGCCTCCGGGGCGCGCGTCTCTGGGGCGATGCCGAGGGCGCGGAGGGCGGCCGTGTTGACCCAGCCGGCGTGGCCGTCCACACGGCGGAGGTAGACGGGCCGGTCGGGGAAGACGGCATCGAGGTCGGCCCGCGTTGGGAAGGGGTGCGTGCCGTCGGGCGCGGCGGGCCACGCGTTCTGGTCCCATCCCCGTCCCATCAGCCATGCCCCTTCGGGCAGTGTCTCCGCGAAGGCTCGCGCCCGCTCGATGACCTCTGCCTTCGAGGCCGTCCCGACGAGATCCACCTGCGTGAGGAATTGCCCGAGGCCCATCAGGTGCGCATGAGCGTCGATCAGCCCGGGGATCACCGTGTGGCCTCCCGCGTCCACGCGCGGCCAGTCGGGGTAGACCGCGAGCACCTCGGCCTCCGTTCCTATCGAGGCGATCCGACCGTCTTCCACGGCCATCGCCGTCGCCGTTGGCTGGGCCGGGTTGACCGTGTAGATGCGGGCGTGGTGGAGGACGTAGGCGCGGGGCTGAGCGGCGGCCATCGGGGCGATGAGGAGCGCGAGCGGGAAGAGACGGAGCATAGCGGCAGGCGGCAGGTGGACGATGTTACGCACCGCCACTCCCGCGCTCGCCCGGCGCCCGCTCCACCCACAGCGTCACCGGCCCGTCGTTCACGAGGTGAAGGGTCATCTTCGCCCCGAACACGCCTGTCGGGACGGGCCGGCCGAGGGCTTCCGAGAGGCGCTCCGTGAAGTAGCGGTACAGCCGGTCGGCCGCCTCGGGCGGTGCGGCCTCGACGTACGAGGGGCGGTTCCCCTTCCGCGCGTCGCCGTAGAGCGTGAACTGCGAGACGACGAGGGCCTCGCCGCCGGTGTCGAGCAGCGAGCGGTTCATCTTGTCGTCTTCGTCGGGGAAGATGCGGAGGCGGGTAAGCTTCTCGGCGAGCCAGTCGGCCTCCGCCTCGGTGTCGTCGCGGTGGACGCCGAGGAGGACGAGCAGCCCCGCGCCGATGACGCCGACGGGGGCCCCGTCCACGTCCACGCGCGCTCCGGTGACCCGCTGGACCAGCGCGACCATCAGGCGAGTTTTTGCTGGAGGAAGGCGGCGAACAGATCGAGCGCACGGCCCCGGTGGGAGATCCGGTTTTTTTCCTCCTTCGTCATCTCGGCGAACGTGCGGCCATCGCCCTCGTCGGGTACGAAGAGGGCGTCGTAGCCGAAGCCTTCGGCGCCACGCTCTTCTTTCGTGATCGTCCCCTCACAGACCCCATCGAAGAAGAGCACGCCGGGCCCTTCGGCGAAGGCGAGCACGCAGCGGAAGCGGGCCCGGCGATTCGCCTCGCCCCGGATGGCATCGAGCAACTTCGCCCGGTTGGCGACGGCATCTTCTGCGGGCCCGGCGTAGCGCGCAGAGAAGACCCCCGGCGCGCCGCCGAGAGCGTCCACTTCGAGCCCGGTGTCGTCCGCGAGCGCGGGGAGGCCGGTGGCTTCGAGGAGGGCGCGGGCTTTCTTCTCGGCGTTCCCGTGCAGCGTGTCAGCGTCCTCCTCGACCTCCGGTGCGGCCGGGAAGTCCGCCGCCGCATGGAGCGTAACCGGGAGGGCGGCCAGCCGCACGGCCAGCTCGGCCACCTTGCCGGGGTTGCGCGTGGCGAGGACGAGATCCATGGTGGAGGGGACCTAGGGGGCGGAGATTACGCGCGCCGGGGGCGCCGAGCCGGCGGGCATTGGCCCGGTTTTCACGATTCCGAAAACCCGGAATGGTTGAACCTAGCGGGGTTTCGGCCGTAGGTTTGGGGTCTGCGCCCTCACGGCGCACCCCGATTTTCCGAGTCCCAGCAGGAGGTATCCCCCTTGTCCATCGGCATCAAGGTCCGCGACAAAGAGTCGATCGACCGCGCGCTGCGCCGCTTCAAGCGGGCGGTGAACCGCAGCCGCGTGCTCCGCATCTACCGCGACAACATGGCGTTCACGCCGCCTTCCGAGGAGAAGCGCCTTGCGCGCCAGAAGGCGTTCCGGAACTCCCGCCGGTACACGCACCAGCACTGAGCCTCCTGCTCGCTCTTTTGGAGAAGCCCGCCCCGTTTTTCCCGGGGCGGGCTTTTTCGTGGGAGGTCGCCCGGAGGCCGGTTACTCCGGACGCTCGGGGTTGGTGGTCGCCGCGGCGGCCTCGTCTGCGTTGGCCTGGCGGCCGAGGGCGGCGCGGAGGATCGCCTCCTGCTCTGCCGCGTGGCGGGCGGCGCTGCCGGTGGCCGGGCTCGCGGCCGCTGCCCTGCCGGCGTAGAGCGCGCGGCGGTGGCAGTCACCGTGGAGCCCATCGAGGAGGAGGTCGAGCCGGGGCCGCAGGTAGAACCACGCGCCCATGTTGGCCGGCTCCTCCTGCAGCCACACCACGGCGTCGACGTGGCGGAACCGCTCCAGCTCGGCGCGCACCTCCGCCTCCGGGAAGGGGTAGAGCTGCTCGACGCGGGCGAGGGCCACCTCGGCGGGGTTCGGCAGCCCTTCGCGGGCCTTCAGCGCATCGTAGTAGACCTTCCCGGTGCAGAGGACGAGGCGACGCGCCGCCTGCGGGTCGGTGTCGGCCGGGAGGAACGGCTGGAAGTCGCGCTCGGTGAGGTCCTCGACGGTGGAGACGGCCTGCGGGTGGCGGAGCAGGCTCTTCGGCGTCATCACGATGAGCGGCTTGGCCACGTCGCGCTTCACCTGCCGCCGGAGCGCGTGGAAGTAGCTCGCGGGCGTCGAGAAGTTGGCGACGATGAGGTTGTCCTCGGCGGCGAGCTGGAGGAACCGCTCGGGCCGTGCGGAGGAGTGCTCGGGGCCCTGCCCCTCGTACCCGTGCGGGAGGAGGAGGACCATGCGGCTGGTCTGCCCCCACTTCGCCTCGGCGGCGGAGAGGAACTGATCGATGAGGATCTGCGCGCCGTTGACGAAGTCGCCGAACTGCGCCTCCCACAGCACGAGCGCCTCGGGCTCGGCGACGGAGTAGCCGTACTCGAACCCGAGCGCGGCGTACTCGCTCAGCAGGCTGTCGTAGACCTGGAAGCGGGCCTGCCCCTCGCCCACGTGGTTGAGCGGGATGTACCGCCCGCCGGTCTGCTGGTCGTGGAGGACGGCGTGGCGCTGCGAGAACGTGCCGCGCCCGGAGTCCTGCCCGGTGAGGCGGACGGGCGTGCCCTCCAGCAAGAGGCTCCCGAAGGCGAGCGCCTCGGCGAAGGCCCAGTCGATCTGGCCCTTCTGGAAGAGCTCGTCGCGGCGGGCGAGCTGGCGGCCCAGCTTGGGATGGACGTTGAACTCCTCCGGGATGTCTACTAGCGCGCGGACGACCTTTTCGAGCGTCTCGCGCGGAGCGCGGGTCTCGACCTTCTCGGTCCGCGGGAGGGGCACCGACGGGGGAACGGGGTCGGCTTCCTTCCGCTGCTGCGCGAGCTCCTTCGTCTCCTCGAAGGCGCGGTCGAGTTTTTGTCGGAAGTCGTCCAGGACGCGCTCGGCCTCTTCCGGCTTGATCTCACCGCGCCGGAGGAGGTGCTCGAGGTACAGCTTCCGCACGGAGCGGTGCCCCTCGATCTTCCGGTACATCAGCGGCTGGGTGTACCCCGGCTCATCGCCCTCGTTGTGGCCGTACTTCCGGTAGCAGATCAGGTCGATGACGACGTCCTTGTTGAAGACCTGCCGGTAGTCGAGCGCCAGCCGCGCCACGCGCACGCACGCCTCCGGGTCGTCGCCGTTGACGTGGAAGATCGGCGCCTGGATCATCCGCGCGATGTCGGTCGCGTAGACCGAGCTCCGCGCGTGCATCGGGAGCGTGGTGAACCCGATCTGGTTGTTGACGACGAGGTGGATGGTCCCCCCCGTGCGGTAGCCCTCGAGCTGCGAGAGGTTGAGCGTCTCGGCCACGACGCCCTGCCCGGCAAACGCCGCGTCGCCGTGGATGAGGATGGGGATCACTCGGTCGCGCAGCTCTTTCTCGGGGACCTTGAGGTTGGCCTCCGCGATCCGCTGCTGCTTCGCGCGGACCATCCCCTCCACGATGGGGTTGACCGCTTCCAGGTGGCTCGGGTTGGAGGCGAGCGTGAGCTTGACCGTCGCGCCGCTGGGGGCGGTGTGGACGCCCTCCTGCCCGAGGTGGTACTTCACGTCGCCCGAGCCCTGTACGCTCGCGGGGTCCACGGTCCCCTCGAACTCGTCGAACACCTTCCGGTAGGGCTTCCCGATGAGGTTGGTGAGGACGTTGAGGCGGCCGCGGTGCGCCATCCCGATGACCACCTCGTCGGCCTCCTGGTCGGCGGCGTCGGAGCAGAGGAGGTCGAGGATGGGGATCATCGCCTCGGCCCCTTCGAGGGAGAACCGCTTGTGCCCGATGTACTTCGTGTGGATGAACTGCTCGAGCGCCTCGGCGGCGTTGAGCTTCTCGAACAGCCGCTGCTTCTGGGCCGGCGCGATGGGCTCGCGGTAGTGCTGCGGCTCGATCCGCTCGACGAGCCAGTCCTTCTCGGCCGGCTCGGAGAGGTGCATGAACTCGCTCCCGATGTGGCCGGTGTAGGTGTCCCAGAGGAGGTCGAGGATCTCGCGGAGCGGCAGCCGCTCCTTTCCGGCGAGGCCGTCGGTGAGGAACGTGCGGTCGAGGTCCCAGATCGTCAGCCCATACGAGGCGGGGTCGAGCTCGACGTGCGTGCGCGGCTCGTAGCCGAGGGGGTTGGTGTCGGCGAGGAGGTGGCCGCGGACGCGGTAGGCGCGGATGAGCTGGAGCACCTGCGCCTGCTTCTCGACGGGCGCCGTCTCGCCCTCGCCGAGGCCGGCGCGGCGGAAGGCGGGCGTGGTGTCGGGCGTCCAGCGGAAGGGCGGGGTGTAGAGCCCGAGGCTGCGGAAGACCTGCCCGTAGAAGTCGTCGCCTCCGAGGAGGAGGCTGGCGATGTAGGCGAGGAACTCGCCGCTCTCGGCGCCCTGGATGACGCGGTGGTCGTACGTGGAGGTGAGCGTCATCACGGGGCTCAGGCCGAGCCGCGAGAGCTCCTCCTCCGGCACACCCGCGTACTCGGGCGGGTACCCGATGGCGCCCACGCCCACGATCACGCCCTGCCCGGCCATCAGGCGCGGCACGCTCATCGCCGTGCCGAGCATGCCGGGGTTGGTGAGGGTGGCCGTCGTGCCCTGGAAGTCGGGGAGCTCCAACGCGCCGGTGCGGGCGCGCTTGATGACGTCGTTGTAGGCGCCGAGGAACTCGGCGAAGGAGAGCCCTTGCGCCCGCTTGACGTTGGGGACGAGGAGCTGCCGCTTCCCGTCCTTCTCTTGGTCGATGGCGAGGCCGAGCGTGGTGTGCTCGGGGTCGATCCGCTCAGGCTTCCCGTCGCTCACGCGGAGCGTCGCGTTCATCCCCGGGTACTTCGCCAGCGCGCGGACGATGGCGTAAGCGATGAGGTGCGTGAACGAGACCTTCTCGCCGCCGACGGCCTGCTGCCGGCGGTTGATGAGGCGGCGGTTCTCGGCCAGCAGCTTGACCGGCACCGTGCGTACGCTCGTGGCCGTCGGCACGGCGAGGCTCGCCTCCATGTTCTCCACGATCCGCGCGCCGACGCCGCGGAGCGGGGTCACCTTCGCGCCTTCGGGTGCGGGCACCGTAGCCGCTGCCGGGGCCGGTGCCGCGGGGGTGGCTGGCGCGGGCTGCGGGTGGGTGGGCGCGGGGGCGGCGCTGCCATTCCCGGCGGCCGGCTTGGGCGCCGGTGCAGGCGGCGTGGGGGCCGGCGCGACCTCCGGGGGCTCGGGGCTCGCCGCTTCGGCCGGAGCGCCGTCGGAGCCGGCGGGCGGGTGATACGAGGGGCCAGGCTGAAAGTCGGCGAAGAACTCGCGCCAGCTCTCGCTGACGGAGTGGGGGTCTTCGAGGTACTGCGCGTAGAGATCCTCGACGTAGCCGCTGTTGAAGCCGAAGG
>DASPKS010000223.1:0-2222 GCA_035628035.1 Rubricoccaceae bacterium
GCGGGCGTGTCGGGGTACAGCTCGCGTGCGTCGAAGACGAGACGCGCGCGGTGAAAGCGCGCGGCACCGGCAAGGGCGGGCAGCGTGTAGAGGTCGCTCGCGTGGTAGACTCGCGCGGGCATCCGGCGCGCGAGGCGCCGCACGGCGCGGTGAACCCCGAGGAAGAAAGTGGGCCCGCGTCCCTTCAACACCGGGAGCGGCACCAGCTCGACACCCGGTAGCTCCGGGGCTTCCCCGCCCGGTCCCAGCGTGAGGGCGCGCACGTGCAGCCCCATCCCCGCGAGCGCCCGCAGCTGCCGGACGGCGCGGGCGTTGCGGCGCACGTCGCCCGTGAGCGCGAAGAGCACGTCGAGAGCCAACGGGAGGAAGGGAGAAGGGGGAGAAGCGCGTCCAAGATGCTGTACGTTTGCACGAACCTCGACACCCGCCTGGCGTCGGAGGCGTGAACCAGCAGGTTTGGCCTTCGTCCTCCCCTTTCTCCTCGCGTCTCCTTCCCCGTGTCCCCGCGCCTCCTCCTGCTCCTCCTCGTCGGCGTGGTCGCCGGCTGCCGGCGGGATGTGCCGACCGTCCACCAGACGCCTACCGGGCAGCTCGTGCTCGGTGAGGCGGAGGTGCTCGATCCGCTCGACCGGAGCGTCGCGCCGGGCGGCCGGGCGCTCGTGTTCGAGGGCTTCAACGGCACGCTCGACCTCACCGGCAGCGACGGGCCGGAGGCCTCGCTGCGCTTCACGCGCCGCGCCCGGGGCAGCGACGATGCCGAGGCCACCGAGATTCTCGAAGGCGTCACCGTGATCGAGGCCGGCGACGCCACGACCTACCGCTTCACGATGCGCGCCGCCGACCCCAGCCTGACGGCGGTGGACGTGCGCGGGTCCGTCCCGCGCGGGACGCCTGTGCGCATCCGGCTCGCCACGGGCGCCGTCACGATTCGCGGGGTGGGAGGGGCGGTGCACGTGCAGATCGAGAACGGCACCGTCGAGGTGCAGGAGGCCGCCGCGCCGGTGGACGTGCGCGCCCGCAACGGCACGCTCGACGTGGGCGTTGCGACGATCGGCGAGGGGCAGCTCGTGTCGGTTGAGACCTCCAACGGGGCCATCGTGCTCGCGCTGCCGGCGGCGGCGAACGCCGAGGTGGAGGCCATCACGCGTGTGGGCAGCATAGCCGACGAGGGACTCCCCTTCCAGGAGCGTCGCCTGACGCCCGAGGGGGCCGGAGCGCGCTTCCGGGGGCAGCTCGGCAAGGGCGGCGCCCGGGTCGTGGCGCAGACCTCCAACGGGGCCGTCACGCTGCGTCCGGCCCCCCCACCAGTGGACCCGGCCAGTCCGCCGGCCGCGCGCCCGCCCCGGCGCGACAGCCTCGCCCCGCCGGGGCCGTCTGCGGGAGACACGGTGCGCACGCCAGATCCCGTGCCGCCCCCTGCCGACACGACCGACGGCGCGCCCGGGCCCGATCACCCCCGGCCCCGCGCCCGGTAGGAGCTCATGCGCCTCACCGACGACGGCGCCACCGTCGTGCTCGACCTGCACGGCGCGACGGTCGAGGAGGCCCTGCGCGCCGCCCGGAGGGCGCTCGTCCTCGCCATGGGGGCCGGTCGGCATCGCCTCGACCTCGTCCACGGCGCCTCGACGACGGACCCGTACGGGGCGCAGCGCACCATCAAGTCGGCGCTTTACGACTGGCTCGACGCCGGACTGCCTGCGGGCGTGCACCACGGGCAGCGAGGTGACTCGCGGCTCTCGCTCTACCTCGACGTGACGGCGCGTCCGCGCCCGGGGCGTCTCACGTTGCGCGACCTCCGCTGACGCCGGGGCGGCACAGGGGGCAGCGGTATCTTCCGACGCTCCCGCTGTGCTGATGGCCTTCTTCGACACGCCGCTCCGCGACCTCAAGGGCTTCGGACCCCGCCGCGCCGACGTGCTCGAAAAGTGCGGCGTCGTCACCGCGCGCGACCTGCTCACCTTCTTCCCACGCCGCTACCTCGACCGCTCCACCATCACGCCCATCGCGCGGCTCTCGCCCGAGATGAACAGCGTGACCGTGGTAGGCGTCGTGCGGGCGCGCAACGTGGTGGTGGCCGGGCGCAAGCGGTTCGAGCTGCTCGTCGAGGACAGCTCCGGCGGCAAGCTCAAGTGCGTGTGGTTCCAGGGCGTGCAATGGGTGCAGCGCGCGTTCCAGGTAGGCGACCGCGTGGCCTTCCACGGCAGGCCGCAGCAGTTCGGGCG
>DASPKS010000224.1:0-15621 GCA_035628035.1 Rubricoccaceae bacterium
TCCTCACTGCTTGCGCAGGCAGTCTCGCTAGAGTCCCCGGCATTACCCGCTGGTAACTAGCGATAGGGGTTGCGTTCGTTGCGGGACTTAACCCAACATCTCACGACACGAACTGACGACAGCCATGCAGCACCTCACCAGGAGCCCTTACGGGAAGTCCCCTTTCAGGGACGGTCCCCTGGTGTTCGAGCCTGGGTAAGGTTCTTCGCGTTGCATCGAATTAAGCCACATGCTCCACCGCTTGTGCGGGCCCCCGTCAATTCCTTTGAGTTTCACCCTTGCGAGCGTACTCCCCAGGTGGGATGCTTAACGCGTTAGCTGAGGCACTGCCGCTAAAGCGCGGCAACACCGAGCATCCATCGTTTACAGCGTGGACTACCAGGGTATCTAATCCTGTTTGCTCCCCACGCTTTCGTGCCTGAGCGTCAGTTCCTGTCCAGCTGGCCGTCTACACCTCCGGTGTTCCTCGTGATATCTACGCATTTCACCGCTACACCACGAATTCCGCCAGCCCCTCCAGGACTCAAGACCTGCAGTATCAGGGGCAGTTCGACGGTTGAGCCGTCGGCTTTCACCCCTGACTTACAGGCCCGCCTGCGCACCCTTTACACCCAGTGATTCCGGACAACGCTTGGACCCTCCGTATTACCGCGGCTGCTGGCACGGAGTTAGCCGGTCCTTATTCGTACGGTACCGTCAGCCCCTGGCGACCAGGGAGTTCTTCCCGTACAAAAGCAGTTTACGCCCCAGAGGGGGGTCTTCCTGCACGCGGCGTGGCTGCGTCAGGCTTTCGCCCATTGCGCAATATTCCTCACTGCTGCCTCCCGTAGGAGTCTGGCCCGTGTCTCAGTGCCAGTGTGGCGGATCATCCTCTCAGACCCGCTATGGATCGTTGCCTTGGTGGGCCTTTACCCCACCAACTAGCTAATCCAACGCAGGCTCATCCTCAGCCACATAAAGCTTTGATCTAGGGGCCATGCGACTCCTAGACGTTATGCGGTATTAGCCAGGGTTTCCCCTGGTTATTCCCCAGCTGAGGGTAGATTGCCTACGCGTTACTCACCCGTGCGCCACTAAGCCCGAAGGCTTCGTTCGACTTGCATGTGTTAAGCCCGCCGCCAGCGTTCGTCCTGAGCCAGGATCAAACTCTCCGTAGTAGAGAGTTGTCCTTCTTCCGAAGAAGAGGACGTAGCTGTTGAGCTCGAATTAAGAGGTCCGGAGGACGAGTCCTCCAGCACACTCTTGGGTGACCTCTCGCGCGGCCGTCTCATCCCGCCGAAGCGGGACGCGGCCGACGAGGGCTCGCTATGCTTCCAGTCTCTCAAAGAACGTCCTTCGGGCGGGGTCGCACACTGGCGACCCAATGAGCCCGAAGCGGTCGGCAAACATACGGCGCCGCGAGGGCCCCTGTCAAGCGCTTCATCATCTCTTCAGCCTTGAAAAGGGCCCCAACCAATCGGGGCGATGAAGCGTCCTCCGCGGGGGCGCCCGAAGGCTAGAACCCCGTCGCGAGGGTTGCAATAATACGGCACCCACTGGGGGGTCTGCAAGCGCTCTAGCAGGGTTCAATAACCCTTCACTAGCCCGCGCAAAAAGAACGTTTCTGCTCTCGTGAGCACCGCCCCCGGGAGCGCAACGTTCAGCCTCCCCGGAGTCGGACCTCTCCAACGGGAGACCGGGCCCACCGTTCCTCCGCCGGGATGCAGATCTGGCGAAGCGGAGGGGCTCGCCAGAACCGTATACTTCGCGCCGTCCACGAGCGGACGCGCTTGGCGCCGCGGCTCCCCTTCGACCACCGAATGCCTCCTGGTTATCCCCCTTCTTCTGGCAGTGGCCTCGGCGGCCGGTGGCGCTGGCTCGCGCCCGTCCTGAAGTCCCGCTACTTCTGGCTGGGCCTGGTGGCACTAGCGGGTTCCTTCGTCGCCTTCCTCTTCCTCTTCAACTTCGCCCTGATGCCGCTATGGACGCGGCACGGGGCAGTGGTCGAGGTACCGGAAGTCCGGGAGCTCTCGGCGGACGAAGCGGAGCGTGCCCTCCGGCGCGCAGGGCTCCGGGCGGAGCGCCGCGAGCAGCCGTTCAATCCCAACCTCACCCCCGACGTGGTGGTAGACCAGAACCCGCTCCCGAACGCACGGGTCAAGCCGGGCCGTCCGGTCTACTTCTACGTTAATGCGAGCCCGCGCGAACTGGTGCGCGTGCCGGATGTCCGCTCGCGCTCGGAGCTCAACGCCCGGCGGGCGCTCGAAGAGGCCGGGCTCGTCCTCGGCGACGTGGCGCTCGACACGCTCCACACGCCGAACGACCTCAAGAACACGGTCACGCGTCAGACGCCTCAGGCGGGGCACGCCGTCCCGCGCGGTACACGCGTGACGCTCTGGCTCAGCCCCGGCCTCGGCAACCGCCGCGTGGTCGTGCCCGACGTGGCGGGCCTCACGATGACGCAGGCGCAGTACACCCTCCGACGAGCGGGCCTCTGGCCCGATCCTCCCGGCGCGCGCAGCGACACGGTGCGCTGGACCGAGCCGGCCGCCGGCACACGCCTCCGCGAAGGGTCGGCCGTCCGCCTCCGCCTCACACCGCCCCCCCCGCCTCCGCCGCCGGACACTACGCGCGTCGTGACGCCGCCCCCGCGTGACACCACGCGGCGCCCGACCCCGCCGCCGGTAGAGGTCCCCACGCCGCAGGAATCGCCTACGGAGGAGCCCGCGCCACCACAGGAAGATCCCAAGCCCCCCCCATCCGACGAGGACGCGCCGAAGCCGCCAGCCGAGGAAGGAGGCGGCGATGGCGGCTGAACCTCCCTACTCCTCTAGATAGACGGCAGCCTCTTCGCCGGCCTCCACGACAATGCGCTCGTCGTGCTTGGTCGGGATGGTGCGGCCGACGTAGTCCGGGCGGATCGGGTACTCGCGGTGCCCGCGGTCCACGAGCACGGCGAGCTGGATGGAGCGCGGCCGGCCGTGCTGGAGCACCGCGTCGATGCCGGCCCGCGCGGTGCGCCCGGTGAAGAGCACGTCGTCTACGAGCAGCACGTCGTGGCCGTCCACGCGGGGAGCATCAACGTAAGGTGCCGGGGGCGACGCGTCTGCTGGACGGTCGTCACGGAAAGGGCCCACGTCGAGCGGGTGGACTTCCGGCGGCGCGCCTTCGATGGCGCCGAGGAACTCGGCCAGCCGATGGGCGAGATCCACGCCGCGCTGGCGGATCCCGAAGACCATCAGGGTCCCCGTGCCCCGGTTCCGCTCGACGCACTCGTGCGCTATCCGGTCGAGCGTCCGGCGGACCTGCGTGGGCGTCATCAGCTGTGTACGCGCCATCGGAACAGCTACACGAGCAGTTTCCCTTCGAAGACCGTCACGGCTTGACCGATGAGGTCCACGCGATCCCCGCGCACGCGGAGGCCGACGAGGCCGCCTCGCGCCGAAGCCTGATAGCCGGTGAGCGCATCGCGGCCGAGCTTAGCGGCCCAGTACGGTGCCAGCTTGCAGTGCGCCGAGCCCGTCACGGGGTCCTCGGGCACGCCGAGCGCCGGCGCGAAGTACCGCGAGACGAAATCGTAGCCTCTCCCTTCGTCGGCGCGGGCAGTAACGACGACACCGGCCGTGTCGAGGGCGCCGAGGGCGTGCAGGTCCGGCGCGAGCGCGCGTACGGTGGCATCGTCGGGCAGCTCGGCCACTATGTTGCCCCGACTCTGACCCGTCCACACGGGCTCGACGCCGAGCGCTTCGGCCAGCCCTTCGGGGGCGGGCACCTCCGTAGGCGGCGTGGCCGGAAAGTCCATCACCAGACGCATCCCGCCCTCGCCGGGGATCGGCTCGGCGCGCACGGTGAGCCGCCCGCTGGCGGTGTCGAACCGCGCCTCATCGGAAGGACCGAGGCGACCCGTCTCATAGAGGACGTGTGCCGAGGCCAGCGTGGCGTGGCCGCACAGCTCCACCTCGACCGTCGGCGTAAACCAGCGCAGGCGGTAGCCGTCGCCTTCCGGGTAGAAGAAGGCCGTCTCGGCGAGGTTCATCTCCATCGCCACGCTCTGCATCCAGCCAGCGTCGGCGGGGCCATCGAGGGGGACGACCCCGGCGGGGTTGCCCGTGAAGGGGCCGCTGGCGAAGGCATCTACCTGGAAGAGCGGAAGGGGCATGAGAGATCAGGAAGGCGCGGTAGCGCGGTTCGGGCAGGCCTCGCGGCGGCAATGACCGTAGAGGGTGAGCGCGTGGCGGTCCACCTCGAACCCGTAGATCCCTGCAACGGTCTCCTGGATGCCGTGCAGCCGGGGGTCGCAGAACTCGAGGATCTCCCCGCAGTCGAGGCAGATGAGGTGGTCGTGCTGCCAGTACGCGAAGGCCCGCTCGTATTTCGCCTGGTGCTTCCCGAACTGGTGCTTCACGACGAGGTCGCAGTCGAGCAGCAGGTCGAGCGTGTTGTAGACGGTGGCGCGGCTGACGCCGACGCCCTGCGCTTTGAGGCGGGCGTAGAGGGTATCCGCGTCGAAGTGGTCGGTGGCGGCGTAGACGGCCTCCAGGATGGCGAAGCGCTCAGGCGTTTGCCGCTGCCCGCGCGCCTTGAGCGAGTCGCGGAAGCGACGGCGGACTTCGTCGAGCTGGGCCTGGGGGAGCGACATGGCGGGCGAAGGCATCGGGGCAAACCTACGCAGGCATCCGGCGCCGCTCACAGCGCCGCTGCGAAGAGCCGCTCCACGTCGGCGACGATCGCGGCGTGGAGGTCTTTTTCGGGCCGCGTCCCGTCCAGGACACTAAGCCGGTCCGGCTCGCGCTCAGCGAGGGCGAGGTACGTCTCGCGGACGCGCGCAAAAAAAGCAGCGCCGCCCGCTTCCATCCGATCGGCCACCCGGTCGGCGCGGCGGCCCGCGCCGACCTCCGGCGGCACGTCGAGGAGGTAGGTGCGGCGCGGCACGAGGCCTCCCGTGACCCGGCGGTGAAAGGCGTCGAGCCACTCCGTCTCTGCGAGCCCGCGACCACCACCCTGGTAGGCCGTCGTCGAGTCGAAGAACCGGTCGCACAGGACGACCGTCCCGGCCGCCAGCGCAGGCCTGATCACCTCTTCGACGAGCTGATGGCGCGCGGCCGAGAACAGCAGGAGTTCGGCGAAGGGGGCGATGTCCAGCGCTGGATCGAGCAGGAGCTCGCGCACCCGCTCGGAGAGCGTGGCGCCCCCCGGTTCCCGCACGAGCAGCACGGAGCGCCCGGCGTCGCGGAGGTACGCCTCCAGGAGCCGCGCCTGCGTGCTCTTCCCGCTGCCGTCGATGCCTTCGAACGAGAGGAGCAAAGGGCTGCAGGTAAAACGTTGAGCGGGAAGGAGAAGGGCGCCGATCTCCACCGAATCCGCAACACGCGACGCGGCGTGCGGCCCCATATTTCCCGCCCTCGTGGAACCTCCACCGAGGCCTTCGTATAGAGCGGGCGAGGGGCGTCGGCGCGGCTTGCGTCGCACCGGTGCCCCCTGTATAATACGCCCAGCGGATCGCCTCCCCCGGGCCGCTCGCTCCCTCCTTCCCGGCGTCAGCGCATGTTCGATTTCGAGTTCGACGAATTCGACGACCCGGCCCGAGAGGACGCCCTCCGCGAGCTCGTCGCCGCCTACGAGCGGCACCTCCAGAGCGGCACCCCCGGCTACTTCGACGCCGACGCCCTCGAGGTCATCGCCACGTTCTACTTCGAGGCCGCGCGGTTCGACGACGCCCTCGCCGTCGTGGACCGTGCGCTGGAAGCGCAGCCGTTCGCCTCCGACGCGTGGCTCCGGCGTGGCATCCTCCTCAACCACCTCGAACGCCACGAGGAGGCCCTGGCGGCCTACGACCGCGCCCTCGCCGTCAACCCGGCCGACCCCGAGACCCTCATCAACCGTGGCGTGACGCTCGACACGCTCGGCCGCACCGAGGAGGCCCTCGACGCCTACGAGCGCGCGCTCCAGGTGGACCCCGTCCAGGCCGACGCCCTCTTCAACCGCGGCCTTGCCTTCCAGCGGCTCGACCGCCATGCCGAGGCCGTCGAGGCGTTCCGCCGCTGCGCCGAGCTCGACGCCGAGCACCCCGAGGTGTGGTACGAGCTCGGCTTCAGCCTCGACCAGCTCGACCGCCTCGCGGAGAGCGTCGACGCCTACGACCACCAGATCGACCTCGACCCCTACGCCCAGAACGCGTGGTATAACCGGGGGATTGTGCTCAACCGGATGGGCCGCTACGCCGAGGCCGTCGACAGCTACGACTTCGCCCTCGCCATCAGCGAGGACTTCGCCTCGGCCTGGTACAACCGGGGGAACGCCCTCGCCAACCTCGGCCGCACCGCCGACGCCATCGCGAGCTACCGCCAGGTGCTGGAGTACGAGGAGGGCGACGCCGCCACGTTCTACAACCTCGGCCTCGCCTACGACGAGCTGGAGGACTTCCCCACGGCGGTCTCGTTCTTCCTCCGCGCCATCCAGGACGACCCCGAGTACGCCGACGCATGGTACGCCCTCGGCTGCGGGTACGACGCGATGGACCGCTACGGCGATGCCCTCGGCGCCTTCGACCGCGCCCTCGCGCTGGCCCCCGACGAAGCCGAGTACTGGCATGCCCGCGCCGATACGGCCTACAACGATGGGCGTCTCGGCGAAGCCCTCGCGGCCTACCACCGCGCCGTCACGCTCGACCCCGGCAGCGCGCAGGCGTGGCTCGACCTCGCCGAGACGCGCCTCGAAGCCGGCCTCGTCGCCGACGCCCTCGGCGCGTATGCCCGCGCGCTCGACCTCGACCCCGACTCCTGCGACGCCCACCTCGGCCAGGCCGAGGCGCTCTCCTCGCTCGGCCACCGCGAGGCCGCCGTGCGCTCGCTCCGCCGCGCGCTCGACCTCGACCCCTCCCGCGCCGACGACCTCCGCCGCGCCTACCCCGACCTCCTCAGCGACGAGCCGCGCCGCTGAGCGCGCATAGTGCTGCCCCGGTCGCCCCGCCTTGTCGCTCTGCTCGGCGACCCCGTCGCGCACTCGCGCTCGCCCGCGCTCCACAACGCCGCCTTCCGCGCGCTCGGGCTCGACCTCGTCTACGTGGCCTGCCGGGTAGCACCGGCTGACCTTCCCGAGGCGGTCGCCGGTCTGCGCGCGCTCGGCGCGGTGGGCGCGAACGTGACGGTGCCGCACAAGGAAGCGGTGGTCCGACTCATCGACCGGCTCACACCGGTTGCGGAGGCGGTCAGCGCCGTCAACACGCTCGTGCTCGAAGATGGCGGCACCCTGCGCGGCGAGAACACCGACGTGGCCGGTTTCCTCGCGCCGCTCACCCCTCACCTCGAAGCCTTGCGCAGCAGCGAAGTCGTCGTTCTGGGCGCGGGCGGCGCGGCGCGGGCCGTCGTCTACGCCGCGCTGACGGCCCTCGACCCGGCGCGCGTGACCATCGCGGCGCGGCGGCCGGCACAGGCGGAGCGGCTGGCGGCTGATCTCGCGCCCTTCGACCCGCGCCGCGCGCTCCGCGTGAGGCCGCTGGCAGAAGCGGGCGGCGCCATGCGCGCGGCGCACCTCGTCGTCAATGCAACACCCGTGGGGCTCTTGGACGACGGCTCACCCTCACCTGAATCCGACGCCTTCCATCGCGGTCAGGTCGTCTACGACTTGGTGTACGGCGCCGTCCCCACGCGGCTACTCCGCGACGCTGCCGCGCGCGGGGCCACGACGCTCGACGGCCGCGACATGCTGCGCGCGCAGGCCGCCGCCTCGTTCCTCCTCTGGACGGGGCACGAGATGCCCCCCGCGAACGGCGAGGAGACGCGGGCGTAGGAGCCCCTTCCCTCCGCGCCTGCCTCCTCGTGATCCTCCGTCCAACCGTCTTCGACGGCCACCCTACCCTCGTGGCCGGCTTCACGACGCGGGCCTTCGCGGGCATGGAACAAAGCGCCGTGGTGGAGGCGCGAACCAGGCTCGCGCACGAATTCGGGTTCGGGGCCGTCGCCTCTGCCGGGCAGGTCCACGGCACCGAAGTGGCCGCTGTCCGCGAGGGCGGGCACGTGCCGGCGCACGATGGGCTCGTCACCGACAAGGCCGGCCTTCTCCTCACGGTCGTCTCTGCCGACTGCGGGCTCGTCCTCCTCGCCGACGCCGAGGCAGGCGTCGTCGGGGCCTGCCACGCGGGGTGGCGCGGGGCAGTGGCCGGCGTCGTAGAGACGACGATCGGGCACATGCAGACGCTGGGCGCCGATCCGGCGCGGCTCCTGGCCTACGTCGGGCCGTGCATCGGGACGGAGGCCTTCGAGGTGGGCGAGGAGGTCGCCACGCTGTTCCCCCCCGAGGCCGTCGTCCGCCGCGCCGACTGGCCGAAGCCGCACGTGGACCTCCGCGCCGCGCTCGTTGGCCAGCTCCGCGCGCTCGGCGTGCCCGACACGCACGTGGAGGTGAGTGACGCCTGCACGGCCTCCGACCTCGACCGGTTCTACTCATACCGTGCGGAGGGCGGGACGGCCGGCCGGATGCTCGGCTTCATCGGAAGGCATACCTGAGGGGGAGGCCGCGAGAGGGCGCCTTATATTGACGCCGTCTGGCCCGCTGTCCTTCGCCCTCCCTGCCGCTTGGAACCGACCTCGTTCCGCTGGACCCTTCGGCCCGCCGACGAGGCGGCGGTGGAGCGCATCCGCGCGGCGCTCAACGACCTCCCGGCCCCGCTCGCCCGCGCCCTCGTCCTCCGCGGCGTGGACTCGTTCGACGCCGCGAAGTCGTTCTTCCGGCCGGACCTCCGCGGCCTCCACGACCCGTTCCTCATGCGGGACATGGACCGCGCCGCGGACCGCCTCGTCGCCGCTATCGAGCGGCACGAGCGCGTCCTCGTCTACGGCGACTACGACGTGGACGGGACGACCTCCACGGCGATGATGACGCAGTTCCTCCGCCGGATGGGCGCGGACGCCGAGTTCTTCATCCCCAACCGGTTCACGCACGGCTACGGGCTGTGCAACGACGGGTTCGACCACGCCGTCGAGGGAGGCTTCACCCTCGTCGTCGCGCTCGACTGTGGGATCACGGCCGTGGCCGAGGCCGCCTATGCCAAGGGGCGCGGGCTCGACCTCGTGATCTGCGACCACCACCGCCCCTGCGAGACGCTCCCCGACGCGACGGCCGTCCTCGACCCCCTCCGGCCCGACTGCACCTACCCCTTCGATGGGCTCTCCGGGTGCGGTGTCGGGTTCAAGCTGATCCAGGCCGTGCTCCAGCGGCTCCGCCGCCCGGCCGAAGAGGCGTGGGCGTACCTCGACCTCGTGGCCGTCTCCATCGCGAGCGACATCGTCCCGCTCATCGACGAGAACCGGCTGCTGATGGCGGCCGGGCTCGACCGCCTCTGCGAGGCGCCGCGCCCTGGCCTGGCCGCCCTCGCCGCGCGCGCGGGCGTGGACCTCACGGCGTGCACGTCGTCGAAGATCGTCTTCCAGCTCGGCCCGCGGATCAACGCCGCCGGCCGCCTCGACGACGCCGCAGTTGCCGTCCAGCTCCTCCTCGCCGAGGACGCCGAGGAGGCCAACCGCTGCGCCGACGCGCTCGAAAGCCTCAACCACGCCCGCCGCGCGCTCGACCACCAGACCCGCGAGGAGGCCGTGACCCTCGCCGCCGCGCAGGCCGACACGGGCGCGCTCGCGCTCGTCCTCCACCATGCCGGCTGGCACCCCGGCGTCATCGGGATCACGGCCAGCCGCATCGCCGAGCACTTCCACCGCCCCGCCGTCCTCCTCACCTCGAACGGGAACGGCGAGGCGAAGGGGTCGGCCCGCTCCGTCAAGGGCGTCAACATCCATGACGCGCTTGGGCGGTGTAGCGACCTGCTCACGCGCTATGGCGGGCACGCGTTCGCGGCCGGCCTCGCCCTTCCCATCGAGAACGTGGACGCCCTCCGCGAGCGGCTGAGCGCCGTCCTCGCCGAGACCATCGCTTCGGCCGACGCGCTGGCACCGGAGCTGGAGCTGGACTCCCACCTCGATCTCGGAGACGTGACGGGGCGGTTCTGGCGCGTGCTCCAGCAGTTCCACCCCTTCGGCCCGGAGAACCCGCGCCCGCTCTTCTGGGGGCGCGACCTCCGCGTGGTCGGCGCGCCCGGCACCGCCGGCGACGGGCAGCACCTCCGCCTCCGCGTGGCGCAGCGCGACGGCGGCGTCCCGTTCTCCGTGATCGGATTCGGCCTCGGGCACAAGCTCGAGACCACGCTGATGAGCGCGCGGCGCGGCCGCCCTCTCGAACTGGCCTTTACGGTCGAGGAGAACACCTGGAACGGGCGGACGTCGCTTCAGCTCCGCGCCAGCGACGTCCGCCTCCAGGAGAACTAGGACGCGGTGCCGACGGGGGACGGCGAATAGCCCTCCGCAGGAGAATGGGGAGGCGGATGGGGCCTCCTACTTTTGCGCGTCCTCGCTCCTTCCTGACCATGCGCGTAGCCCTCCCACTCCTCGTCCTCGTCGTGTTCGCCTCGGGCGCCTCACCCTCCGCGCCAGCCGATGCGCCCATCAACGCCGTTCTCGGGGACGCCAGCTTCGTCGCCACCTTCGGCCGCGCGCCTTCCGCAGCGGACGGGGAGGAGCTCCGCATCCGCACCCACCTCGCGCACGTCGAATGGCTCCTGCGCGCCCGCGATGTGAGCGGCCTCTCGCCCGAGGTACGCGCCGAACGCACCCGCCTGCTCGACGCCCTGGCAGCCTACCGCGAAGCGGGCGCCTTCCCGCGCAACACGACGCAGCCCGGGCGCACGCCGGTGTTCATCGACGAGGCTGGGCAGATCTGCGCGGTGGGCTACCTCATCGAGCAGAGCGATGGGCGGGACGCCGCCGAGCGCATCGCCGCCGCGCACCGCTACGACCGTATCGCCGAGATGCCGGAAGCGCTGCTCCGCTCTTGGGCCGGCACACACGGCTTCACCCTCACGGAGCTGGCGATGATCCAGCCGGAGTACCAGGGGTGCTACGAAGGGCATGAGGCCTCTTGCGACGACGAGCGCGTCCAGTTTGCGGTTGAGGCTGGCACGATGGTAGGCGCTTTCGGAACGGGCATGCTAGCGCTCGTCCAAACAGCACGGGGCCATCGAAGCCCGCTCGCCGCCGGGCTCGCCATCGGCGCTGGCGCTACCGCGGTTGGCGTCGGACTGACGGGTGACACGCGCACCACCACGGCGCTAATAGTCACCGGGGGAGCGGCTGTCGTCAGCGGGGTATGGAACCTGCTCATCCCCCGCCCCGAGCAGGGGCCCGAGGTCGCGCCCACCGTGATGGCGAGTGCGACCGGCCACGCGGTCCCAGCACTTCGGCTGCGCCTGGCCTACTGAGGCGCGGGCTCAGTCGCCGCGGCGCGCGAGGGCCTCGGCGCGGCGCACCGCCGCCTCCGCGTTGACGACGCCGCCCGTGATCGAGAGCCGCCCGAAGGGGCCCGTGGTGGTGCCGTCGCCGCCGGGGACCGGCATGTCGGTGGGGTACCGTGTAGCGGAGTCGAGGAGGATCTGGCGGACCTGGAGCGGGGTCAGCTCGGGGTAGTACGCGAGGAGCAGCGCCGCCACGCCGGAGACGACCGGCGCGGCGAGACTCGTCCCATCGTGCGCGCCGTAGCCGTTGCCGGGGTTCAGGCTGTAGACGCGCTCCCCGGGCGCGAACACGTCCACGCTCGTCGCGCCGTAGTTGCTGAACGAGGCGGCGAGGGCGTCGGCCGTGGAGGTGGACGCGCCGACCTCGATCCAGTTCGAGGCCTCGCCGCCGCCGGTGAACCGCCGCGTCGGGAAGTTGGCCGCCACGTCGATGTCCTCGCCGGAGTTACCGGCGGCGTGGACGAGGAGCACCCCCCGCTCGGCGGCGTAGCGGACGGCCTCGTCCACCGCGCCCTTCTGCGGGGAGTACCCCTTCCCGAAGCTCATGTTGATGATGTGCGCGCCGTTGTCGACGGCGTAGCGGATCGCGTTGGCGACGTCCTTGTCGCGCTCGTCGCCGTCGGGCACCACGCGGACGGGCATGATGCGGACGGTGGCCGGCGCGATGCCCTCGATCCCGAGCCCGTTCCCGCGCGCGGCGGCGATGACGCCGGAGACGGCCGTGCCATGGCCGGGGTCGGGGCCGGCCACGTCGGGGTTGCCGTAGTGCCGCTCCGAGAGGTCGGCGTAGTTATCCCCGATGATAGAACGCGGATCGAAGTCGAGGTTGTAGCCGTAGTCGAGGGCGGCGCGCGCGCTGGTGACAGCGTCGTCGAGGTCCTGCACGGTGGCGCCCATCATCGAGAGGTACATGTAGATCCCCTTGGCCTGCTCCTCCTCCGGCTTCGTCGGCTCGAAGGCCATCACGTCGTCCATCGTGAACTCGGCCCGGCCCAAGGCGCGGCGGAGCACCTCGCGTGCCTCGTGGACGACCTGCTGGACCTCCGTGAGCTGGGCGACCTCCTGCTCCTTCTCACTCCGCTTCTGCGCCAGCTCGGCGCGGAGCTGCTCGTACCGCGCGAAGTCGGCGCGGTCGGCGGCGGCGATGTCGGCGGCGCTCCGGTCGCCGAAGCGCGCGCGGAGGGCGGCCACCTCGCGCGTCAGCTCGTATGTGTCGTACTGGACGTTTCGGCCGTCGGCGCCGCCGAGGAAGCTCCACCCATGCACGTCGTCGACGTACCCGTTGCGGTCGTCGTCGCGGCGGTTGCCGGGGGCCTCGTCGGCGTTGGTCCAGAGGCGGCCCTGGAGGTCCTCGTGGGCGAGGTCCACGCCCCCGTCGAGGACGGCCACGACGACCTCCCGGGCCGGCGTGCGGCCGAGGCTGTCGAGGAGGGCGTAGGCGCGGGCCGTGCTAACGCCGGGGATGCCGTCGGTGCGGGCGTCGAGGTGGTACCAGTCCTCTGGCTGCGCGGCGGCCGTCTGGACGAGGAGGGCGGCGAAGAGCGCGAAAAACCGTAAGGTTCCTTTGGGAAACGCGGCGAAGCGGGGCATCGGGGTCAGGAAAGCGGAGGCAAAAGGGGCCGGAAGGTAGCGACGGGCGTCGCGGGCCCGCAGACGAACGCGCCGGGCGGCCCCGTTCGTGCCCGGAAGACAGAAGACCGTGGACGGAAGACGGCGGCCGCTTCCCATTCTCCGTCCACTGTCCTCTGTCCACCGTCTTCTGAAGGCCGGATCCTCACCCCGGCCGCCTCCGTTCACCGCTGCCCGTCCCACCTGCCTCGCTTCGTCCCCGCCCTCCGCTACGGTTTCTTTCGTTCCGCCAAACCGTACCTCCCGATGCCACGCATCCTCTGGGCCGACGACGAGATCGACCTCCTCAAGCCGCACATCCTCTTCCTCGAAGCGAAGGGGTACGACGTGACGAGCGTCTCCAACGGCGACGACGCCGTGGCGCGCGTCCGCGACGGCCGCTACGACGTGGTCTTCCTGGACGAGCAGATGCCCGGCCTCGGCGGGCTCGACGCCCTCGCCGAGATCAAGACGCTCCAGCCCGAGACGCCCGTCGTGATGATCACGAAGAGCGAGGAGGAGCACATCATGGAGGACGCGCTCGGCGGGCAGATCTCGGACTACCTCATCAAGCCCGTCAACCCGAAGCAGATCCTCCTCACGGTGAAGCGGCTGCTGGAGGGCGTGCAGCTCCGCGAGCAGCGCGCGAGCCAGGACTACCTCCAGGCCTTCGGCCGCCTCACAGGCCAGGTCGGCGGCGCCCACAACGCCGAGGCATGGACCGACCTGTATACCGAGCTCGTCCGCCACGACCTCGACCTCGAAGGGGCCGAGGAGGGCGTCCGGCAGATCCTGGAGGACCAGTACCGCGAGGCCAACGTGGCCTTCTCCAAGTTCATCGAGGAGACGTACCCCGGCTGGATCGCCGACGCGCGGCAGGGGAAGAAGCCCCACGAGACGGGGCGGCCCGTGCTCAGCCACGAGGTTCTCCTCACGTCGGTGCTCCCCCTCGTCGGGAAGGGCAAGCCCGTGGTGTTCTTCCTCATCGACTGCATGCGGTACGACCAGTGGCTGCTCTTCGAGCGGCTGCTGTTCCCCCACTTCGAGATCGACCGGTCGTGGCACTGGGGGCTCCTGCCTACGGCGACCCCGTTCTCGCGGAACGCGCTGTTCGCCGGGCTCCTGCCCGTCGAGATCGCGCAGCGCTTCCCGCAGTACTGGCAGACCGCCGAGCGCGACGACGAGGCCTCGCTCAACCAGCACGAGCCCGACTACCTCGCCGACCTCCTCCGCCGCCGCCACCTCGACGTCCGGATGCGCTACGAGAAGCTCGTCTCCGGCAACGACGGGACCACCTTCGCGGAGTCCGTCACCGACTTCCTCCAGCACGACCTCTCGACGGTCGTCGTCAACTTCGTCGACATCCTCGCGCACTCGCGGAGCGACACGAACATCCTCAAGGAGATCGCGCCCGACGTGCCGGCGTACCGCGGCCTCACGCGGACGTGGTTCGAGCACTCGTGGCTCTTCGACGCCTTCCGCGAGCTGGCCCGCCACGACTGCACCGTCGTCGTCACGACCGACCACGGCGCCGTGCGGGCGCTCCACGCCACGAAGGTGATCGGCGACCGCGAGACTTCGACGAGCCTCCGCTACAAGCACGGGCGCAACCTCAAGTGCGAGCCCGACGACGCCATCTTCGTGAAGGACCCCGAGACGTACGGGCTCCCCCGTGCGGGGATCAACGAGAACTACATCTTCGCCCGCGAGGACTTCTACTTCGTCTACCCGACGAACTACCACCGCTACCTCCAGCAGTACCGCGACTCGTTCCAGCACGGCGGCGTGTCGCTGGAGGAGATGCTGCTGCCCGTCGCCACGCTCCGCCCCCGCGCGTCATGATGGCTGCCACCAAGAGCCGTTTCTTCCTCGCCCCCATCGTTTCTCTCCTTCTCCTCGCGGGCTGCTCGCTCTTCGATAACGAGCAGAGCTTCGTTATGCCCATCTCTCACCTTGAGACGCCCGAAGTGGCCGCTCAAGGCCAAGCCTTCGACGTTCTCATCGTCGGGGACTTGGTAGACGGGTGCCAGCAATTTGACCGGCTCGACGTCGATGCTAGCGCTTCCCGCGTGGTTCTAACCATGATCGGGACAGAGCCGGACCGGCCCCAAACGTGTACCCTAGAAGGTCGGTCGATAGAGCGGTCTCATCGCGTAGTGCCCCAGCGGATTGGTTCGTTTGTGGTCGCTGCCCGACAGGGAGAAACGGGCAGGCTCACCGAGCGGGTCGTGCGCGTGGAGTAGCTGCCTTCAGCGTCTCTCGACGCCGGTAACGGTTGAGGGAAGGAGGCCATGTCCTACTTTGAGGCATGGTGCTTCTCCGCCTCCTCCTCGCCGCGCTCCACCTGCTCGCCCTCGGCATCGGCTTCGGCGCCGTGTGGGCGCGGGGCCGCGCGCTCGCCCGCGCCACGGACGCCGACCACCTCCGCCCCGCCTTCTATGCCGATGTGTGGTGGGGCATCGCCGCGCTCGTCTGGATCTCGACCGGGCTCGCGCGCCTGTTCGGCCCGTTCGAGAAGGGCACGGACTACTACTTCGACAACCCGCTCTTCGACGCGAAGATGGGGCTGCTCGGCCTGATCCTCGTGCTGGAGGTCTGGCCCATGAGGACGCTCATCCGCTGGCGCGTGCAGCTCGGCAAGGGGCAGCCGGTGGACCTCGCGCCGGCGCGCCGCTTCGCCACCATCAGCTTCGTGCAGG
>DASPKS010000225.1:0-37757 GCA_035628035.1 Rubricoccaceae bacterium
CGTCGAACTACTCCGGCTCCCCCGAACGGTAGGGGCGCACCCCGACACAGGCACGGAGATCAAGGCGAACATCGGGCGGTTTGGTCCCTATGTCCAGCACGGCTCCACCTTCGCCTCGCTCAAGCCCGAGGACGACGTGATGACGGTCACGCTCGACCGCGCGCTTGAGCTTATCGCGTCGAAGACGCGCGGCAGCCAGGCCCTCCGTCAGCTTGGCCGCCACCCGGAGACAGGCGACCTCATCGAGGTATTCGAGGGCCGCTACGGGCCATACGTCAAGAGCGGCAAGGTGAACGCCACGCTCCCGAAGGGGACGACGCCCGAGCGCGTCACGCTCGAAGAGGCGGTGCAGCTTCTCGCCGAGAAAGCGGCGAAGGGCGGCGGCAAACCGAAGGGTAGGCGTCGCTCGGCCAAGGCCAGCTGAGCACGATCACCCCCCGAGGTCGATCCACATCACGTAATGCGGACCGATATCGGGGAGGTCGAACTCCGGCCCTATGGTCTGGAGGCCCATCCGGAGGTAGAAGTCGAGCGCGACGACGCGGGCGTTGCACCAGAGGAGCCGCGCCCCGTGCGCACGGGCATGGTCGAAGCACGCTTCGAGGAGCAGCCTCCCATGTCCGGCGCCGCGCACCTCCGGTAGCGTCGCCATGCCGCGCAGGCGGAACGCCTCGCCGGGGGGAAGCTGGTCCGCGTATTCCGGTGGGGGGGGCTCGGGGTAGATCGTCGCAATGCCAACGAGACGGTCGCTTTCGAACGCACCGACGTGGAGGCCCGCCGGGTGATCGTCGCCGGGGTAGACCAGCTCGTCGGGCCGCTTGCCCGGGCGGAGGACGGCTGCCCGGAGCGCCCGCGTTTCCTCGGCCGTGATGGGGCGGGTCATGCGAGCGAAGGCATGGGCGGGGCCGCGCAGTAGTACGTCAGCCGCTTCTCTACGACGGCCTCCCAGGAAAAAGTGTGCGCTACGTCGAGGGCCTTCTGGCAAAGCGCCCGGTAGTCCTCCTCGGGCATGTCGAGGACGGACTGGATCGCATCGGCCAGGGCCGTTGGGTCCTCGGCGGGGATGAGGGGGCCGACGCTGTAGCTGTCGGGCCCGCCCAGGCGCGTGACGACGACGGGGAGGCCGCACCCCATCGCCTCCAGCGCGGCCAGCCCGAACCCCTCCTCGCGAGAGGGCATCACGCTCACCCGCGCCACGTTGTGGAAGTCGCGCACCACCTCGTAGGGCTGGTGGCCGAGGAAGTGGCAGCCCTCCATCGAGTAGGCTTCGAGCCGTTCATGATCCAGCACGTTCTCCAGCCGGCCCGACCCGAACAGGATGAGGTCGGGCGCGTTCTGAAGCCGGGCGCGGAGGAGGCGGTTCGCCTCCAGCAGCACGTCCACCCCTTTCGTGCGGGAGAGCTTCCCGGCGAAGGTGACGATGGGCGCTTCGGGTGGGATCGAGAGACCGTGCTCCGCCAAGAGCCGCTCTCGGTCTACCTCAGCCGGCTGGAAGACCTCGCGGTCGTACCCGTTCCCCATCACAACGACGTGCTCTGGGGCCACCTCGTACAGCCCGACGATCTCCGACCGATTCGCCTCCGACAAGGCGAATACCTTCGAGGCCTCTCGCGCCGCACGGATAGCGAGGGGCCGCATCCGGGCGTCGTCATGGAACGCCATCTGGTCGCTGTGGTGGGCCATTACGAAGTAGGGCAAGCCGAGCGCAGCCGCCGCGAACGGCATGGCCCAGATATGCTGGCACTCGATCACGTCGGGG
The DNA here is from genome assembly GCA_035628035.1 of Rubricoccaceae bacterium. Taxonomy (GTDB): domain Bacteria; phylum Bacteroidota; class Rhodothermia; order Rhodothermales; family Rubricoccaceae; genus DASPKS01. Next base: position 1,760 of record DASPKS010000225.1, read on the forward strand.
CGGAAGGCGGAAACGACTTCGCGCAGGCGATCGCTGAAGTGGTCGATGAAGAGCGAGAGTTGGTCGTCCGAAAGCGCCGCGTAGGTCCAGGCCCAGTCGAAGTTCGCGGGGTTGGGGTCCGGGATCATCAGGGGGAACGTGTAGAGGCGGACGCCGTCGCGCTCGATGGGGAAAGACCATGGGAAGTGCCTCGCCCTCGGCGCCGGGTTGCCTTCGACTTCGGGGGCTCCTTCCGTGACGGGGTAGAGCACGCCGACTTCGTGTCCGAGCGCGGCGAGGCGTTCGGCGAGTGCGGCGACGACGGTCCCGCTGCCGGTTCCCCATCCACCGGTCATCGTGAACAGCACCCGCATGGCTACTCCACCACGCGGTATCGATAGGAAAGGGGCACCCGCCGCGTCCAGACAGGCAGGGTGAAAGTTGCGGTCTCGTCGTCCGCCGGTGCGGTCAGGATCACGGACCCTTCGGGGTGGAGCCCGTGGGGATCGAGCAGCGTGAAGGTCAGCCGGATAGGCGTCCCCGGCTCAGCCCGGCCCCTAACGTAGGAGCCCGCCACGGTCGTCGTGTCGTTGAGGGTCCGTAGTCGAACGTCCTCGATGCGGATCGGGAGGGCGTCGGCGCTGTCGAGTACGGCCAAGGCCCGGAGACGGTCCTCCGCTTCGCCCGAGGCCTCGAACTGCCCTCGGTGCGCGTTGAAGAGGACCACGCGCGCGTTGTAATTGAGCGGGTCAACGGCTACGAGCCGCTCTGCGACAGCCACCAAGGCGTTCCACTCCTCCTGCCGGTAGAGCGTAAGGGCGAGGTTGTAGAGGGCATCGCGGTGGTGGGGCACGGCCGCCAGCACCGCCTCACTCGCGGGCCGCGCCTCGTCGAGCCGACCCTGCTGGAAAAGCTCGGCGCCGGCGTAGAGGAGGCCGAGGACCGTGTCGAGGTAGTCGCTCGCCCAGGGGTCCTCTCCCACGATGGGGGGCCCGGGATCCGTGATCGTGAGGGCCCGCAGCGCGCGGGCATACCAGGGGATGGCCGCCTCGTGATCGCCTCGCCGGGCAGCGAGGAGGCCGAGGTTGTACGCCGCGCCTGCGAGTAAGGAATCCAGGTGGTAGGCTTCCTCGAAGGCGGTGATCGCCGCGAGCGTGTCGCCCTCCATGATGGCTGTGTAGCCCCGCGCGAAGGCCTCCTCCGCGGGCGTAGGCGGCCTGGGCTCCGGCTGGGCGTGGGCGCCGAACGGTATGAGGAGGAATGCGAGGGCGAGGAGGTAGCGCATGAGGAGCGAGGGCTAGGCGTCCTTCAAGCTAGGGCTTCGCGTCCCCCACCGTCCTCGACGTCACCGGGAGCCCTGCGCGAGCACGGCGATCCCCACGATGATGAGCAGGACCGCGAGAACCGTCAGGGCAATCTTGACAGCGCTCCACGGCCGCTCCCCGTGTACCTCGCCCGTCCGTGCGTTGATGGCGAACCGGTAGGGCTTCTCCTTGAACCGGTATGTCGCCAGCCAGACGGGGATGAGGATGTGCTTGAAGGTCACGTCCTCGTAGGTGGTCGCCTTGTGGAGGATCTGCTGCTCGTCGCCGCCGATGTCGTGGCGGATGGAGGTGTCGATGGCCGGCTGCATGAGCCCCTGCGCGATCTCGAACCCCTGCTCCAGCTCGACGGTGTAGTGCTCCGTGCGGAAGCCGGCGAGGTAGTCGTCGCGATAGGGGACGAGGGCCGGCCACTCCTCCGGGGTGATCTTCGGGCGCCACACTTCTGGAAGCGTCGTGCTCGCCGTCACCAGGAGGTCGTCGAAGGTGTTGGTGACGTGCCCGCTCGCGGGGTACCACCGGGTATGGCGCACCTGCCGCGTGCGCGTGACGGGCTTCCCGTTCTCCGTCGTCGTGTACGTCTCGGTGGTGTAGTACCACTCGCCGCGGCGGCCCGTGTAGCCGGTCTCCGTCCGCGCGTCGAACGTCCAGTGCGGGATGTAGAGGCCGGCAAGGCGGCCCTGGGTCTTCGCCTGCGCTTTGAGCGCGTTCGGGGCGAACCAAAGCCCGGCAATCCACTTCCGGAAGGCCTCTTTCGCCTCGGCCTCCGTGATCTTGAAGGGGAGCACCCCCTCCGGCTTCATCAGCCGCGTGGAGGCGCCCTGGAGGACGAGCGGCGCCCCGCAGAACGCGCAGAAGTCCGCCGTCACGTTGGGGGGGAGCGTCGTCTCGGCCCCGCAGTTCGTGCACTTCGCCGTGATGGCCTCGATGGTTTCGTGCTGCCCGGCCAGCGCGGCGAGCTCCGCTCGGAAGTCGCGCTCAGCGACGGTGCCTTCCATGGGCGCCACTTCATTCTCAGCGCCGCAGTAGGGGCACACGAGGCGGTCGGTCCCCGGCGCAAAGGCGAGGTCCGCCCCGCACTGCGCGCAGGGGAAGTGCTGAAGCGTCCGCGCGGCGGTGGTCTCCATCGCGCTCAGCCCTTGGCTTTCGGATCCTCAGGCGGGGGCGGCGGGGCGGCCGGCGGCGCGTCGGCCTTTGGGGAGACGGGAGGGGGCGGCGGCGGCGGGACAGCGGCGAACACCTCGCGCAGGGCGTCGAGCTCGCCGGCGGGCTGCCAGCCTTCCATCCCCTGCGACCACACCATCGTCTCGCGGGTGAGGCGGCCCGACTGCGCCTGCGTGCGGAGTGTCTGGAGGTCGTACGGCCCCTGCGACTGCCCGTCGGCAGCGACGTGGAACTGCCGGCCCTGCGGCAGCGGGGGCGGTGTGCCGCCTTGGGCGCCCATCCCCTGGCTCATCTGGTTCGCCATCGCGAAGCCCATCCCCATGCCCATGCCGCCAGCGGCCATCCCCCCGGGGTTCTCGGCCGCCTTCTCCATCGCCTGTGCGGCCTGGAACTGCGTGTAGGCGCCGAGGTCACCGACGATCCCCATGCTCGTCCGTTTGTCGAGGACCTGCTCGACCTCTGGGGGCAGCGAGATGTTCTCGACGAGGAGCGAGGTGATGTGGATGCCGTACCCCTTGAACTCCTCCTCGATCCGCTTGAGCACGAACCCGCCCAGCTCGTCGTAGTTGGCGGCGAGGTCGAGCGCAGCCAGCTTGCTCTCGGCCAGCACGTCGGTGAACCGCGCGACGATGAGGTTGCGGAGCTGGTTGGCGAGGTCGCCCGCCTGGAAGTGCCCGTCGGTGCCGACGATCTCACGGATGAGTGCGGCGGGGTCGCCCACGCGGAAGGCGTACGTGCCGAAGGCGCGGAGGCGCAGCGGCCCGAACTCGGGGTCGCGGAGCATGATGGGGTTCTTCGTGCCCCACTTCTGATCGGTGAACTGGCGGGTGTTGACGAAATAGACCTCGGCCTTGAACGGGCTCTCGAACCCGTACTTCCAGCCCTGGATCGTCGAGAGGATCGGGATGTTGGCCGTCTCCAAGGTGTAGGTCCCCGGTGGAAACACGTCCGCGAGCTTCCCCTCGTCGACGAACACGGCCTCCTGCCCCTCGCGCACGACGAGCTTCGCGCCGTACTTGATCTCGTTGTTGTACCGCTCGAAGCGGTAGACGAGCGTGTCGGGCGAGTCATCGGTCCACTCGATGATGTCGATGAACTCGCCACGGATGCGGTCCCAGAGGCCCATCGGAGTCGGGGAAGGGTGAGGAGGAGGGGTCTACGATACAGGCGCGGGCCCGCTCGGCGCAAGCGGAGACGCCCCGTACGAAAAGCGGCGCGCCGGAGAGGACAGCCCCTCCGGCGCGCTCAAGCCTGTGCTTGAGGCTCTCAGTCGTGCGAATGCCCGTGGAGGTCCTCCTCGTCGAGGCCGGTGCCGGCGGGTGTGGCGGCCTGCTCGGCGAGGCGGAGCGGCTTGCGCGGGAGGCGGTCGTCGCGCTGGGCGGTGTGGTGGGCGAACGTGGCCATCACCGCCGCGGCCTGCTCGAGGTCGGCCTCCGAGAGGTGGTCGTAGGTGTCCATCGAGGTGTGCCACGTCTGGCTGCCGTAGGCGAGGCCGTCCTGGATGAACTGGAAGCCGGGGAGGCCGGCAGCGTCGAACGGGAGGTGGTCGGTGCCGCCCGTGTTGGCGAGCGTGAGCGTCTTGGCGGTCGAGTCGGCGAGGGCGTCGAGCCACGCGCGGAAGATGGGGCGGACGGCGTCGTTGCCCTGGAGGTACACGCCGCGGATGCGACCGGACCCGTTGTCGAGGTTGTAGTACGCCGAGAGCCGGTCGTGCTCGGGGCCGAGCGCCTGCGCCGGCTCTCCGTACCCCCCGAGGGTGGCGTAGTGCGCGTTCACGTAGTTCGTCGAGCCGTGGAGCCCCTGCTCCTCGCCGGTCCAGAGCGCGAAGCGGATGGTGCGGCGGGGCCCCTGACCGGCCTGGGCGTAGTACGCTTGCAGCACGCGTGCCGCCTCCATCACCACCGCCGAGCCGGCGGCGTTGTCGGTGGCGCCGGTGCCGCCGTGCCACGAGTCGAGGTGGGCGCCGAGCATCACGACCTCGTCGCGGAGCGCGGGGTCGGTGCCGGGGATCTCCGCGATCACGTTCTCCTCCGTGACGGGCTCCCGCGTCCAGCCCGCGTCGAAGTCGAGGTTGACGCGGACGCGCTGCCCGGCCTCGACGAGCCGTACGAGGCGGTTGTAGTGCTCGGTGAGGACGACGAACTGCGGGACCGTCTCGACGCCGGCCTGGTAGGCCTGCGGGCGGTTCGTGTAGTTGGTCGGGTCCGGGGCCGGCACCGAGGCGCCCATCACGCGAATGGCGCCCGTGCCGCCGAGCGTCGAGGGCTCCAGCACCGCCAGCGGCCCCTCACCGACGACGAACGCGAGCCGCGCCGCGCTGAAGCGAGCGCGGGCCAGCGCCTCAGGCGAGTAGCGGCGCTGTCCGGCGGCCGTCGGCGAACCCGCGTTCGAGAGATCGAGGAGGTTCTGCGCGTCGCGGCGCTCGGCCAGCGGCTCGAAGCCTAGGTCTACGCTGCCAGGGTTGCCGAAGAGGACGATTTTGCCGCGGAGGCGGCCGCGGTACTGCTCCAACTCCTCCTCCGTCGTCGCGTTGAAGATCACGACCTCGCCGGTACCTTCGGCGTCTGGGCTCCACGCCTTCGGGATGGCGTAGAGCGGGAACGTCTGCTCGGCAACGGTGGAACCGCTCGCCTCTGCGTTGACGACGAGGCGCTCGATCCACCAGCCGCGCCCGAAGGTGCCCCACGGGTCGAGGCGGGCGTTGGCGAGGCCCCACGAGGTGAACTGGCCCGCGGCCCACCGCTGGGCGGCGTCGAGCTGGGGCGAGCCCGTGAGGCGGGGGCCGAGGACATCGGTGAGCATGCGGGCCGTCTCCATCACCTGCCCGCGCTCCATCGCCTCGGCCTTCAGGAAGGCGACGGCGGCGGAGTCGATGGGCTCCTGTGCGAGGACAGGGGCAGCGAGGAACAGGAGGCCAGCGGCGAGGAGGCGGGAGCGGAGGGTCATGGAGGCGGGGGAAGGATGCGAAAAAAATAGCACACCGTCAGAGCCGGGACAACGCCTGCTGCGGCTCCTCGTCGGTCTCCTCCTCATTTTCCCACGCCTCGAACCGGCGCACGTCGCGCCCGATGCTCTTCAGCACGAACCCCACGACGGCCGCGTCGTCGAGCCAGCCCAGGAAGGGGATGAAATCCGGGATGGTGTCGAGGGGGGAGAGGAAGTAGAGGAGGGCGCCCACTGTCAGGACGAGCGTTCGCCAGGGGACGGCGCGGTAGTCCCCCTCTCCATAAGCCCGCAGGAGGCGGAGGAGCGCCGGCACGTCGTCGCGGAGGGCAGCGAGGTGGGGCCGCTGGCGGGCGAGCTTCCGAGAAGCCCGTGAAACGAGCGATTGGAGGCGGCCTTGATCTGCCGCGTCCCGCTCAGCGCGGCGACGGAAGCGAGAGAAGCCGAGGGGAGCGCGGGGCGAGCCGTCGGGCATAGAGGCGGGTCGTATGTTCGCGGCCTAGCTACGTCCACCGTCCCGCTCGGTTCGCCCGCCATGCCGCTCCGGCGTTTGCTGCTGGTCTTCGCCCTCGTTCCGGCCGTCGCTCTCAGCCAGCCCGCTCCGCTCCCGTCGAATCCCGTAGCGCCGACGCCGGCCGAAACAAGGCTCGACGGCTACGCGCAGCGGCAGGCGCTCCTCGAGCGCTCGCTCGTCGGCAACGTCCCGTTCCGCTCGGTGGGGCCGACGGTCATGAGCGGGCGTGTGGCTGACCTCGAAGCCTCGCCCGCAGATCCGGCCACGTTCTACGTCGCCTACGCCTCGGGCGGGCTCTGGAAGACGACCTCGAACGGGACCGCTTTCACGCCGCTCTTCGACACCCTCGCTGTGATGACGCTCGGCGATGTCGCCGTGGACTGGCGTGACCCCGAGGGCGACGGTGAGACTGTATGGGCGGGCACGGGGGAGAACAACTCCAGCCGCTCCTCCTACAGCGGCACAGGCCTCTACCGCTCCACCGACGGCGGGCAGACGTGGATGCACCGGGGTCTCTCCGATACCCACCACATTGGCCGCATCGCGCTCCACGCCACCGACCCGAACACGGTATGGGTCGGCGCCATCGGGCACCTCTACTCGCCGAACCGCGAGCGCGGTGTGTTCAAGACGACCGATGGCGGCGAGACGTGGCGGCAAACGCTCTTCGTGGACGAGGACACGGGCGTGATCGACCTCGTCGCCGACCCGTCCAACCCCGACGTGCTCTACGCCGCCACGTGGACGCGCACGCGGCGGGCGTGGGACTTCTCCGAGGCCGGCGCCGGCTCGGCCATCTACAAGTCGGAGGACGGCGGCGAGACGTGGGTGCGCGTGACCGTCGAAGGCTCAGGGTTCCCGACGGGCGAGGAGGTCGGCCGCATCGGGCTGGCGGTGTACCCCGGCGACCCGCGCATCGTCTACGCCGTCGTCGACAACCAGGCCCGCCGTCCCGAGGAGCCGGACGAGGAAGAGCCCGTCGTCACGCGCGACCTCCTCCGCACGATGGACCGCGAGGCCTTCGTCGCCCTTGCCGACGAGGCGCTCGACGACTTCCTCGACCGGAATGACTTCCCCGCCTCGTACACCGCCCAGTCGCTCAAGGAGATGGTGCAGAACGGGCAGATCACGCCCCTCGCGCTCGTCGAGTATCTGGAGGACGCCAATACGATGCTCTTCGACACGCCCGTCATCGGCGCCGAGGTCTACCGCTCCGACGACGGCGGGCGGTCGTGGCGGCGCACCCACGGGGACTTCCTCGACGACCTCTTCTACAGCTACGGGTACTACTTCGGGCAGATCCGCGTGGCGCCGAACGACCCCGACCGCGTCTACGTTCTCGGCGTCCCCCTCATCGCTTCCTCCGACGGCGGCGCGACGTGGGAATCCATCGATGACGACCACGTCCACGTGGATCACCACGCCCTCTTCGTGAGCCCGTCGCGGCCGGGCCACCTCGTCAACGGCAACGACGGCGGCGTGAACGTCTCCTTCGACGACGGCGCGAGCTGGTTCAAGGCGAACGTGCCCGCCGTCGGGCAGTGCTACACCATCGCCGTCGACGAGGCGGACCCCTACCGCGTCTACTGCGGGATGCAGGACAACGGTGTGTGGGCGGGCCCGAGCACGTACACGGCCGGGCGTGGCTGGACGGCCTCGGGCGAGTACGCTTTCGAGTCCATCATGGGCGGCGACGGGATGCAGGTGCAGGTGGATACCCGCACGAACCGGACGGTCTACACCGGCTTCCAGTTCGGCAACTACTTCCGCGTCGAGCGCGACGGGCCGCCCGCCGAGCGGATCACGCCGCGCCACGACCTCGGCGAGCGCCCGCTCCGGTTCAACTGGCAGTCGCCCATCCACCTCTCGCGTCACAACCAGGACATCCTCTACCTCGGCAGTCACCGCGTCCACCGCTCGCTCGACCGGGGCGCCACCTGGAACGTGATCTCGCCCGACCTCACGCACGGGGGCCGCCGCGGCGACGTCCCCTACGGTACGCTGACCACGCTCCAGGAGTCGCCTTTCCGATTCGGTCAGCTCGCCGTCGGGAGCGACGACGGCCGCGTCCACGTGACGGTGGACGGTGGGTACACCTGGAACGACGTCTCGAACGGACTACCCGCCGACCTCTGGGTGAGCCGCGTCGAGTGGTCGCACCACGCGCCGGAGCGCCTCTACGTGTCCCTCAACGGCTACCGCTGGGACCACTTCGACGCCTACGTCTTCCGCTCGGACGACCTCGGCGCGACGTGGCGGCGGATTGGGCAGGATCTCCCCCAAGAACCCGTCAACGTCGTCCGCGAGGACCCGGCGAACCCCGACCTCCTCTACGTGGGCACCGACCACGGGGTGTACATCAGCCTCGACCGGGGCGAGACGTTCATGGCGATGATGGGGCAGACGAGCGCGGAGGGCGCGCTCCCCCATGCGGCGGCACACGACCTCACCGTCCAGGCGAGGGAGAAGGACCTCGTCGTCGGCACGCACGGCCGCTCCATCTGGATCGCCGACGTGCGCTACGTGCAGGCGCTCACGCCTGCGCTACGAGCGGAGGGACTCCGCCTCTTCACGCCCGACACGCTCACGCACTCGACGGGCTGGGGCGATCGAGGCTGGCGCTGGAGCGAGCCCGACGAGCCGCGCGTGGATCTCGTCTTCTATACGGACCAGGCAGGCCCCGCCGAACTCGTCGTGACGGACGAGCGCCGCCGCACCGTGCAGCGGCTCACGGACGACGCCGAGGCCGGGCTGAACTACGTCGCCTATGACCTCGCCACCGACGTGCCGGTGGACGACGACCACGAGCCGTCCGAGCTCACCGGGAAGCGCTATCTCCGGCCCGGCGCCTATACCGTCACGTTGCGGCAGGGGGGGCGCACGTCCACCGCGGCCCTCGTCGTCAACGAAGCACCGCCGCCGCGCTCGCGCCGCCGGCGAACACCCTAGAGCCGAAACGCCGCGCCGGTGCGGAGGCCATCGAGGAGGATGCGGAAGTCGGCGTTCGTTGAGTCCATCGCGACGAGACGCTCGGCCAGGGCCGTCGCCTCTTCCCGGCGGCCCGCCATCGCGTAGGCCCCGGCGAGGTTGTACATCACCTGCGGCGTGTTCGGGCCGTGGCGGAGCGCTGCTTCGAGGAAGCGGATGGCGGCCGGGCGGTCGTTGGCCTGGAGGGCGATGGCGCCGAGGGCCGCGAGAGATGGCACGTTCGTCGAGTCGAGCGCGAGCGCCTGCTGGAACAGCCCCGCGACGTAGGGAAGGCGGTCGGGCCGGTTTCGCATCTGCGTGATCCGCATCTCTAAGCTCGCTAGGGAGACCCACGTGTCTGCAATGAACGGGAGCTGCTGGAGGATCGCGCGGCGCGTCAGGAGGGCGTGCGAGATGTCTCCACGCTGCTCGTAGAACCCGGCTAGCTCGTCGGCCGCGGCAAGCCAGTTCTTCCCAGCCATGACGGCGCGCGCCTGCTCCACGACGTACCGGGGCGTGCGCGTGGTGTCGAGCCGGAACGGCTGGGCTTCCTCCGGCCGGAACGGCCACGACGTGGTGAGCTGCTCGACACGGAGGTACCCCGCGATGGAGTCCATCGGCGTGACGAGGCGGACGACGCGGCCGGGCGGCGTCGGCTGGGGCGGACCGCCCAGAAGGTGGTCGCGTGCGAAGGCGTCGAAGAAAGCGTCGGCGAGGACGGAGTAGCCGTCGAGGTTCGGGTGGAGGTGCTCGAGCATGAGCCCCTGTCCGATGAGCCCTTCGGGCGACGCCTGCCGCATCGCCTCTTCCGTTTCGACGACGTGCGCGCCCGCGCGGCGCGCCTCTTCCCGGATGATCCGGTTGAAGAGCGAGGGCGCGCGGAACCGGAGGGCGTCGAGGTCGCGCGCCCGCGCGAACGCGCGCCGCGCGTCGTCGGGCCGGCCCGCGCCTAAGTAGGCGTGCCCGAGGAGGAAGTACCCGTCGGCGGCGAGGGAGTCGAGCCGGGTAGCCTGCTCGAAAGCCGCAATGGCGGCACGGGCGTTGCCAGCGTCCACCGCGCGGAGCCCCTCTTCGGCAAAGCGCCGCCACGCCACCGTGTCGGCGCCCGCAGCGTGGACGGTTACGAAGGGCCGCTGGTCACGCTCGTTCGATGCCAGCGTGCCGATGTAGACGGCGATGCCAGCCTCGCGGTACTTCGCGAGGAGGCGGCGGAGGTTCGAGCGGAACTGGCGCACGCCGGCTTCGAAGAGGTCCGACCCATAGGGCACCTGCTGCTCGCCCACCATCCGCGCCATGAGCGTGGCGTCGGGGCGCTGCCCGGCCTCGGGGGCCCCGCTCGCCGCCCGCTGGAACCGCCCGATGAGCGCGCGGAGGAACTGAACCGTACGGAGCCCCCGCAGCTTCAGGTAGAGTCGCACGAGCGCCGGGTTGCGGCCGAGCGATTCGGCCGAGGCGGCGCCGAGCGCGCCGTAGTACTCGTTATGCCCCGCGTAAATCACCACCACGTCGGGCCGCTGGGCGATGATCTCGTCGGTGAAGTCAAGGAGGGCGTACGAGCTGATGGCCGCCATCGCCGTATTGACCACCTCGATCTCGCGGCCAGGGTAGGCGAGGCGGAGCCGCGTGCCGAGGACGTGGGGGAACGAGCCGCCTCGATAGAACGGGTAGCCGGCCGTCGACGACTCCCCCTGCGCGATGATGCGGAAGCTGCCCTCGGGCTTCTCGCGGTAGAAGTAGTCGGTGTTCGGGGTCGGGACGCTCGCCTCGCGCGCGAAGAACCGTCGCCCTGCCTCGACATCTTGGTGGAGGAGCGTGGGGAACTCCGGGACCGGCTTGAAGAGCGGGTAGTCGGCGCCGTACCCAAACAACCGCAGCCCCCCCTCGAGGAGCAAGAAGAACAGGACGGGGAGGAGCAGCATCACCCCTGTGAAGAGGCGTCGCTTCTCGGGCGACAGGGGGGCCGTGGCCGGTGCGGGAGCCTCTCGCGGGACCGGCGGCTGCGTCGGACGCGGGCGCTTGCTCATGGGGCACGGCGCTCGACCGGGACCCACTCGACATCAGGCACGCCTGCCTGGTGGTTCACCCAGCGCGCGAGCACGAAGAGGAGGTCGGAGAGACGGTTGAGGTACCTCAGGCCCTCTTCGCCGATAGGCTCCAGCGCCGAGAGCTCCACCACGAGGCGCTCCGCCCGGCGGCACGTCGTCCGCGCAAGGTGGAGGGCCGCGGCGGCGGGCGTCCCGCCGGGGAGGACGAAGTGCTTGAGCGGCGCGAGGTCGGCCTCAAACGTGTCGATGGCCCGCTCCAGCGCCTCCACATGTGTGGCTTCGATGCGTGGCACGGGATACTTCGTCTCGTTGGGCGATGCGAGGTCGCCGCCGAGGACGAAGAGATCGTGCTGAATCTGATCGAGGAGTAGGTCGGCCCGCTGCAGGCGGCCATCTCCTGCGAGGGCCGCGCGCGCGAGGCCGACGGCCGCGTTCGTCTCGTCCACCGTACCGTAGGCGGCGATGCGGGGGTGGCTCTTCGTGACGCGGTCCCCTCCGAAGAGGCCGGTAGTGCCGTCGTCGCCGGTGCGGGTGTAGACCTTCAAGGGTGTCCGTCGTCAGGGGTCCGTCGTCCGTCGGGTGGAGGGCCCCGAGCCCCGGACTAGGCCGGTGCAAGATACCGTATCTCCACGGTCGCTCCGTCTGAGCGAACCTCGGCCTCCATGCGGAAGACGCGGCGGATCAGGTCGGCCGTGAGGACCTCGGAGGGAGGGCCGTCCGCGACGAGCCGGCCCCCGTCGAGGATGAGGAGGCGCCCGGCGTGGCGCGCGGCGAAAGCGAGGTCGTGGAATGCCGCCACGACGGTGCGCCCGGCCTGGGCAGCAACGCGCGCCATGAGGTCGTACTGGTGGTGCACGTCGAGATGGGCCGTGGGTTCATCGAGGAGGAGGATCCGGGCCGCTTGTGCGAGGGCTTGCGCGAGGGCGGCGCGTTGCTGCTCGCCCCCTGAGATCGCGGTCACGGCGCGCGCCGCGAGCGGGGCCAGGTCCGTCGCGTCGAGGGCGGCGCGGACGGCGGCGCGGTCTGCCGCCGCCGAGTGGGCCAGCCAGCCGAGGTGGGGCGTCCGCCCGAGGAGGACGAACTCCTCGACGGTGAGCCCGAAGTCGAGCGCGAGCTGCTGGCGGACGAAGGCGACGGCGCGGGCGCGCTCGGCGTCCGTCCAGCCGCGGAGGGGGCGGCCGAGCAGCGCGACGTGCCCGTCGAAGGGGAGGAGGCCGCCGAGGACGCGGAGGAGCGTCGTCTTGCCGGCGCCGTTGGGACCGAGCAGCCCCACCGTTTCCCCCTGCCCGATGCGGAACGAGAGCCCTTCGAGCACGGTTCGGTGCCCGAGTTGCACGCGGAGGCCGTCGACCTCGTAGGCTGCCGTCGGGTGCTGTGTCTCCATCGGATGGCCGCTTGCGAGGATCGATGATACGCCCCCGCCCCGCCCCCCTCTTCATAGCCCTCATCGCCCTGGTGGCTGCGGGCTGCGACCAGCTCGACGCCCAGGCCGAGTTCCGCGCCGCCGCCGCGCGGGCCCCGGAGGGCATCACGCGTACCCAGGATGGCGTGACCGTCGAGGGCGGCGAGCAGGACAACGACGACTGGCGCACGGCCCCCCTCTTCTCGGGTCGGGCGGCGATCACGCGGTGGGTCTACCCCAACCCCGCCCCCCTCAACCAGGCGGTTTCCCTCCAGCTCCGGGTGTTCGGGTTTGATGCCATTCCCGGGGGGGTCCGGCTCGTTGGCTACACCGAGTCGGGCCGCCGCGTGGTGCTCGAGGACGACCCCACCGCCGTCTCGGACGGGTTCTATGACTACACGTTCTTCCCCGCCGAACTGGTGGACGGGACGGCGTCGGGCCTCCGCCGGGTGATCCTGTTCGACCGCTTCCGCAGCGAGCCGATCAGTTACGGCGATATCCGGATTGAATAAGGGTCCGGCCGGGGTGCCTAGCCGGAGCGTCGCTGGAGCTGCTCGAAGTAGCGGCGAATGAGCTCCTGGAAGTCCGGCGCGTAGCCGCTATCGAGGGCGCGAAGGAGGTCGCGGCGGAGGCGCTCGGCAGGTGTGGCGGCGTTCGGAAGCGCGGGTGGGCGCTCGGGCCGCTCGGCCGGGCGGGCTGTTTCCCCTTCGCGGCGCTCCTCACGCCCGCGCCGGTTCACGGAGCGGTCGGCGTCGAGGAGGCGGGAGAGGATGCGTTCCTGCCGGACGGGCGTCTCACGGGAGACGGCCCCGCGCTGGAGCTCGCGCGCGGCGTCCTCCATTTCCTCGGCGGCCCGACGGAGGGCGCTCCGAGTGGCGGCGTCGAGACCGCGCCCCTCCGGCGAGCTGAGGAGCTGCTGGAGCTGCTGGCGGATCGCCTCCTGCTGGGCGCCCATCTGCTGGAGCCGTTCGGAGGCGCTTCGGGAGAGCCGCTGCCCCGCTACGTCGTTGAGCATCTGCTGGATCGCGTCGTTGAGCTGCTGCTGCTGGCCGCCCATCTGCTGAAGCGACGGCATGCCGCTCCCGCCACCGCCCCCCCCGTTGGCCATCTGGTCCAGCGCTTCGGAGAGGAGGAGTGCCAGGTCGTTGAGGTGGGTCATGGCCGCCTTCTGGTGGCCGGAAGCGGGAGCTGCCTGCTGTTCGGCCAGGCGCTCGGTGGCCTGCCCCATCTCGCGGAGGGCGTCGCCGGTGGTCTGCTGAACGGCTATGCCAAGCTGGGGGACTGACCGGGCGAGGGCCTGGAGGGAGTCGGCGACCCGGGTCAGCCCCGAGGAGAGCTCGACCTGTTGCTGCGCTATGGGGCGGAGCGCGGGGCTCCGGCTCGGGAGCGCGGCCGAGGCATCGCCGAGCCGCTCCTGCTCGCGGCTGAGGGTGAGCACGTCTTCGAGGGCCCGCCGGAGGCCCGCCATGTCTCGCGCTTGCTGGTCGCCACGCATCTGGCTGGCCATCTGGCCGAGCTGCTGCGAGAGCTGCTGGAGTTGCTGCTGCATCTGCTGCTGCCCCTGCTGCGCCGGCCCGAGCTGGTTCTGGCGGAGTTGCGAGGCGTTTTGCTGCATCTGCTGCGGGAGGCCCTGCTGTTGCAGTTCCTGGCGGAGCTGCTCCATCTGCTCCTCCGGGGCACCGCGCTGCTCCTCCATCTGCCGCTGGAGCTCCTCCAAAAGGCGCTCCAGCTCCTGCATTTCCTCGCGGGCCTGCTCCTGCTCCCGGGCGAGCCGTTCCCGCTCGGCGGGGCCGGAAGCACGCTCGTTCGGCGGGGTACCCCCTTCGCGCTGTTCGCCCTCCTCGTTCTCGCCCTCGCGATTCTCAGTGGGGCGATCGAGGGCGCGGGTGTCCTCGCGGAGTTCTTGCTCTTGTCGCGCGAGGTCCTCGGCGCGGCGCGCGGCCTCGTCGAGCTGGCGGGCGGTCTGCAGGCGTTCGATCAACTCGAGCGCGCGCTCGAGGCGCTCTTGGAACTCCCGCTCGTCGAACTCGAAGTTCTCCAGCTGCTGCATCATCTCGCGGAGGTCGAGCCCCTCCATCGCCTCGCGGAGGCGTTCGAGGGCCTCGCGCAGCTCGGGGGAGTCGAGCTCCTCCATCGCCTGCTGGACGGCCTCCATCTGGCGGAGCGTCTCCTCGCTGACGAGGTCGCCGCTACGCATCTCCTCGAGGAGGTCCTGCATTTGCTCGGAGAGCTGCTCCGCGCCCTCGCTGAGGCGCTCCTGCTGCTGGAGGAGCCGCTCCACCTGCCGCTGGTCCTCCCAGTCCACCGACTGGTCGCGGCGGAGCTCGTCGCGGAGCTCCTCGAACCGCTCGCGCGCCTCGCGGGCCTCGTCGCGCATCCGCTCGACCTGCGCCTCCGTGGAGTCGTGGGCCTGGTCGAGCCGCTCGTACTGCTCGGGGAGCGAGGGGAAGCGGAGGGTGAAGACGGGCGTGCGCGCCGACTTCCCGCCGTTGTCGCGGACGGCCCCAAAGAACTCGACGGCGTCACCGGGGCGGAAGGCGTGGCCGGCGCGGTCGAGCGCCCATTCGTAGGGGACCTCCTGGTCGAGCGCGCGCCCCTGGAGGGGGAGGGCGACGCCCCGGAACTGCCGTGCGGCCTGGCCGCCTTCCGGGACGAGCCGCCAGTAGAGCGCGAGGCCCGAGAACCCATAGTCGTCGTTGATCCGAAAGCGGAGGCGCGGGCGGGGGCGGGTCGAGAGCGCGCCGTCAGCGCCATCGAGGAGGGCGATCTGCGGGGGGGCATCCTGGAGAACCCCGAGGGTATAGCGGACAGGCTCGGCGTTCTCATAGCCGTCGCGGCTGCGGAGGCGGATGCGCCACGTCCCGGGACCGCGCAGCACGAACGCCCCGCCCAGCCCCGCCCCACGCCGGCCTAGCGGCACCGACTGCGCGCGCCCGTCGCCCCACTCGACAACGAGACCCGCCGCATCGAGCTCAGGGCCGCCTACCTGCACCTGTACCTGGATCGTCGTGCCGGGCAGCCCGAGGACGTCGCCCACGCCCGGAGCGAGCCGACGGGCACGGAGACCGGTGTGGCCCGGCGGAACGACCGTCACCTGGAGCGCCTGCACGAGCGGGCGCGGCACCACGCGCGCCTCGAACCAGGGCGTCGTCACCTCTTCCGTGACGATGCGGTAGCGGAGCGAGGCGCGGACGTCGGCAAGGCGGTGGGCGTAGGCCCCGTCGGGGCCGCGGAGCAGGCGGACCTCCTCGACGTGATCCTCACCCAGCCGGCCCACCTCGAGGATCGCGTCCGGCGGGATGGCGCGCCCCGTCGGCGTGGCCCGCACGTCGAGGGCCTGCCCACGCGCCAGCTCCACGTCGCCGGGCTCGACCGACAACGCATACGGCGCGGGCGGGGCGAAGAACGAGCCCGGGGCGAAGAGCCGGCCGACGGCCCCCGTGAAGGGGCCTGGCGCCGCGAAGAAAAAGACGACGAGGCCAAGCGTCGGCGCGGCGGCCCATGGGGCGGCGCGGCGCGCGGGCCGGAGGTCGGCCACCCGCTCGAAGGGGACGGGGGCCACCTGCCGCCCGAGCATCTGCATGGCCCCGTCGAGGAGGGGGGAAGGCGCGGCTGAGGCGCGGCCGTCGGCGAGGTCGAGGAGGGCCGTGAGGCGGTCGGCCACGTCGGGGTGGTGGGCACCGGCCAGCCGCGCGGCATGCCGCTCGTCGAGGCCGGGGACGACGCCGAGCAGCCGGAGCACGGGCACGGCGACGAACCACCCGAGCAGCCCGAGCGCCGCGAGGACGAAGCTCCAGAAGAACAGCGAGCGGAGCCCGATACCCATCCACAAGAGCGCTTCCGCCGCCGCGCCGACGAGGAGCACCGCCGCGAGCACCCCCAGCGTCACGACCCCGCCGAAGGCTACGTCGGCGGCCGTCCGCCGGCGCATCGCCACGCGGAGCCGCCGCCGCAGGGTCAGGAGAAGCTGGTACGACGCCTCGCTCACGTCCGCAACACAGAAGGGCCCCGAAGATAGGCCGACCTTTCCCCCTCAACGCGCGAGGGCCGCGCGGATTGCCCCAGCTGGCTCATCCCTCTACTTCGATGAGCGTGTGCTGGCTGTGGGCGACGGGCGGAGCCGCGAAGAGGGGCGTCGTCCGCGCCCACGTCGAGCGGAACAGGTCGCTCTCGCGGTAGCGCGCCAGCGACTCGGGTCCGTCCCACAGGCTGTACGTCGTGAGGATGTTGGGGAACCGCTCGTCGGCCCAGAGGGCGAGGTGGCGGCACCCTGGGAACGCCCGGATGTGCGGCGCCGACGCGCGGAAGAGGTCGAGGAACGCCTCCAGCGCGTCCGGCCGGAACGTCATGCGGACGGTGCGGATGAGCACGGCGCGCACCCGGTTCCGTCAGCCGCCGTAGCCGAACAGCCCCATGAACTTCAGCGCGAAGGGGACCGACCCCTTCAGCTTCAGCTTCCCCTGCATCATCGCCATCATCGGGTTGAGGTGGCCGTTCTCGATGGCGAGCCAGTCGTCCGCGTCGGCGACGAGCGAGAGGGTGGGGTCCTCCAGGGGCGTCCCCTCCTCGACGCGGAGCGTGCCGCGGTTCACGTGGAGGAGGACGTCGCGGGCGTTCGCGCCGCTCAGGTTCATGTGGACGACCGCGTCCACGTCCTGCGCCTTGTCGGGCTGGAACCGGGCGGGGTAGGAGGCGAGGACCTCGTCGAGGGAAGCGTAGCGGGGCATGGGATGGGCAAGAAGGGACACCAAGTTACTCCGGCACCTCCGGCAGAAGGGGAGGGCACGCCGGTGCGGCTTTTCTAGCAGGAAGCCGCGCGGTAGCTTCCTCATCTCTGCTGCCTCCCCCCGATGCACCGCGTCCTCTTCCTCCTCCTGCTCGCCCTTCCGCTCGCCTCCTCGGCGCAGCCGACACTCACGCCCGTTTCAGGGACGCCCGGCCCCGACGCCTACCGCGAGGCCGCCGAGCGGATCATCGCGGCAGCGACGGTGGACAGCACGGCGTGGATGCGCCTCGCGTACCTCTGCGACACGTTCGGCCACCGCCTCAGCGGCTCGCAGGCGCTCGAAGACGCCATCGACTGGATGCTGGCGACGATGGAAGCCGACGGACTGGAGAACGTGGAAGGCCAGCCGGTGATGGTGCCCAAGTGGGTGCGCGGCGAGGAGTCGGCCGCCCTCGTCGCGCCGCGCTACGAAGCGCTTCCCATGCTCGGGCTCGGCGGCAGCGTGGCCACCCCGCCCGAGGGGATCACCGCCGACGTGCTCGTGGTCCGCTCCTTCGAGGAGCTGGAGCGGCGGGCGGCCGAGGCGACCGGGAAGATCGTCGTCTTCAACGCGCCGTTCACGAGCTACGGCGAGACGGTCCGGTACCGGGGCGCCGGCGCAAGCGCTGCCGCGCGGGCCGGCGCCGTGGCGAGCCTCATCCGCTCCGTCGGCTCTTTCTCGATGCAGACGCCGCACACCGGCTCGATGCGCTACGACGAGGGCGTTCGCCAGATCCCCCACGCAGCGCTCACGTCGGAGGCCACCGAGATGCTCCAGCGGATGCAGGACCGCGGAGTGACGCCGCGGATCACGCTTCGGATGGAATCGCACTTTGAGGGAGAAGCCCCTTCCCGCAACGTGATCGGCGAGATCCGCGGGCGCGAGTCCCCCGAGGAGGTCGTCGTGATCGGCGGGCACATCGACTCCTGGGACGTCGGACAGGGGGCCGTGGACGATGCCGGCGGGGTCGTAGCGGCGTGGGAGGCCGTGCGCCTCCTCCATTCCCTCGGCCTCCGCCCGCGGCGGACCGTTCGCTTCGTCGCGTGGACGAACGAAGAGAACGGGCTCCGCGGCGCCCTTGCCTACCGGGCCGCGCTCGACAGCGTGGCCCTCCGCCAGCACGTCTTGGCCGTCGAGTCCGACGGGGGCGCGTTCGAGCCGGTGGGATTCGGCTTCGCCGGGTCAGACGAGGCCTTCGCCCGTCTAGAAGCCGTGGTCGAACCGCTCGTGCTGCCCATCCTCTCGCCGAGCCCGGCGGCCGAGACCGGCGTCTCGCGGGGCGGCGGCGGCGCCGACATCGGCCCGCTGATGCGGGAGGGGGTGCCGGGGATGAGCCTGAACACCGACGCCGTGCGGTATTTCTGGTACCACCACACCCCCGCCGATACCGTCGACAAGCTCACGCGGGAGGGGGTGCAGCGGTGCGCGGCAGCCCTGGCGATTATGGCCTATGTGGTCGCAGAAATGCCCGAGCGGCTCCCGTTCGGAGGGCAGCCCCCAGGAGGCCACTAGCCCTCAGCGCCGCACGGCGGGGCGGAACGCGCGAACGCGGCAGGTCGCAACAGGCGCCCGGTCACGGCAGCGCGACGGCCGCGGCGGCGTGTGCGGGCGGGGGTCAGGCGGACTGGGCGGGGGCGGCTCGTCGGATGACGAGCCGGCGTCGCGGCGGAGGAGGTGCAACGCGAACAGGCCGACGACGAACGGAACCAGCCCGAAAGCGAAGGCGAGCAGGCCGTACATGGCGAGAGGGGCGGCCGAACAGAGAGGGGCGGAGTGCCTACCGGGCGGGGGGCAAAAGGTTCTCCGCCTCCGACCCCTTTCCGGATGCCCTCCCTTCAGTTCCCGTCGGGGCTCGTTCCGGGTCCGTCTTCCCCGACGGCTGAGGGGGCGCGCAGCTCTTCGCCGGAGCGGTTGGCCTCATTGCACGACTTGGCGAGGGCGACGAAGATCAGGAGCAGGAGCACGACGGCGGCGATGCCGCCGTAGAGCGCGAAGCGGCGAGCGGGGGGGCGTTCCATACGGAAGGGGAGAAGGAAGCGGAGCTTTCCGAAGGGAAGGGAGGGTCGAACGCGAAAGGAGGGAGCGAGTTCAGCGTGACGCCGCGTCGGAAACGAGCGGCAAACTCGATGTCGTTTTCCCAGGAAACCGCCCCTCCTCGTCGGCCGTTCGCGGCCGGTCGCTGCCGCGCGCTCATGCCCCGTTTCGTCGCCCTCCTCGCGCTCGTCCTGCTCGCCCTCCCCACCCGCGCCCAGGACCGCGGGGCCATCAACGGGTACGTCCGCGATGCGACGACGGGGGAGACCCTCCTCGGCGCCAACGTCGTCGTGAGCGGAACCCCACGGGGGACAGCCACGAACACCGCCGGCTTCTACGCCCTCGCCAGCCTCCGGCCGGGGTCCTACACCCTCACGGCCTCCTTCCTCGGCTACCGCGACGCCAGCCGCACCGTCACGCTCGAGCCCGACGCGACGCTGCGCCTCGACTTCGAGCTCACCCCGGAGGACGTCGAGCAGGCCGAGGTCGTCGTGGAGGCCGAGGAGCCCATCGAGGAGGAGCGGGCGGTGGGGGTGCAGCAGGTCCCCATTCGCGTGATCCAGCAGCTCCCGTCCGTCTTCGAGGACGACCTCTTCCGCTCGATCCAGCTCCTGCCGGGCATCAAGGCGGCCTCCGACTACTCCTCGAAGCTCTACATCCGCGGTGGCTCCCCCGACCAGACGCTCATCCTCCTCGACGGGACGACGGTCTACAACCCCACGCACTTCTTCGGCTTCTTCTCCACGTTCAACACCGACGCGATCAAGGACGTGCGGGTGTACAAGGGGGCCTACCCTTCGACGTATGGCGGGCGGCTCGGTTCGGTGATCGACATCTACAACCGCGACGGCAACCGGAACGAGGTGGCCGGGATGGTCTCGCTGGGGATGCTTGCCTCGCGGGTGGGAATCGAAGGGCCTGTCACGGCCGGCGATGCCCGCGGCTCGTACATGGTAGCCGCCCGTCGCTCGACGCTGGAGCCCCTCCTCGCCGTCCTCCGCAACACGCTCGAGGACGACGCCATCCCGGAGTCGTTCTACTTCTACGACGTCAACGCCAAGTTCGGGCTCGACCTCACCTCTCGCGACCGGTTCTCCATCGCCGGCTACGCCGGGCGGGACGAGGTGCGCATCCCCTTCGCCGCGGACGCCGCCTTCGACCTCGATTACGGCAACCAGACCCTCTCGCTCGGCTACACCCGCATCCTCTCCGAGGCCGCCTTTGCCACCTTCCGCGCCACCGGCTCGCGGTACTTCTCGAACCCCACCGGTGAGGTGGCCGGGACCACGTTCCAGCGGCCCAACGAGATCGTCGACTTCTCCGGCCGCGCCGATTTCGACTGGCTCCCCAATCGGAAGTTCGAGGCGCACACCGGCGTGTGGGGCGGGTGGCTCCGCCTCGGCCTCCGAAACGTCTTCGACGAGGTAGAGCGGCTGAACGTGCGCATCCCCGCCACGTACCTCTCGTCGTACGCACAGACGGTCTGGCGGCCCACGCCCGGCTGGATCCTCACCGGTGGCCTGCGCGGGGAGTTCTTCGGCGCAGGCGACTACTTCCGCCTTTCGCCGCACCTCCAGATCGAGCGGAAGTTCGGCGACGGGGCGGTCGTCCAGCTTGCGGGGGGGCGCTACCACCAGTTCCTCACGCTGATCTCGAACGAGGTCTTCTCCGGCTTCGACGTCTGGACGACGACGGGAGAGGGCGTGCCGCCGGCGTACTCCGACCAGATCGTCTTCGGCGTGAAGACCCGGCTCCCGGCCGGCTTCCGCTTCGACACGGAGGTGTACGGCCGGACCATGCGCGACCTATTCGAGATCCGCCCGGAGCTCCAGGACGTCTCGGGGCTCGACTACCACGAGCTGTTCCGCTTCGGCGAGGGGTACGCCTACGGCGCGGAGTTATTGCTGGAGCGGAGCGAGGGGCGGCTCAACGGGCTCCTCGGGTACACCCTCAGCACCGTGCGGCGACGCTACCCCAACAACCCCGGCTTCGTGGACTTCTTCCCGCCGAAGTACGACCGCCTCCACGACTTCACCGCCGTGCTGACGTACCACCTCGGGCGTGGGTGGTCCCTCTCAGGAGCCGGGACCTACGCTACGGGGCAGGCCTACACCGAGCCGACCGGGCGCTACATGGTGGATAACCTCCCCTTCATCCCCGGCGACCTCAACGTGCTCGTCTCGAACCAGCTCAACGGCCAGCGTCTCCCGCCGTACCACCGGCTCGACTTCGGCGTCACGAAGGTCGGGGAGGTGCTCGGCGCCGACTACGAGGTGCAGGTGCAGGCGGTGAACGTCTACAACCGCCGCAACCTCTGGTTCTACTTCCTCGACACGAGCGAAAACCCCATCAACCGGGACCCCGTGCGGCAGCTCCCGATCCTCCCGAACGTGTCGGTCACGCTTCGCTTCTGACGGCCATGCGCGTACCCCTCCTCGCGTTCGCGGCAGCGCTCCTTCGCTTCGCGGTACCCTTCGGGGTTCTCGCCGGCTGCGAGTTCGGCGACCCCGACCCGTTCATCGAGCAGGTCGTCGTCAGCGGGGCGATCCTAGCCGGGGCACCCCTGACCCCGCTCCAGCTCGCCCGGACGGGGCCTGTGGACGAGTTCTACGACCCCAACAACTTCCGCGTGACTGACGCCGAGGTGTTCGTGCGCCTTCTTACGCCCGGCGGCACCGTGGAGGCGAGCTACCCCTACGCCTACGACGCCGAGGAGAACCTCTACGTCCCGACGGACTCGGCTATCGTGCTGCCGGGGCGGACGTACCGCTTCGTCGCCCGCGTCCCCGGTTTTGCCGACTCGACGTGGGCCGAGACGACGGTGCCCGGGACGTTCGTCGTGGCGCGTCCGCCGCCCGACACGCTGGTCTACCAGGAAGAGCCGGGTGGACCGCCCGTAGACGTAACGAGGAGCGCCTATCCGGGGCGGCAGGCGGTCTACGTCCTCACGGTCCGGTCGCTGGACCCCGTGGTCGAAAACCTGACGCCGTTTGCCCGCGACCTCGTCGAGGAGCGCGACGTGAATCCGGAAGACCTCATCAACGGCGCCTCACCCGTGCTCAATGAGGAGAACTACGAGACGAACCCCGATGGCTCGCTCCGGGTGCGCGTGCCGTGGCTTGCGTTCAACTTCTACGGCCCTTACCGCTTCCTCATCACGGCCCTCGACGATGCGCTGGTGCAGTTCCTCCAGACGCAGGCCATCCAGTTCATCCCCACGACGCTCTCTCCCGGCGAGATCCCGAACGTGACGACGAACGTGCGGAACGGGGTGGGGGTGTTCGGTGCCTACGCGCAGGCGCAAGCCGAGTCGTTCATCGCGCGCCCTTGATGGAGCGCGCCGAGCACACCTTCGCCGCGCCGGTGCTGCGGCTGGACGAGCCGCCGCTCCGGATGCACTACGTCCCGCTCCCGGCCGACGTAGCCGAGGCGCTCCGGGCAGCGGGGGTGCGGCGGCTCCTGTGCCGGTTCAACGGGCGCCCGCTCAAGCGTGCCGTGCAGGGCCGCGTCGGCGGCGAGCGGTTCGTCCTGCTCAACGTCGCGTTCCTCCGCGAGATCGGCGCGCGGGAGGGCGACACCGTCGTGGTGGAGCTCCGGCCGGACCCGGACCCCGACGCCATCGACCTCGGCGAGGAGCTGGCCATCGTGCTGGAGCAGGACGAAGCGGCGGCGGCGCGGTTCTTCGCGTTCACGCCGGGGATGCAGCGCTCGCTGGCCTCGTACGTGACGAGCGCAAAGCGGCCCGAGACGCGGATCAAGCGCGCGCTGGCGCTGGCGCACAAGGTGCGGACGAACGCGCTCTACGGCGACCGCCACCCGGAGAAGCGCTAGGCAAGCGCGCGGGCACGGTCGAGAATGACCTCGGCCTCGATGATGTGCACGCCGGCGGGGTGCGCGGCGGCCTGTTCCACCATGACGCGGGCGAGCGCCGCGCCAGGGGTGGGGCGGTACTTCCGTAGCCGCCCGAGGAGCGCGGGCCGGGCCAGCGCGAGCGCCCCCCGCATCACCCACTCCTTCGGGCGTAGCTCCTCCCGGTCCCCGAAGAGCAGCGACGGCCGGAAGATGGAGTAGGAGGGGAAACCGACCGAGCGGATGGCCTCCTCAGCCTCGGCCTTCAACCGGTTGTACCAGATGCGCGACTTGAGGTCAGCCCCAAGTGCGGAGACCAGGAGGTACTGCGTGGCCCCTTGCTCCCGCGCCACGTTAGCGATGAGGAACGGATAGTCGAGGTCGATGCGGCGGAAGGCCTCTTCGGTTCTGGCCTTCTTGATCGTCGCGCCGAGGGCACAGAACACGTCGTCGGCGTGTAGCACGTCCGCGTGGTCGGCGAGGCGTTCGAAGTCGATGATGTGGTGGATATGAGAGGGGCCGGCGGAAGGAACCTCGCGCCGGCCCACCGAGACGACGCGGGCCCAACGCGGGTCACCCGCCAGCAGGCGCAGGAGGTGGCTTCCAGTGAGCCCGGTCGGGCCGAGGAGCAGCGCGGTGCGTGGGGCGTCGGCCATGCTCAGAAGGGGACGTCGCCTTCGACCTCTTCGGGCTCCCGCTCGGTGACCTTCAGGCGGATACCGGAGGGGTCGAACCCGAACAGGTCTTCGGGCGAGAACACGAGGCGGAAGGCGTGCTCGCTCTCGAAGAACGGCTCGAATTTGCGGGCGACCTGGTCGAGGCGGTCGAGGTAGTAGGCGGTGTCCTCGTCGGGACGTGTGGGATCCCACTCGTCGGCGAAGCGGGCGGTCTCGAAGGCGCGGTCGCCCTTGCCTCGGGCGATGTAGTAGGCGACGCGGTCGCCGCGGCGGACGGGGCGCCCGGTGGCTTTGCTCCGACGGAGCGCCAGCTCCCACGCCGCCGCGCGCGGGCGCTTCCCGTCGGTTATGTCGCGGAGGTACGCCTCCGGGCTGTCCTTGAGGGTCTCGACGCGCTGGAAGTCCTCGACGCCCTCCCAGTCGTGGCGGATCACCTTCTCCCGCGTGGCGAGGTAGAGGTCGTGCAGCCCCCGGATGTCCTCTTCGAGGAGGCAGCCCACGGCCTCACGGACGAAGTGCCGCCCGAACCGCTCGGATGAGCGGGAGACGAGCGACGACCCCTTGAACCGGAGGCGGCCATCGTACCCCTGCAGCACGTAGTTCTTCTTCTTGAACGAGAGCATCCGCCTGAAACGGCCGTCGAACCCGAGCCGGATGCCTTCGGGCATTTGCCCCGAGAGGTTGGAGACGAACGCGCGCTCGGCCGCCTCGTCCTCCATCCCCGGCGGGGGGACGAACAGCACGCCGTCGGTGTCCACCTCGACAACGCGCCCGCCGGCTTCGCGGATGAGCCCGATGAGCCGTCGGAGCAGCTCCTGCCCGATCTGTGCCACGCGGTCGGCTTCGGCGAAGTCGTTGAACAGCGCGTGGCCGAACCCGAGGTTGCCGTAGAACGAGTTGATGACGTTCTTGTAAGCGGTCTGGCGGGCATCGAGCTCGCCGCGCGCGTGCTCGTCCGCGGCCGTCTTCATGGCCGCCTTCGTTTCGAGGCGGAGGTCAGTGAGCGTGTGGAGGAGGCGAGGGAAGACGCCGAGCGCGTCGTCTTTCGGGCGGACGTCATAGTTGAGCATGATGCTCGGGTACAGGCTCTCCACGTCCGCATAGACGATGGGCCCGACGACCCCCGTCACGAACACGTCGGTGTAGCCGCCGACGACCTGGCTGCCCCAGTCCGCACGAGGGAGGCTGTGCCGGGCGTGGAGGTAGGCCCGGACGAAGAGCGCCTCGATCTTGGCCGCCGGGCCGGTGCGCGCGGCCTGCCCGTACGGCATAGGCACCATCTGCGTGAGGTAGAACGTGCTCCCGGAGAGGTGCCGGGCCAGCCGCTCCGTCTCGCGCACGTCGTCGAGCGCGTACTCCAGCAGCCGCTCCGGTTCGCGCTCCCACGCCTCGGCGATGGCGTGCCCCTCGATGTAGACGCGGTCTTCGCGGGCGAAGCCGAAGTAGCGCGCGGCGGCTTTCAGCGTGTACGCCGGGAGGTCCCGCTTGAACACGTCGAAGCTCATCACCTGGAAGTAGGTGTCCACCACGTGCCGCCCGGCGACCTCGACGGCGTCGAACTCCACCATCCGCTCGGCGAACCGCATGGAGGAGGGGAAGACGCGGGGCGCCGACCCATCCCGCCCGATGGAGAAAGGAACGCCGGAGCGGGCGCACCGCGCCATGAGGTAGGGGAGGTCGAACGCGTAGACGTTGTGGCCCTCGATCACGTCGGGGTCGCGCTCGCGAATCACGCGCACGGTCTCTTCGAGGAGGGTCTTCTCGGAGACGGCGCGGGCGTCGAGCAAGCGGGACCACCCCCGGTTGTCAGAGAGCGCGACGATGATGACCTTGTGGTCGGCGTTCGCTGCGTCCGGGAAGCCGCCGGGCGAATAGACCTCGATGTCGAGCTGGAGGCGGTGGAGGTCGTCGAGCGCCATCCCTTTGAACAGCGTGCGCCCCGTCTGCATGAGGTACTGCTGCTCGGGTGAGCCGACGGTGTAGGTGACCTCCGGCCGTTTCCCCTCGCCTTCCTGGTTGCGCTCGACGTAGCGGAGCGCCTCGTGGTAGGCGCTCCGGTTTTCGCACACGATGAGGTAGCGGAAGTAGCCCTCGCCCTGGAGCGCCTGGTACTGGAACCGGCTCCGCGGGAAGCCCTTGAGCAGCGTGACGTCGGCCAGGAAAAAGAACGGGTGGAAGGGCACCTCCTCCACCTCGACGTGGTCATCCGGGGTGCGCCGGTACAGGCGGACGCGCTCGCCGGCCCCGCTCCGCTCGACGAGCTGGAGGGCGACGATCCGCTCTGTCGGGTCGTGCCCGTAGAGAAGCTCGGCGGCGTCGGGCGGCGTCACGGGAGGGCGCGGGCGACGGTCACGTGGTACACGGGCTGCTGCCGCTCCCGCAGGGCGAGCACGACCCCGTCGTTTTCGAGGTCGATCAGCGCGCGGCCGAGGAGGGCGGCGAGGCGGTCAGGATACCGCTCGGCGAGCTCCTGGTAGCGCATCCGGCGGCGGGTGGTGAGGGCGGGGTCGAGCACGGCTCGCGCCAGACCGGGCATCTCCGTGACCGCCTCCGGGAGGGCGAGCGCGTCGTCGCCCACCGCCTGGAAACGGCGGTACGTAACGTCGAACGTGGTCGCGAACTCGTGGCTGGATGGTCGCTCGGCCGCGTTGGCGTTCACGCGGCGCAGAGCCGTCTGGTCTTCGCTCGTCCGCAGCACCGAGGTGACCACGAAGCGATAGAGGGGAAGCCCGGCCTCCGCCAGGGCGGCATGAAAGCGCGTGCCTATGCTGTCGAGGGCAGCGGCGACCGCTGGGACGGCCAGCGGCTGGGAGTAGGTGCCCGCGCTGGCCACGTAGTACGGGCTCGGCCGGTCGAGGCGGACGAGACCGAGCGACGGGTGCAACGAGTCGAGCGCGGCGCGGGTAGCGGTCGGCGTGATGCCCCCCGCTTGTGCGGCCCGGACGTGGGCGGCGTTGAGCGACCGCCGCAGCTGCCCGACCTCCCGCTCACTCAGCGGGGGCACCGCGATGAACGAGGGTCCCAGGCTGCTCAGCCAGACCTCGTGCTCCCTCCACGCCGCGCGGCCGGTCTGCACGACGTAGGTCGTATACGAGAGGAGGCCGAGCAGGGTGGCCCACCAGAGCAGGCGCCGTAGCATCTGTCCCCCTGCAACTGGACGCGGTGCTGCATCGGGAGGCAGCGCCTCTGTAGGAGTAACTAGGTCAGCCACGGGTGAGGTGGTAGACGGGCTGCCCCGTTTCTCGGAGGACGAGCCAGCGCCCCTCCTGTTGCATCTGGAGGAGGACGCGGCCGAGGAGGCCGTCGAGGTGCTCGGCGTAGCGGAAGCCGAGATCGGAATAAACCCCTTCGAGCCAGCGGTTCAGCCGCTCGGTATGGGGCGTCTGGGGTGGGAGCGTGGGGAGGTCTTCGTCGCGCGGGAGGTAGACGAACTGGACGTAGAGCACGTCCACGGATACCCCCGCCTCGTGCGACGACGCCGACGAGACGGCGTTCGCGTTGACCGTGCTGAGGGCCGCCTGCCGGCTCGACGTCCGCGTAGCGGAGGTGACGATGAGCCGGTACAGCGGGAGCCCGCGCGCGGCGAGAGAGTCCTGGAACCGCCGGGCCGTCTCGGAGATGAGCCATCGCGTCGACGGGACGACGAACGGGGCCGAGTATTCGAGGATAGAGACGACGTACCGGCTGTTGTCGCCGAGCGGGACGAGCCGCCCGACGGCACGGAGGGAATCGAGGAGGGAGTCGCTGCGGACGGGCGGGGTGCCGTAGGCGAAGGCGGCCCATCGGTGGTTGCCATAGTTCGCGCCGCGCCCGCTCTCGAGCGCGTCGAGCTCGCTGTCAAGGAGCGGCCGTAGTCGCTCGAACCGCGCGCGCGTTCGTGTAACGACGGTGTCGAGGGTGTCGAGGGCGGCTCCGTAGACGGCCAGCCCGGCTTCGGTGCGGGCGAGGGAGTCGCGGAGAGCGGCGAGCTGGCGGACCATCTCGGGCGGCGGGCCCGGAGGTGGGGGCCGCTCCACGAGGAGCGCGCGCAGGCCCCAGCCGGCGGCGAGCCCGCCGAGGGCAGCGAGGGCCACCCACAGCCAGCGCTTCGCGCGAGCGGGGGGTGCAGGTGGAGGAGCAGGGGCCTCTGGAGGGGCGACGACTGGTTCCATCCGCTGTTCAGTCCTCCCCTTCGATCACCCCACAGGCGAGGATCGGCCCCGATGCGCCGCCCGGCTGGGTGTAGAAGTCATCCTGCCCCGCGTGCACGACGGCGGCCCGTCCCACGACGGAGCGGCCCTCACGAAGGTGCACCAGCGGGTCTACCCGGTCGTAGCGGGCCGTCCCGTCGCGGGCGCGGAGGTTGCCGAGGTCGCCCGCATGCCGCTCGCCCTCCAAGGCGAGGGGGCCGCCGTGCCGACTGCGATCCGGGTTGAAGTGCGGCGCGTTCGCAGGGACCGGCCTCCGCAGGGAGTCAGGCGTCAAGCAGAAACGCATGTCTAGGACGTGGAGCGCGTGGAGGCCTTCTTCGCTGAGCCCCTCCACCTCGGCGAGCACGCGCACGCCGCCGCGCACCTCCTCGAACGTCACGACACCGCGCGCCTGGTGGCCGGGGAACGGGCGGAGGACGGCGCGGGCCGCGCGGGCGTCGGGCGGGGGGAGGAGGGAGTCCGGCACGGCGGCGCTGTCGGCGGAGCGGTCGGGCGAGGGGGTAGGGGAGACGGGCGCGGGCTCGCGGCATCCCAGGACGGCCCCGCCGAGCACGAGGCAGAGGGGCAGCAGGCGCGTCATCGACGGGCAGAGAGGGCGGGGAAGAACGGCGCAGCGCGGCCCCTGTTTCGGCCAATTCGCCGGAGGCTGCCCGCTCGTGGCACTACCTTCGGCCCGCGCAACGACTTAGCATGGACGCCCCCCCGACCCATCTAACCGCCGCCGACCTCGCGATGCGCTTCGGGCGGCGCCTCCTGTTCCGGGGGCTCTCGTTCGAGGCGGTCCCGGGGGCGCCGCTGGCCATCGTCGGGTCGAACGGGGCGGGGAAGTCCACGCTCGTGCGGATCCTCGCGGGGGTGCTCACGCCTGTGGCGGGGGAGGTCCGGCTGGTCGTCAGCGGCCAGCCCGTCGCGGCGGCAGCGCGACCCCGACGCGTAGGGCTCGTCGCGCCGTACCTCCAGCACTACGACCTCTTCTCGGCACGCGAGAACCTATCGTTTCTCGCGCGCGCCTACGGGATCTCCGATGCGGGCCCGCGCATCGACGCGGTGCTCGACCGGGTGGGGCTCCTCGCCCGCGCCGACGACCGACTCGCGACCTACTCGACCGGGATGCGGCAGCGCCTCCGCCTCGCCGGCGCGCTCCTCCCAGATCCCCCTGTCCTCCTCCTCGACGAGCCTTCCGCCACGCTCGACGAGGCCGGCCAAGCGCTCGTCGAGGGCGTTATTGCAATGCGAAACAAGGTAGTGGTGGTGGCGACGAACGACCCGGCCGAGGCCGCCCGCTGCGCCCACACCGTCTCGCTCGGCGGACGCTAGTCGCTCGCGAGCGCGAGGACGGCGAGGTCCACCTTTGCGCCGGCGTCCCGGAGGGGGAGGGCTGCCGCCGTGAGCGTGGCCCCCGTCGTCAGCACGTCGTCCACGAGGAGGGCCCGCCGGCCCGAGAGGGCGGTGGGGTCAGGCGCCACGAACGCCCCCTCGACATTGGCCCACCGGCGCGGTCGGGAGAGCGAGGTCTGCGAGCGCGTCGGGCGGGCGCGGCGGAGGAGTTCTTCGCGAACGGGAGGCCTCCCTGGCAGCATCTCCGCCATGCCAAGGGCGAGCTGGGTGCTCTGGTTGTAGCCTCGCTCCAGCCGCCGCACCTTCGCAAGGGGGACGGGGATGACCGCGTCGTACCGCTCTCCCGGGCGCAGTTCGACGAAGGCTTGACCGATGAGGCGGCCGAGCACGACGCCCAGCGTCAGGCGGTCGTGGTACTTCAGGGCGTGCTGGAGGCGCTGCACGGTCCCGCCCGCGTCGAACGTCCAGAGGGCAAAGGCCGTCTCGAAGGGGGAGGGGATCGGGAACCGCGCAAGGCGGGCGTGGACGGCCTCGGCGCCGGCGCGGGGGAGACGGCGGAGACATGCCGGGCAGAGGGGAAGCCGTCCGGCGTCCCTGTGGAGGCGGGCGTCGCAGCCGAGGCAGAGCGATGGGTAGACGAACGAGGCCGCCGCGTGGGCGAGCGCGCGGGCCGCCGTGCGCAGGGCGGAAGGAGAAGCGGCCATCGCGCGAAGAGGCGTTTGGCAGGGCACGGAGGAATATCTTGGGTGGTCCCTTCTCGTGCAAGCCCGCCTCCCCGATGCCCCACCGCCGCGGCATGCTCATCAAGAACGTTGCTGAGCGCCCGCTCTCCGTCCGCCTCGCCAACCGGCAGATCGACCTCGAGCCGGGGGATGAGGTGCTCGTCACGGCCGAGGAGGTGCGCGACGCCGCGCTCCGCGACCACCTCCAGGTGCGCACCCTCGCCGTCGTGCGACCCTCCACGGCGGAGGAGGACGCCGACCTCGTGCAGCGGCTCCGCGAGGCGAGCCGGGCCTAAGCCGCCCCACCGTGAACGTCCTCGCCCTCGAGCCCTGGTACGGCGGGAGCCACCGTCCCTTCCTCGACGGGCTCGTCCGCCACAGCCACCACGCATTCCGCCTCGTCACGATGGCGGCGCGGTACTGGAAGTGGCGGATGCAGGGCGGCGCCGTCACCCTCGCGACGAAGGCACTGGACCTCCATCGAGGCGGGTTTCGACCGGACGTGCTCTTCGCCACCGACTACGTGAACGTGCCGGCGTTCCTCGCCCTCACGCGGCCCCACTTCGACCGGCTCCCCGTCGTCCTCTTCTTCCACGAGAACCAGCTCACCTACCCCGTCCGGCCTGGCGACGAGCGCGACTACACCTACGCCTACGTCAACTACCTCTCAGCGCTGGCCGCCGACCGGCTCGTCTTCAACTCGCAGTACCACCTCGACGAGTTCTTTTCGGAGCTGCCCGCGCTCCTCCGCCGCTTCCCCGACTACACCCACCTCGACACCCTTCCCCGCCTCCGGGAAAAAGCGACGGTGCTCCACCTCGGGCTCGACCTCGAAGGGCTCGACCGTGCTGCGCCGGCCGCCGAGGTGGAGGGCGTCCGCGACAGCGGCCCGCCCGTCGTCCTCTGGAACCACCGCTGGGAGCACGACAAGCAGCCCGAGGCGTTCTTCCGCGTGATGAACCGGCTCGACGACGCAGGCTCCCGGTTCCGGCTCATCCTCGCGGGCGAGCACTTCGAGGAGCAGCCGCCCGAGTTCGAGCGGGCGTTCCAGCGCTACGCCGAGCGCATCCTCCACTACGGCTACGCCGAGGACTTCGCCGAGTACAGCCGCCTCCTCCACCGCGCCGACGTGGTGGTCTCGACGGCCCGCCACGAGTTCTTCGGGATCTCGACGCTGGAGGCGATCCACTGCGGGTGCCACCCGCTCCTTCCGAACCGGCTGACGTACCCCGAGCTGGTGCCCGAGAGCATCCACCGCCCGCTCCTCCACGCGCCCGTGCTGTACGAGAGCGAGGAGCAGCTGTTCGAGGTACTCCGGCGGCTCCTGCGCGGGGAGGACAAGCCGCTCCCGAAGGCGGTCCTGCGCGAGATCACTGCGCCGCTGGCGTGGCCGCGACAGGTGCAGCGCTACGACGCGCTGCTGGAAGAGGCAGCGGCCCGATGACGCTCGCCTCATGAATGGCCGAGCGCGGACGGGGTCGGCCGTCCGCGCTCGGGTTCCCGCGAGGTAGGGAAGGGGTTTCGCTTGCTAGTGGGAAGCCTCCGGCGTGAGGCCGCGTCTGCAGTCGAGGTCCACGTTGAGCACGGTGACCGTGGGGTGCCCCATGGCATCCACGGTGACCAGGAGCCGTGCCGTGCCGCGCGCATTCCCGCCGTGCCCCTGGCGGTTGAGGTGGAAGCGAGCCATGACCTCGACACTGCCGGGCAGGGTGGTAATCATCCCGTGGAACCGGGCCTGACCCGAACCGCGGTACTGGGCGCCGCTCGTCTCACCCGTCCCGGTGACATGGTGTGCGTGAACCATCCCTCGGACGTGGAACCCCTGCTGGGGATTCCCCGTCACCTGCACACGGCCACGGAGGGTCCCGTGGAGCATCACGTTCTCATGCGTGCAGGGGTTGAAGAGGGTGGTGTCGACCTCGATCTCGAAGTGCCCGCCCCCGTCGGGCTGTGCGGAGAGGACGGGGGCCGTCACGATCAAGGCCGCCGTAAGCGCGGCCAGGGAAAAGAGTCGCCGAATACCCATGGTGGTGGTGGGCTACCGCCGGGCGGGTGAGAGGAGCCGCACCGTGAAAATGGGCGGCCGTGGCCCGGCGTGAGAAGGGAACGATGCTACCCCCGGGAGGGACGGCCGTTCCGGTCCGAGAGCCGCCCTGCACACCCACGTCGAGAGCGCTCTGCGGTCCCATAGCAGCTAAGCGCAAGCATCCACATGGCTTGCGGATTGAAGCCCAGTCCTCTGGCTTCACCAGGCTTTCTGGGGGTTTCCAACACCGGCCTACGTGACGGAAATGTCGTCCCGCCTCGCGGAAGCGCCCTTCCACGCTCCGGGACAGCTATTCCGAGCTTCGGAAGTGTTGTTCCAGGCCTCGGGAGCGCTGTACCGCGTCTCGGAACAGCCGTCCCACGTCACGGGACGATGCTTCCGCGAGGCGGAACGGCCCTTCCACAGTGCGGGAAAGCAGTTTTTCGAGGCAGAAAACCCCATTCGCTGCCCCAGAGGCCGTGCTACATCCCGGCTTCTCGCTCGCTCTGGCGGCGGGTCTCGGCGAAGGCCTCGCTCGGGTTCCACTGCGGGCGGAGCGTCGTCGTGGCGAGGCGGTGGCCGAGGCGGAACGCCACGCGCGTTTGCTGCACGAGCCCGCCCAGCGGCATCGCAGGGTCGTACTCGTCGGCGGGCTGGTGGTAGCGGTTCTGGCGGTACTCCTGCTCCATCCGCTGCGCATACCCCTCATCACGTCCGACGAACTGCCGCCCGCTGCCGATGAACACGGCGGGCACGCCACCGCGCGCGAAGGCGAGCTGGTCGCTCCGGAAGAACCGCCCCGCGTTGGGGTTGAGGTCGGGCGAGACGGTCATCCCCTCCACGGCGGCGGCCTCGCGCAGCAGCCCGATCATCTCGCTCCGCTCCGCACCGATCCCGGAGAGGTCGGTCGTCCGCCCGTAGAGGTTGCCGGAGTCCACGTTGATGTTCGCAATCGTCCGCGCGAGGGGGACGACAGGGTTTTGGGCGTAGTAAGCGGACCCGAGCAGGCCCGACTCCTCGGCCGTGAGCGTGAGGAAGTAGACCGACCGCGCGGGCCGCGCGGGAAGGCTCGCGAAGGCCTGCGCGATCTCGAGCATCATCGAGACGCCCGAGGCGTTGTCCACGGCCCCGTTGAAGATGCCGTCGCGCCCCTGCGCGATCAACTCCTCGTTCATCCCGAGGTGGTCGTGGTGGGCCGTGTAGACGATGGCCTCGTCGGGGCGGCTGCTCCCGCGCAGTACGCCGACGACGTTGGTCCCCGTCACGCCACGCCGGCTCTCGAACGTCATCGCGAGGGAGGCGCGGACGGGGAGTGGCTGCGGCTGGAAGTCGCGCTGGGCGGCGGCGGCGAACCAGGCGTCGAGGGTGGTCCCGCTCAGCTGCGCCAGCCGCTCGGCGCTTTGCTGCGTGATCCACCCGCGCAGCGCGAGGGCCCCCTCCGGCGGCTCAACGACGGAGAAGGCTTCCCCCCGCGCGTCACCGGAGAGCACGGTGAACGGGTAGCTCGCCGTCGGCTCGGTGTGGATGAGGAGCATCCCGAGCGCGCCGCGCCGCCGCGCCTCCTCGTACTTGTACGTCCACCGCCCGTTGTACGTGAGGGTATCGGCCTGGAAGAGGTTCGGCTCGGCTGGCGTGGCCGGGGGGTCGTTCACGAACGAGACGACCACCTTCCCGCGCACGTCCACGCCCTTGTAGTCGTCCCACTGGTAGCCGGGGTTCGTGATGCCGTAGCCGACGAACACCAATTCGGCGTTGTCCCAGGCGGCCCGGTCCGTTTCCAGGTCCGTCGTCGCGATGAAGTCGTCTACGAAGCGGAGGCGGAGCGGCTCGCCGCTCGCCGGTGTGAAGACGAGGTCGCCCGTCTCGACGGGGGTCGTCCCGCGGAGGGGGACGGGCTGGAAGAACGAGCCGTCGGGCATCCCGCCTTCAAGCCCGGCCGCGCGCATCTGGTTGGCGATGTACTCGACGGCGAGCTGCTCGCCCCGCGTGCCGGTGCCGCGCCCCTCGTAGCGGTCGGAGGCCAGTTCGGCGATGTGGCGGGCCAGCGTGGCGCTGTCGATGGCCGCGAGGGCGCGGTCGAGGCCCCCTGCATCGGGGGCCGTGGGCGCCGTCGTGCGGCAGGCGGCAAAGGTGAAGAGGGCCGCGAACAGCAGGGCGATGGGGAGGCGCATGGCGGGGACGGTTGACGGGCGGGGACCAAGTGAGCGGAAAAACGTACCACGCCACGCCCCTCCGGTGTTCCAACCCCTCGCTCCGCATGGCCAACACCGTCTATCACGTCGTTCCCAGCGACGGCCGCTGGGCCGTCAAGCGCGAAGGCGGCCACCGCCCCTCGCGCCTCGCCGACTCTCGCGACGAGGCCTTCGAAGCCGCCGAGAGCTTCGCCCGACACCTCGCCCCCGGCCGCGTCGTCCTCCACCGCGCCGACGGCACCATCGAGTCGGTCCACACCTTCGACACCGTGCCGGCGAACGTCGCGACGGGCCGGGACTGGCTGCGCGTCGTGCTCTCGAAGCCGGCCCTCGCGGCCGCGGGCGTCACGCTCCTCGTCGCGCTCGGCTGGGCGATGCGCGAGCGCGGCTAGGCCGGCCGCAGCACGAGCGTCCAGACGGTCCGGCCTGGCAGGAACGGCGTCGGGCGGCCTTGGACCCACGCATCGTGCCCGGCGCCCCAGTAGGGCGAGAGGGGGTGGCCCGCCTGGCCACCGGGCATCTGCATAATCCCCGTCTCCTCGTGCCCTGGCGCGACGACCATCCGCTCCGACGGGCCGTGATCGGGGCCGGTTGCATTGGGTGTGTAGATGTCACCCGCGAGGGGCTCGGCGGGCATCCGCAGGCTCCCGCTCCCGATGGGGAGCACGTCGGCCAGCGGATGGGCGATGCGAGCGGTATTGGCCGCGCCCCACGTGAAGCCACCGAGATCACCCCCGGCCTGCGCGACCACCTCGTCGAGGGCGTCAAGGAGGAGGGCCTCCCACGAGTCGAACCGCGAATCGAGGAGGTGGGCGGGGCGCTCGCTGGCCATCCGCCAGAGGGGCCCCTCATATGTCGTGGGGGGCTCAGCGAGGCGACTTGCGATGGGCGCGTAGAGGTACCCGAAGGCGCGGTCGGCGACGGCCGCGCGCCACGCGCGAACGATGCGGTAGCTCACGGAGGACGGTACGGCTGCGCCTTCCCAGCGCGCGAGGTGGGCGCGGACCTGTGCGCGGTCGGGACGTTCGGCGACGGCTTCGTCGTTGAGGAGGCTCACGAGGAGGCCGTGCCAGCGAGCCAGAAAGTCGGCGCGGTGGTCGAGCTGGATGGTGAGGAGGTCGCGTTCGGCGACAGGCGCTTGGAGCCGCCGTAGCCGGTCGCGGATGATCCACGCACGGACGCCGTGAGCGTACGGCCCGAGCCCGATCTTCTGAAGCGCCTCGCCCTCCACGACGCGGTTGTTGGCCGTCCAGATCCGGCCGTCAGAGGGGTCCACGATCTGCGGGGCCTCGTCGGGGGCGAGGAAGCCCTGCCAGCCCGGGCTCGGATCGGTGGAGGCCGTCGGCACGGTGCCGTCGTGGCCGGTGCGCCGGGGGATCTGTCCGATGATCGTCCACGCGATGTGCCCATCGCGGGCGCCCACGACGAAGTTCTGCGGCGGGATGCCCGCGCGCTTCGCAACGGCCAGCGCTTCCGACACCGACGTGGCCCCTTCGAGGTCCATCAGGCGGAGGTTGAGGCCATCAGGATGGTGCGCCGTCCACTGGAACGCCACTGGATACCCATCGGCATCCATGCCCGTCACGGGCCCCCAGGGTGACTCGACGACGGGGAGGCGTACCGCCTCTCCGCCCTTCACCTCGATGGTTTCGAGCAACGTGTCGAGGCGGACGCTCGCGCTGTCGGTTCGGATGAACCCCGGTCGCGTGCTGTCGGGCACGAGGCGGACGCGGTCGATGTAGTCGCCGTAGCTGTTCGTGAACCCCCACGCCACGTGTCCGTTGCTCCCTACGACGATGGCCGGCACGCCGGGAAGGGTTACACCCGTGATGCGCCGGGGCCGCCCATCGGGGCCGGGGTAGACGAGC
>DASPKS010000226.1:0-2790 GCA_035628035.1 Rubricoccaceae bacterium
ACCATCTTCCGGTACGTCGCCCGCGAGAGCTTCAGCGCGCGCGCCACGTCCACCGGGTCGTCCTCAATGAGCACGAGGTCAGCCGACTCGATGGCGACGTTCGTTCCCGCCCCGATGGCAATCCCGAGGTCGGCCTCCAGTAGCGCCGGGGCGTCGTTGATCCCGTCGCCGACGAACGCCGTCGGGCCGAGGCGCCGGAGCTCCTGCACGATCCGCGCCTTGTCCTGGGGAAGCACGCGGGCGTGGACGCGCTCGATCCCGAGCTCGGCCGCCACCGTCCGCGCGACGGCCTCGGAGTCCCCCGTGATCATGACGGACGTGACGCCTGCCGCCTTCAGCGCGCGCACGGCCTCGCGGGCGCTCTCGCGCACGCGGTCGGCAAAGGTGAACAGCGCGAGCACGCGCTCGCCGTCCATCATCGCTATGACGCTCTCGCCCCTCCCCTCCGCTTCCCGAAGCCCACCCCGGAGCGCATCGGGGAACGCAGCGCCTTGCTCTTCGGCCCATTCGGGGCGCCCGATCCGGTACGCCACCCCCTCCACCGTACCAGCCACGCCCTTCCCCGCCACGACCTCGAACCCCTCGACCGCGGGAACGGAGAGCCCTCTCTCCTGGGCCCCTTCTACAACGGCCGCCGCGAGGGGGTGCTCACTCCGCGCCTCCAGCGCCGCGGCCTGGCGCATTGCTTCGTCGTCCGAGAGCCCGTTGATGCCACCTGCGACGTGGATAGCGCGGAGGGCATGGCTTCCTTCCGTGAGCGTGCCCGTCTTGTCGAAAGCCACCACGCGCACGTCGCGCGCCCGCTCGAACGCCTCCCGGTTCCGCACGAGGATGCCGTGCCGCGCCGAGAGCGCCGTCGCGTTCACGACAACGAGGGGGATGGCGAGGCCGAGCGCGTGGGGGCACGCCATCACGAGCACCGTGACCGTGCGCACGACGGCGAAGTCGAGCGTGAACCCGGCTGCGAGCCACGCCACGAACGTGGCCGTGCCGGCCGCGAGCGCGACGAAGAACAGCCACCCGGCGGCACGGTCGGCGAGGTTCTGGAACCGGCTCCGCGACGCCTGCGCCTCGGCGACGAGCCGCTGCACCTGCGAGAGCGTCGTCTGCTCGCCCGTCCGCGTGACCTCGACGACGAGCGCGCCCTCCGCGTTCACGGCCCCGGCCACGACCTCGTCGCCTACCGCCTTCGGGACCGGGCGGGACTCTCCTGTGAGGAACGCCTCGCTCATCGTCGAGCCCCCCTCAACGACGGAACCATCGGCGGGCACCTGCTCGCCGGGGCGGACGAGGATGCGGTCGCCGGTCCGGAGCGCGGCCACGGGGACGGCCTCGACGGCGTGGCCGCCTCCGGGCGAGAGCCGGTGCGCCATAGACGGGACGAGGGATGCGAGGTGCTCCAGCGCGCCGCTGGCCCCCTGCACGCTCGCCATCTCGATCCAATGCCCCAGCACCATGATCGTGACGAGGGTGGCGAGCTCCCACCACAGCGCCATCCCGGCCGAGAGGCCGAACGTGACGGCGAGGCTGTAGAAGAAGGCAACGGAGATGCCGAGGGCGATCAGCGTCATCATGCCGGGCTGCCGCGCGCGCCGCTCGTGGACCGCCCCGACGAGGAACGACCACCCGCCGTAGAGGTAGAGCGCCGTCCCGAGCACGGGCGGCACCCACGGCGTGAAGGGGAGCGCGGGCGGCCGGAGCCCGAAGAGCGCGAGGAAGTGGGCGTCGAAGGCGAGCGTGCCCACGGTGAGCGCGAGGCTCAGCCAGAACTTCCGCCGGAACATCTCCGGGCTGTGCCCGGCGTGCTTGTCGTGGCCGCCGTGGTCCCCATGTGCGGCGTGGCCGCGGTGCGCGAGTCCCTCCGCAGGCTCCCCGGGGCTCCCGGCGCCGGCGCTCCCCCCTCCGGGGTGGTCGGCATGGTCGCGATGAGCGGCGCGGTCATCGTGCACGCTGTGGTCGTGGGGATGCAGGTGCGTATGGGTCGCCATGGCGGGGTTAGCCGGGTGCTAGCAGAAGGAAGGACGCACGACGCCTCTAGCGGTTACGGCGCCCCTCCCGCCGTGTGCTGCCTTCCTGATTCTTCCGTCCGGTACCCACGGGCCGTGCCCCGATACGCGCGGACGAGGTCGCGAACGAGGAACGTCAGCGTGCGATGGGCCACCATGGCCCGAGGGCGGCCGGATCGGCGGGCGTAGCGTAGCGGCAGCCCCAACACGACGAACCGCGCGATGAGTTCGATAACGCGGGTGCTCCGGCGGTTGGCCGCCACGTCCGCAAGCACCTCGGCGTCGAGGGTCGCGGTCTCCGGATGGTAGTCGGCCATCCGCGCGTTCTCGAACGCGTACCAGGGTGACGGGAAGCGGAACGAGAGGGTAAGCGTCCCGTCCTCCGATTTCCGGTCGTACAGGGGGTTCAACGCGAGCTGACCGGTCGCGTGGGGCCAGGCATCGAAGGGGCCATGCTCCCTGAGGATGGAGTCGTCCTGGGTAGCGACGAAGTAGAGCCATTTCCCACCGGCGGAAGCTTCGCGCATCACGGGGAGCGCCAGGTCCGGCCCCACTCCCTGCAAGTACCCGTCGACGAGCTCGGTCTCGTGGCGGACGCGGTGCGGCCACGGCTCAAGGAGCGCCGCATACTCCTCGGGCGTGCACTCCTCGCCTTCCAGCGGCTCGACCAGCCGATTGCCGACCCCGGCGAAGACGAGGGTGCCGCCCGCCGTACAGCGGCGCAGCTCGTCTACGCAGTCGCGCTTGCGGTGGAGGTGGTGAAACGCATCGGTGCAGAGAGAAG
>DASPKS010000227.1:0-22955 GCA_035628035.1 Rubricoccaceae bacterium
ATGAAGAGGGTGATGAAGAAGAAGAGGAACGCCTTCCACCCGCCATGCACCGTGGAGTCGCCGATGGCTTGGAAGGAGGTGAGGTACTGCACCATCGCCTCCTGCGTCTCGCGGCCCCAGTAGTCTTTCGTGAGGGAGAAGAAGGTGTAGGCCAGCGTCCAGCTCTCGATGTACGTGTAGTAGATCAGCACGATGAGCGGGATCGCCAGCCCCAGCACGCCGACATACTTCGCCGCGGGGTGCCGCCACAGCGCGGCGAACATCCCGGGGATGTGGCCCTTCCCATACTTCCCGCCATGCCGCCCGATCCCCCACTCGATCCACATCAGCGGGATGCCGAGGAGGAGGAGCGCGATGAAGTACGCGATCATGAACGAGCCGCCGTCGTTGAGGGCGGCCTGCCGGGGGAACCGGAGGAAGTTGCCCAGGCCCACAGCGTTGCCTGCCATGGCCAGGATCAGGCCGATGCGGCTGCCCCACGCCTCGCGGGAGCCGGTGGTACCGTTCGCCATCTAGTTACGAAGGGGTTAGGGGGAGGGGCGCGTAAGGTAGAGCACGGGACGGAGAGTGCCAACGGGCCGGCCGCAATGGGGTGCTAGTTTTTTAGCCACCCCTCCCTTTTTGCCCCCTCGCCAGGCCGCCCTCGTGGCCCCGCACGCCGGCCATCAGCCCACGTGCATCTGGAGCTCCTCGCGGCGGTGCTTCTGGCGGAGCTTCCGGAGCGCCTTCTCCTTGATCTGGCGGACCCGCTCCCGCGTGAGGTTGAACCGCTGCCCGATTTCCTCCAGCGTGAGGGGGTGCTCGCGGCCGATCCCGAAGTAGAGCCGCGTGATCTCGGCCTCGCGCGGGTGCAGCGTCGAGAGCGCCCGCTCGATGTCGATCTTCAGCGACTCGTCCATGAGGATCTCGTCGGGCGACTCCTCGTCCTCGCCCGGGAGCACGTCCAGCAGCGAGTTGTCGTCCTCCTCGTTGAAGGGGGCGTCGACGGAGAGGTGGCGGCCGGTGTGCTGGAGCGCCTCGCGGACCTTCTCCGGGCTGATGCTCAGCTCCTGCGCGAGTTCATCGATGTTCGGCGGCCGCTCGAGGTCCTGCGCGAGCTTCGCGCTCGTCTTCCGGATCTTCGAGATGGTCCCGATCCGGTTGAGCGGGAGGCGAACGACGCGGCTCTGCTCGGCGAGGGCCTGGAGGATCGCCTGCCGGATCCACCACACGGCGTACGAGATGAACTTGAACCCCCGCGTCTCGTCGAACCGCTGCGCCGCCTTGATGAGCCCGTAGTTCCCCTCGTTGATGAGGTCGGCGAGGGTGAGCCCCTGCCCCTGGTACTTCTTCGCGACGGAGACGACGAACCGGAGGTTCGCCCGGACCAGCCGGTGCAGCGCGTCGGCGTCCCCCTGCTTGATCCGCTTGGCCAGGTCCACCTCCTCCTCGGGCTTTAGGAGCGGGATCTGCCCGATCTCCTGGAGGTACTGGTCCAGCATCCGCTGCTGGCGGGGGACGTACATAGACAGGGGTTGCTGGCTCGGTAGCAGGCGCGGCGCGATCCGGCTGACGCCGGGCGTGCCCGATGGTTCCGCACAGATCCTTCACAGAGGGCGCGCGGTCCATGCCGGTACTACAACGAGCCGCCCCTAAGGCGGGCCCACGCACCCACTTGCGCCCCGGCGCCCGAGGGCGCGTTCCGTACATTCGATCCCGTCCCCGCCCGCCGCCTCTCCACGCGCGTGATGCCTCCCGGTGCGCTGATCGAGGGCACCCCTCCGGTTGCCGCCAACCCGTGGGTGCTCGACTGCCGGGGCCGGATGCTCGACTGCCGGCCCGGCCGACCCGCGCATGTGATGGGCGTCCTCAATGTCACGCCCGATTCGTTCTCCGACGGTGGGCGCTACGCCACGCGCGACGCGGCGCTGAAGCGCGCCGAGGAGATGCTCGCGGAAGGCGCCACGATCCTCGACGTCGGCGGGGAGTCCACACGCCCGCGCGGGTCGGCGTACGGCGCAGGTGCCGCGCCCGTCGCACCCGAGGAAGAGCTGCGCCGCGTGATCCCGGTGGTCGAGGCGATCAGCCAGCGCTTCCCGCATGCGCTGATCTCCGTCGACACCTACAAGGGCGAGGTGGCGCGGGAGGCGCTCCGCGCGGGCGCCCACCTCGTCAACGACGTGACGGGGCTCCGCGAGGGCGTTGGCACGGCGCGCGCAGCGGCGGACTTCGGGGCGCCGCTCGTGGTGATGCACGCGCTCGGGCGGCCGGGCACGATGCCCCACGAGCACCGCTACACCGACGTTGTGGAGGACGTAGCGGAGAACCTCGCCCGCTCGGTTCGCACGGCGGAGGAGGAGGGCGTGCGGCACGTCGTCGTGGACCCCGGCTTCGGGTTCGGGAAGACGCCTGCCGAGAACCTCCGCTTGATCGGGCGCCTCGACCGGCTCGTCGCGCTGGGGCGGCCCGTGCTCGTGGGTGTTTCGCGGAAGCACACCGTCGGCGTCGTGGTGGGCTCGGCCGAGCGGCCGGCACCCGTCGGCGAGCGGCTCTACGGGTCACTCGGGCTGGCGGCGGCGGCGGTGCTCGGGGGGGCTTCCATCGTGCGCACGCACGACGTGCGGCCGACCGCCGAGGTGCTGCGCGCGCTGGCGGCCGTGCGGATCGCCACGGGGGCAGGAGCGCCGTGATGGCTGTGCTCATCGCCATCCGCATCGGGTTCGTCCCGCTCGACTGGCTGGACGTGCTCGACATCGCCATCGTGGCGTTCCTCCTCTACCAGGTCTACCGCCTGATCCGGGGGACCATCGCCGTCCAGATCGCACTCGGCCTCCTCGCGATCTACCTCATGGACGTGCTCGTGCGCGCGGCCGGGCTCACCACGCTCCGCGCGCTGTTCGGCGCCTTCAGCGAGGTGTTCGTCATCGCGCTGGTCATCCTGTTCGCGCCCGAGATCCGGCGGCTGCTCTTCCTCCTCGGGCGCAACCCGCTCGTCCGCCGGTTCGTGTCGGACTCCCCGCGCGCGCGGATCACCGCCGAGGTCGTCGCCGCCATCTCCGAGATGAGCGAGAACCGCGTGGGGAGCCTCATCGCGTTCGCGCGGAGCACCGGGCTCCGGAACTACATCGAGAGCGGGACGCGCATCCACGCCGACGTCGAGCGCGACCTCCTCACGAGCATCTTCTTCCCGAACTCGCCGCTCCACGACGGCGGCGTGATCATCCAGGGGCAGAAGATCGAGGCGGCGCGGTGCATCTTCCCCGTGAGCGAGGGGCGCCGGCTCGATCCCCACCTCGGCCTCCGCCACCGCGCCGCCATCGGGCTCACCGAGCGCACCGACGCCTTCGTCATCGTGACGAGCGAGGAGACCGGGCGGATCTCCATCGCCGAGAACGGGCGGCTCGACTACGGGCTCTCGCTCGCGGAGGTGGAGGCCCGCCTCAACGCGGCCTTCGCGCCCGGCGCACCGGGCGTGCCGAGCACCGCCGCCTGACCATGCCCCCCTTCGACCGCGCCCGCGACCGTCTGATCGAAGCCCTCCGCGCGAAGGGGATTCGCCACGAGGGCGTGCTCGCCGCGATGCGCGCGGTGCCGCGCCACGAGTTCGTCGAGGACGCGCTGAAGATGCGCGCGTGGGAGGACGAGGCGCTCCCCATCGGGCTCGCGCAGACGATCTCGCAGCCGTTCACCGTCGCCTACCAGACGGCGCTGCTCGACCCCCGGCCCGGCGAGAAGATCCTGGAGGTGGGGACGGGGAGCGGATACCAGGCGGCCGTCCTCGCGGAGATGGGCGCGCGCGTGTTCTCGGTGGAGCGGCACGCCACCCTGCTCACGCGGACGAACGCGCTGCTGCGCCGGCTCGGCTACCGCGTGCGCACGCTCCACGGCGACGGCGCGCGGGGCTGGCCCGCCGTTGCCCCCTTCGATGGCATCCTCGTGACGGCGGCGGCGGCCGAGGTGCCGCCGGCACTGCTCGACCAACTCCGCCCCCCCGCGGAGGGCCGCCGCGATGCCCGCCTCGTCCTCCCCGTCGGCGGCACCGAGGGGCAGACGATGGTGCGCCTCACGCGGACCGGTGAGGCGGCGTTCGCCCGCGAGACGTTCGATCAGTTCCGGTTCGTCCCGCTCGTCTCGGGCGAGTAGACACCTCCAGTGCGGCGCGGGCCGTGCACGCTGAAGAGGAGAAGCGTAGCCCCGACGACCGCGGCCAGAAGGATGCCCGTGCCTTGGTTTGGCGCGAGCGTGAGGGCGACCCAGCCCCCGAGGAAGGCACCGACCAGGCCGAGGGCGAGGTCGGCGGCGAGGCCGGGGCCGTCGCGGGTGGCGAGCGTGGCCGTCAGCCCGGCCGCGAGGCCGACGGCGAGCCAGGCGAGGAGGCTCATGGCGGGAGAAGGGCGGGCTGAGAAGGGAGGCCGCTGCGGGAGCGGGCGGCTGTAACCCCTTGCTTCGGTGGGAGTTCTGCCCGGCCGCCACCGAATCCTGAAGGCTTTCGGACACTTTCGCGACAAACCCGCGGGCCCCTCCTCCGTTCGTTCGGGTGTCCCCCAATACCAACCTACCGACCATGCTTCGACGTTTCCTTCTCAGCCTCCCCTTCGCGCTGCTCCTCGTGGGTGCCGCGCTGCCGGAGGCCTCGGCCCAGCCCGTTCCGCCCGGACGCCGTGAGGCCCTCCGCGAAGAGCGCGACGGCGCGCGCCGGCAGCGCCGCGAGGGACGCCGCGGATTCCGCGAGGACCGCCAGCGCTTCCGCCACGAGCGCCGTGGGCTCCGCCGCCACCAGATGGAGCACCGCATGCTGCGGCGCCAGCACCGGATGCACGAGCGGCGTGAGGCGTTCCGCCGGCTCTCGCCCGAGCAGCAGGCGCGCTTCCGCGAGCGGATGCGCGCGCTCGACGAGGAGCGCCGGCAGTTCCACGAAGGGTGGCGACAGCGCCGCGAGTCGCTCCTCCGCGAGCTGCCTGACGCTCCGCGCGACGAGCAGCGCAGCGACTAGCCGCAGGGCTCCCCCCCCCAGCTCACGCGGGGGCATCGGTGCAGCCGGTGCCCCCGCTTCTTAGTCCGCCGCGTCGAGCCGGTCGACGACACCGACGATGGTGGCGTCGGTAGCGGTGAGGTCGCGCTCCGGGCGGAAGGGGAGCGCGGCCTCGGCGGCGGTCACGTAGAGCACGCGGTCGCCCGGCCCGGCGTCGCACGTGTCGAGCGCGGCGACGGGGCGGCCGCGTGGGGAACCGTCGGCGCGGAGCGGCTGGACGAGGAGCATCCGCGCCCCCTCCAGCGAGGGGTCCTTCTGCG
This sequence comes from Rubricoccaceae bacterium, assembly GCA_035628035.1. GTDB lineage: Bacteria > Bacteroidota > Rhodothermia > Rhodothermales > Rubricoccaceae > DASPKS01. The sequence goes on from DASPKS010000227.1 coordinate 5,272, forward strand.
TGGCCCACACGCTCCCGATGACGCGGCCGAGGTTCATCCGGCGTCGCGCGCCACGTCGAGGCGGTCCACGATGGCCATGATGACGGCGTCGATGGGTTTGTCCTTCGTCTGCGCCGTCATGCGGCCCGACGAGCCCTGCGCGACGAGCACGGTCTCGCCTACCCCCGCGCCGACGCTGTCGGCCGCAACGACGTAGTTAGGGAGGGGCTGCCCTTCGAGGTCGGTCTCGCGCACGATGAGGAACTTCATCCCGACGAGCTGCTCGTCTTTTCGCGTGGCCCACACGGTCCCGATGACGTTGCCGAGGAGCATAGCAGTAAAGGGCTAGCGGTCCTTCTGATCGACGAGGGCGAGCGTGCACCGCGAGATGCACACGAGGTGCTCCTCCTCGTCCACGATGCGGATGTCCCACACGTGCGTGGTCTTCCCGCGATGGATCGGCGTGGCCGTAGCGCGGAGGGCGCCGTCGCGCTTCGGGCGGACGTGGTTCGCGTTGATCTCCAGCCCGAACACGAGCTTCTCGGGCGCGTTGAGGGCACCGCCGATGGAGGCCACTGTCTCGGCCAGCGCCAGGCTCGCCCCGCCGTGGAGGTACCCGTACGGCTGGTGGAGCTGCGGCGTCACCGGCATCGTCGCCACGACGCGGTCGGCCCCCAGCTCGACGAGCTCGATGCCGAGCGTCTTGAGGAGGCTCTCGCGGTCGAAAACGTCAGGCGGAAAGGGCGGCATCGGGCGGCAGCACGGGACTCGAAGGTACCGCCGCTGCCCTTCACGGGCCGAGCCGCGCGATCACCCATCCGCCCGGCCCGTCGAGGCGGTATTCGAGGCGGTCGTGGAGCCGGTCGGCGCGGCCCTGCCAGAACTCGTAGCGGTCGGGCACGAGGCGGTAGCCCCCCCAGAACGGCGGGCGCGCGACGGTCTCGGTGGGGAACCGCGCGGCCACCTCGGCGAGCCGCGCGTCGAGCGCGGCGCGGCTCTCGAGCGGGCGGCTCTGCGGCGACGCCCACGCACCGAGGCGGCTCCCGCGCGGGCGGCTTGCGAAGTAGGCGTCGGCCTCCGCGTCGTCGACCCGCTCGACGCGGCCCTCCACGCGCACCTGCCGCTCGACGGGCGGCCACCAGAACACGACGGCGGCGTAGGGCACGGCCGTGAGGTCTTCCGCCTTCCGGCTCTCCAGGTTGGTAAAGAAGGAGAGCCCGCGCGCGTCGATCCCCTTCAGGAGTACCGTCCGCACGGAGGGCCTGCCCTCGGCCGAGACGGTCGCGAGTGCCATCGCGTTGGGCTCGTGCGTGCCGGCGGCCTGTGCCTCGGCGAACCAGACACCGAACTGCGCGAGGGGGTCGGCGAGCGCCGTCGCCTCGTCGAGCGTGGCGTGGGCGTAGTGCTGCCGGAGGTCGGCGATGGAAGAGGCGTCAGGCATCGCGGGGTGACCGGTCCGGCGGTCTCACGCCAGGCCCCGCGCGCGGTTGCAGCGGCTCAGCCCCCCGGCTCTATGGGGCTCGCCACCGCTCCATCGCCCGAAGGCTCCTCGACCCTCGCCCGGGCCAATGGCGTGGGCGCGGCGACGATGCGGGCCGGCTCCGGCAGCACCACCGTAGAGGGCTCTCCTACGTGCCGGACCTCGGCAAGGAGGGCGAGCAGCTCCTGCCGCGTGAACGGCTTGGCGAGGTACCCGTCGAAGCCCGCGTTGAGGAACCGCTCGCGGTCGCCGGGGAGGGCGTACGCCGTGAACGCGATGAGCGGCGTGAGGGCGTAGCCCGGGAGCAGGCGGAGCCGCCGCATCACGTCTTCGCCGGAGGTCTTCCCGCCGAGGTTGATGTCGAGGAGGACCACGTCGTAGGCCGTGCGCGCGGCGGCAGCGAGCACCTCCTCGGCGGTGCCGACGGCTTCGGCGGCGAACCCGTCGCGGAGCATGCGGAGGAGGAGCTGGCGCGTCTGGGGGTTGTCGTCGACGACGAGCACGCGCGTCGACGGCGCGTCGGTCGCGGGCTGAGCGGGGGCGGGCGCCTCCGGATGCGCCGCGGCGGGGCGGTCGGTGCGCGGGAACGTGAGGGTGAACGTGGTCCCGACGCCCTTCTCGCTCTCCACGTCGATGGCGCCGTGCATTCGCTCGACGAGCTGGCGCGTGATGGAGAGACCGAGCCCGCTCCCCTCGTGCGAGCGCCCGATCCCCGTCGACTCCTGTTCGAACTCGTCGAAGAGGCGAGGGACGAACTCGGGGTCGATGCCCACGCCCGTGTCGGCGACGCGGACGTAGACGTGGGCGTCGTCGCCCTCGACGGAAACCGTCACGTGCCCCCGCTCGGTGAACTTGATCGCGTTCCCGATGAGGTTAGCGAGGGCGCGGTCGAAGGCGGGCCCGTCGAGGCGGGCCTGAATGCCAGGCGCGTGCTCCTCTACCGCGAGCGTGAGCCCGCGGTCGCGCGCGAGGGGCTCGAGCACGGCCACCGCCTCGCGCGCGCGTTCCGCGACAGAAAGGGGCCCGAGCGCGAGCTCGACGCGGCCGGCCTCCAGGCGGGCCAACTCCAGCACCGAGTTCAGCGTCTCCATGAGACGACGCCCGCTCCGCGCGATGAGCTCGACGAACTCCTGCTGCTGGGGGTCGGTCACCTCCTCGGCGAGCACGTCGGCGAACCCGAGGATCCCCGTGAGGGGGGTGCGGATCTCGTGGCTCATGTTCGCGAGGAACGCGCTCTTCAGCCGCGCCACCTCCTCCGCCTGCTCCTTCGCGCGGACGAGCACGGCCTCGGCCCGCTTCCGCTCCGTGACGTCGCGCACGTTGAGGACGAGCCCGCCCACGTTGGGGTCGTCGAGGAGGTTGGCCCCCACCGACTCTACGAAGACGGCGTGGCCTTCGGCGTGGAGGACGCGGAACTCCGTTAGCGGGAGCTCGCCCCGGCTCCGGAGCGCCCACCGGAACAGCACGCCGATGCGGCGGCGGTCCTCCTCGTGCACGAGCGCGAGGGGGTCGGGGATGGCCGACGGCTCGGCGGGGTATCCGAAGATGCGCGCGGCCGACGGGCTGAGGTAGCGCACCTTCCCCGCCCGGTCGAGCACGACGATGACGTCGGAGGCGTGCTGGACGAGCGAGCGGAATCGCTCCTCGCTCCGACGGAGCGCGAGCTGCACGCGCCGCTGCTCGGTGATGTCCTCGACGGTGCCCTCGTAGTAGATCGGGTTGCCGTGGGCGTCGAAGGCAGCACGGGCGTACTCCCGCACGACGAGCTGCTCGCCGTCGCGGCGCCGCCACACGGAGACGAACTCCGTGACCTCGCCGTCGCGCGCGATGTCGGCCTTGAACCGCTCGCGGCGGGCGGGGTCGGCGTAGACCTCCCGCGCGGGGTCGAGCGCGCGGACCTCCTCGATGGTGGCGCACCCGAGCAGGCGCAGGAGCGCCTCGTTCGCCATGAGCACGTGGCCCTCCGGCGTGCTCCGGTAGAGCCCGAGGGGGACGTTCTCGAAGAGGGTCCGGTAGCGCTCCTCGCTGCGGAGGAGCGCGCCCCGTACGCGGCTGAGCCGGTCGTTGAGGTACCGCAGCTCACGGAGCGTCTGCCCCTCGTAGAGCCACCCCCACAGCATGGCGAAGAGCGCCGCCGTGCTCACGCTCAGGAAGGCCGCCTCGTGGAGGCCCGCGGGCGGCGTGGCCTGCGGGAAGACGTGCCCGCTCTGCGTGAGCCAGAACAGCGCGCCGGCGCCGGCGAGGATAAGCCCCGCGCACGCCACCGAGAGCCGGGGTCCCACCGAGAGTGCCGCCGCGAGCGGAATCAGCGCGCTCCAGAACAGCACGGGGTCGTGCAACCCGTGGTCGGTGTACGCCATCAGGAAGATGACGCCGACGAGGAGGAGGCACACGACCGAGCCCGACGCGATGTGGGAGCGCGTCCACCGGAGCAGGGGGAGGCCGAGCGCCGTGCCCATGCCGAAGACCGCGGCGAGGATGGCCTGCTCCGTCAGCCCCGTCGAGACGAGCTGGTGGACGAGGAGGGCGTAGCACGGGAGCAGGATGAGCACCATCCCCACCACGTACCGCGCGCGGCGGCGGGGGAGCGCCTCGCCGCGGAGGATGGCCTCGGGTACGAACGCGTCCACCAGCCCCCGCAGGCGGGCCAGCGTGCGGCGGCCCGGACGCGCGGCGGCGGCCTCGGCGCGCCACTGCTCGAGGAGGGCATCCTCGCTGGGGAGCAGTGGGGCCTCCGGGAGGCCCGCGGGCGCCTTCGGATCGGGCATGGGCAGGTACGAAAGGAAACCCCTCGGGGGCGAGAGGTCCCCTCAGCGGGTCGGGTAGGGCTTGCCCCCCCCTCCACACACACATCGTTCCACTTGGGCCGGACTGCTCCCCGCGAGCTGCTCCACCGGGTTTTCGCCGGGACCGGATCGCCTCTTCTCAGGCGCGGGTGTAGCTTCTCGCGGGCTCGCGGTAAGGGGACCGCGAGCCCGTTTTCACCCTATGAAGCTCCCGTTCATGCTGGCCCGCCGGTTCGTTGCCGGCGAGACGTTGGAGGAGGCGCTCCCCGTCGTGGACCGCCTCCACAGCGAGGGGCTCCTCACCACGCTCGACCTCCTCGGCGAGCACGTCGAGGAGCCCGCGCGCGCGGAGGCGTTCACGGAGGCCTACATCGCGCTCGTCCGCAGGATCGCGCACCACCGCAGCACCGCCCGCCAGCGCCGCGACGCGAACATCTCGATCAAGCTCTCGATGATCGGGCAGGTCATCGACGAGGACCTCGCCGAGGCCAACCTCCGCCGCCTCCTCGAGGTCGCCCGTGAGACCCACACGTTCGTCCGCCTCGACATGGAGGGGACCGACCTCACCGAGTCTACGCTCGACCTCTTCGAGGCGGTGTATCCCGATTTCCGAGACCACGTCGGCGTCGTTCTCCAGGCCTACCTCAAGCGGACCGAGCGCGATGTGGAGCGGATGTGCGAGCTGAAGGCGCGCGTGCGCCTCTGCAAGGGCGCCTACAACGAGCCGCCCCACCTCGCGTGGCAGGACATGCCGACGATCCGGGAGAAGTACCGCCGCTACATGAAGCAGCTCCTCCTCCACGGCCGCTACCCCGGCATCGCCACGCACGACGACGAGCTCATCGGGGCGACGAAGGCGTTCGCCACCGAGGCCGCCATCGACCGCAACGATTTCGAGTTCCAGATGCTCTACGGCATCCGGCCCGACACGCAGCGGGCCCTCGCGCGGGAGGGGTACAACCTCCGCGTGTACGTGCCCTACGGGACGGAGTGGATGCCCTACTTCTCGCGTCGGCTGCGGGAGCGGAAGGAGAACGTGTGGTTCGTCGTCAAGAACCTCTTTAGGAAGTAGCCCCCACGGTATGCCGACCGTCCGCCGCGCGCCCTTTGCCGCCGCGCTCCTGCTTGTTCTCTCGGCCGCCGCCTTAGCGATGGCCGGGTTTGCTAACCGCGTCCACGGGCCCGCCGCCGTAGCGGCCGTGCTGCCGGCAACGCCAGCCGACTTCGCCCGTGTGAAGGCGCGGCCGGACACGACGGAAGCGGGGGACGACGCGGTGCCCGTCGCGCGGGCGGCGTTCTCGCTCGACCGCTTGATGATTCCGGTGGCAGGCATCGGGGCGCACGACCTCGTGGACACCTACAGCGCCCGCCGCTCGGGCGGCCGCACGCACAACGCCATCGACATCCTCGCCCCGCGCGGGACGCCCGTCCTCGCCGCCTCCGACGGGACCATCGTGCGCCGCCATGCCAATCGCCTCGGCGGGAAGGTGCTCTACCTCCGCAGCCCCGACGGCCGCTACGACTTCTACTACGCCCACCTTGATGGCTACGCCGAGGGGATCGAGGAGGGCGTGGAGGTCCGGCAGGGCGACGTGCTCGGGTATGTGGGCACGACGGGGAACGCGCCGCCGAACACGCCACACCTCCACTTCCAGGTGCTTCGCACGAGCGGGAGCGGGCGGTTCTCGCACGGGAGCCCGGTGAACCCCTACCCCCTCCTCCGCCGCAGCGCGCTGAATGACGAGGCGCTGCCCCGCGTGCGCGGCTAGCGTTCAGCGGACACGGAGGCGCTGGCCGAGGGCGATCTCCGTCGAGCGGAGCCCGTTGAGGCGCTGGATCGCCTCCACCGTCGTCGCATAGCGCCGGGCGATGTTGTAGAGCGTGTCGCCGGCCTGCACAACATGGTAGGTGGAGGCCGACCGGGGCGGTTCTGGGTCTGCGGGCTCGGCTTCTTCCGCGTCCGCTGGCTCCTCCGAGGGCGCGGTGTCCGAGGCGGGCTCCTCCCCTCCCTGCTCTTCCGCATCCTCCGCGTCGAGGAGATCGGAGGGAGGCGATTCCCCTTCGAGCCTTATGATCACCTCGCGCACGCCCTCCACAGCGCGCGCAACTTCTTCGGCGTGGGTGCGATCCCCTCCCGAACCCGCTTCGCCGCTGAGCACCACGACGCCGTCCTGCGCCATCACCTCCACGTTGAGGCGGCGCGTATCGGCATCCGTCGCGAGGGCGACCTCGACGGCCGTCGCGAGGCGGAGGTCGGCCAGCCGCGCTTCAACGTCCTGTGCCCGGGCCTGCATAGCAAACGCGCCGAGCGCCAGCGCCGCAAGCACGCGCCCGATCACGCCTCCTCAGCCGGCTCCGCCGGGGCCACGTGGTACTCCGTCTCTGTCCGCATCCCCTCGATGGCGCCGTGCTCGGCGAGGAACCGCTCGGCGTCGATGGCGGCCATGCAGCCGGTGCCGGCGGCCGTGACCGCCTGGCGGTACGTGTGGTCGGCCACGTCGCCCGCCGCGAAGACGCCCTCGACGTTCGTGCGCGTGGAGCCGGGCTGCGTGCGGAGGTAGCCCGCCTCATCCATGTCGAGCCACCCGCGGAAGAGCGCCGTGTTCGGCTCGTGCCCGATGGCGACGAAGAACCCCCTCACGGGGAGCGTCCGCTCCTCGCCCGTGACGGTGTCGCGGAGGCGGAGGCCCTCCACCGTCCCATCGCCGAGGACGTCGTCGACGGCGGTGTTCCAGTGGAAGATGATCTTGGGGCTCGCGAAAGCGCGCTCCTGCATGATCTTCGAGGCGCGGAGCGTGTCGCGGCGGTGGAGGACGTGGACCGCTGAGGCGAAGCGCGTGAGGAAGAGGGCCTCCTCCATCGCCGTGTCGCCGCCGCCGACGATGGCGACCTCGTCGCCGCGGAAGAACGCGCCGTCGCACGTGGCGCAGGCCGACACACCGTAGCCGAGGAGCCGCCGCTCGTTCTCAAGGCCGAGGTACTTCGCGCTGGCGCCCGTCGCGATGATGAGGGTCTCGGCGAGGAGCGGCACCCGTTCGTCAACGATCACCCGGAAGGGCCGCCGCGAGAGGTCCACCGCCGTGGCGGTCCCGTAGCGCAGCTCGGCGCCGAACCGCATGGCCTGCTTCTCGAACTGCTGCATCAGCTCCGGCCCGAGGATCCCGTCGGGGAAGCCGGGGAAGTTCTCGACGTCGGTCGTCGTGATGAGCTGGCCGCCGGGCTGGACGCCCTGCAGCACGAGGGGGTAGAGGTTGGCGCGGGCGGCGTAGAGCGCCGCCGTCAGCCCGGCCGGCCCGGTGCCGACGATGACGACGGCGCGCCGCTCGGCGGCGGCGAAGTCGACGCCGTCGAACGGGGAGAGATCGGGGCGGCCCTGGGGCTCAGGCATGGTCACGCAGGAATACACGCGCAGGGGCGCCGGACCGCGCGGGTCGCGGGCGCCCCTGCGAAGATACGGGGACGACGGGGGGCGACGAAGCGGCGCCTCGCGTGTTAGGCGGGCTGCCCGGCGAGAGCGTCGAGCTTCTGCGCGAGGACGTGCTTGGGTACCACCCCGATGAGCTGGTCCACGGGGCGCCCGCCCTTGAAGAACACGAGCGAGGGGATCGATCGGATGCCGTAGCGCATCGCCGTGTTCGGGTTGTGGTCCACGTCGAGCTTGGCAATCTTGGCGCGCCCCTCGAAGTCGGCGGCGAGCTCCTCGATAGCGGGGGCGATGACGCGGCAAGGGCCGCACCACGTGGCCCAGAAGTCCACGAGCACGGGCTGGTCGCTCTGGAGGACCTCCTGCTCGAAGGTGGCGTCGGTGACGGTGGTGTACTTGGCGTGGTCGGCCATGGTAGAGGCAGCTGAAAGTCTGGGGTGAGGGGGCCTGTAGCCCCAACGGGAGCGGCCGGTTGAACGGGGTCGGACGAGCAGGGTTTCGGCACGGCAGGAGGCGCATATGGCGCTCCCGCGGGCCTGTCCCCGCCACACAAACAGACCTACACGAAGGCCTATTAACACGGCGCTTTCGCTGCCGATACCCCCCCGGCCATTATCCCTTTTCCCGATGCCCTTCTCCGTGCCCGGCCGCTGCCGTACGCTCCTTCGGGTGGGTGGGCGGTGGCTCGTGCTCTTGGGGAGCGTGGGGCCGGTGGCGGCGCAGCACACCCCGCCGGGGACCGGGCGCCTCACGCCCATCGCCGAGGTGCTCGTCGACGCCAACGGCGACCGCGTGCCGGACCGGGCCGGGCAGCCGGTGTCGGTGGCGGGGCGGGCGAGCGTGTCCTCCGACGTGCTCCGCCGCTCCTGGATCGAGTTCTACGTCGAGGACGGCACGGGCGGCCTGAAGGTGCTCGCCCCAGCCGGCGCGCTCCCCATCGCGGCGGGCGACAGCGTCATCGCGTCGGGGCGGCTGGAGTTCAACCGGGGGATGGCCCGCCTCGCCGACCCCGTCTACTACCTCGCCGGGTCGGACCGGCGGGAGCCCGAGCCCATCCGGCTCGACGTGACGCAGGAGGCGATGGAGGCGCACGAGGGCCGGCTCGTCGAGGTGCGCGGGCAGGTCGTGGCGGTGGGCGAGAACGAGGCCGGCCCGTACATGGCCCTCCTCTCCGACGACGTGCTCCTCGTCGTGACCGTCTTCAAGGACCGCGCGCGGCCGTTCACGTTCGACGACTACCGCGTAGGGGACTACATCGCGGTGACCGGCGTGGCCGGGCAGTTCGACCCCGTTCCGCCGTACACCGGCTCGTACCAGGTCTTCCCCCGCACGGCCGGCGACGTGCGGCAGGCCGGCCTCTCCCCGACCGTCCTCCGGTGGGGGCTGGTCGGCGTCACCCTCGTGCTCGCGCTCGTCTTCGGGTGGGTGTTCGCGCTTCGGAAGGAGGTGCAGCGCCGTGTGGCGCAGCTCGGCGCCACCGAGGCCCGCTACCAGCACCTCTTCGACCACGCCGGCGACGCCGTCTTCCTCAATACGCCCGACGGGAAGATCGTGGAGGTAAACCGGGTAGCACAGCGGGCGCTCGGCTACGAGGCCGACGACCTCGCGGGGTGCCGCCTCCGCGACCTCGTCGCCCCCGGCGCGACGGTCGACGTCGACGCCCACTTCCAGAGCGCGCTCGACGTGGGCGAGGCACTCGGCGACGTCGAGCTCATCTCGCGGACGGGCCGCCGCCTCCCCTTCGAGATGCACACCCACCGCGTCGTCCTCAACGGCGTGCCCAAGCTGCTCTCGATGGGCCGCGATGTGACGGCGCGGCGGGAGTACGAGAAGGGGCTTATCGAGGCGAAGCGCGAGGCCATCGAGATGGCGCGGCTGAAGAGCGCGTTCCTCGCGAACATGAGCCACGAGATCCGCACCCCCCTCACCGCCATCATCGGGTTCGCCGAGGTGCTCCGCGACGAGGTGGGCCCGGAGCACCGCGAGTTCGCCGCGACCATCGAGCACGGCGGGAAGCGCCTCCTCGGCACGCTCAACTCCGTGCTCGACCTCGCCCGCCTCGACGCCGGCCGCGAGCAGCTCCACCCCGAAGTGGTCGACGTGGTGAAGGAGGTCCGCCAGGCGCTCACGCTGTTCGCCCGTCTCGCCAAGGAGAAGGACCTCGCCCTCGGCTTCTTCGCCAACGTCCCGACGCTCCCGGCCTCGCTCGACCCCAGCGCGCTCGACCGCGTGCTGACGAACCTCGTCGGCAACGCGATCAAGTTCACCGACCGGGGCGGCGTCCGCGTGTGCCTGGAGACGCACGGCGACCGGTTCCGCCTCACCGTGCAGGACACCGGGATCGGGATCGAGCCCGAGGTGCTCCCCTCCCTGTTCACCGAGTTCAAGCAGGCTTCCGAAGGGCTCGCGCGGACGCACGAGGGGACCGGGCTCGGCCTCGCCATCACCAAGCGGCTCGTCTCGCTGATGGGGGGGGAGATCCGCGTGGAGAGCATCCCCGGCGTCGGGTCGATGTTCATCGTCGAGCTGCCGATCATGGTCGGCGCGGCGGCCGGCGGCGACGGCGCGGTGGCGCCCGTGCCCGCTGAGGCCCCGCAGATGGTCGCGGAGAACTAGGGGAGCCGACGCGTGCCTCGCGCGTAGAGGGGAGGCCCTCTCTCCCACTCCCCCCTCACCCGCCCGTCTCGATGAACAACATCTTCCGCGGTCTCATCGCCGGCTACGGCGCCTCCAAGCTCGGCGGCGGCTGCATCAGCACCATCCTCATCTTCATCCTCCTCTGGTGGCTCCTCGGGCAGTGCTGACGGCGCCGGAGGAGTGGGGGAGAATCTCCGGAGGGAACGCGGAGCGGCGACGGAGTGTTTGGGGCGCAGCCCCACCACACCCCAAGCCCTATGCAACCCAGTAACAGGTCGGTGGAAGTCCGCTTCACCGTCGACGCGGACTACATGGAGGAGCTGAAGCAGGCGCTCGGCGTCCGGACGGCGACGGAGGTGGCCCAGGAGGCGCTGACCATCCTGAAGTGGGCCATCGAGGAGCGCCAGCGCGGCAAGCAGATCCTCTCGGCCGACAGCAACGGCACCGACCTCCACCGCCTCGTCACGCCCCGCCTCCAGCGCGTTGGCGGCGCGGCGCGGTGACGCGATCCCTCCGCGCCGATGCCTGACCCCGTCGTGCCCGAAGACGCGCCGGACCCCGCCGTGGACCCCGCCGGCGCCGAGGAGCCGCCGCTTCCCGAGCGCGTCAACATCGAACGGGCGGTGACGGGGGCGCCCGAGCAGGCGCCGGTGAGCAAGCCGTCGCTCACGGGCATTGGCTACACCCTGGCGAAGGGCGTGCTCTACATGATCGCCGGGGTCATCCTCCTCTCGGCACTGCTCGTCGGGTGTGCGGAGCGCCAGCGGTTCCTCATGCTCGACCGCGCCTTCCGCGAGGCCGCCGCCCTCACCGCGCGCAGCGTGGCCACGCCCGAGGAGCCCGCGGTGACCGCGCCCGGCGACACGCTCGCGGAGGATACGCTCGGCAGCGACACCGTGGCGGTGGCCGAGCCGTCGGCGGAGGAGCTCGCCCAGCTGGAGCAGACGGCCGACGCCATGCGGCAGATGGCGACGGCGCTGCAGGAGGAGCGCGAGGATTTCCGCGAGTTCGCCCGCGGCCTCATCGACCTCGTCCTCCTCAACGTGCTCCTCCCCGTGCTGACCGCGCTGCTCGGCTACATCTTCGGGACGCGCGCCGGCGGCTCCGACGATGGGGCCTGAGCGGCGGCCCGCTCACCCCGCCGCGACGACCTCGCCGAGCGCCTCGGGGATCGCCCCCTCGTAGATCGTCAGCAGTTCGGCCACCGGCGTGTCCACGACGACCTCCCCACCCGTGCGGAGCATGAGCCGGTCGCCGCCGACGGCGCCCAGTTGCGTGACCTGGGCACCGCGTTGCTGCGCGATCTCGGCAACGCGCGCCACGTCGTCCGGCACGACGGAGAGGACGACGCGGCTCTGCACCTCCCCGAAGAGACGGGCGTCGAGGCGGGCGGCGGCGTCGGGCAGGGTGAGGTCGGCGCCGACGTCGCCGAACAGGCACGACTCCGCGAGAGACACGGCCAGCCCGCCGTCCGACACGTCGTGGGCGCTCCGGACGAGCCCGGCGCGGATCGCCGCGAGCGCGGCGGCCTGCACCGCCCGCTCCTCGCCGAGGTCGAGGTGCGGCGCTTCGCCCGCCGTCACGCCGTGGACGTGCGCGAGGTACTCGCTCGCCTCGATTCCGCCCGCGTGCACCCACGCCGCCGGAGAGAGCAAGAGCACCACGTCGCCCTCGGCCTTGAAGGCGGCGGTGGTCGTGTGGGACTCGACGTCCTCGACGAGCCCGAGCATCCCGATGGTGGGCGTAGGGAATACAGCCGCCTCCGGGCTCTCGTTGTAGAACGACACGTTGCCGCCGGTGACGGGCGTGCCGAGCGCGCGGCAGGCGTCGCCCATCCCGCCGACGGCCTCGGTGAACACCCAGTAGACCTCCGGCTTGTACGGGTTGCCGAAGTTGAGGCAGTTCGTGACGGCGACGGGCTGCCCCCCCGCGCACACGACGTTGCGCGCGGCCTCGGCCACGGCGATCTGCCCGCCGCGCCGCGGCGAGAGGTACACGTAGCGCCCGTTGCAGTCGGTCTTGACGGCCACGCCCCGGTTCGTCCCCTTGATGCGGACGACGGCGGCGTCGGTGGGGCCGGGGCCGGCGACGGTGTTCGTGCGGACCTGCGTGTCGTACTGCTCGAACACCCACCGCTTGCTCGCGATGTTGGGACTGGCGAGGAGCGTGCGCAGCGCGTCCGTCGCGTCGCTCACGTCGGGGATAGAAGAGAAGTCGAAGGCGGCGGTCTCGTCGAGGTAGGCGGGGCGGCGCGTCTCGCGGTGGTAGACCGGCGCGCCGCCGCCGAGGACGAGGTGCTCGGCCGGCACGCACGCCACCTCCTCCCCGTGCCAGCGCACGCGCACGAACCCGTCGCCGGTCGTCTCGCCGATGGCGACGGCGTGGAGGTCCCACTTCTCGAAGACGGCTTCGACCTCCGCCTCGCGCCCCTCTTGGACGACGAGCAGCATCCGCTCCTGGCTCTCCGAGAGCATCAGCTCGTAGGGGGTCATGCCGGTCTCGCGGGCGGGGACCTTTTCGAGGTCGAGCACCATCCCGACGCCGCCCTTCGCGCTCATCTCGCTGGATGAACACGTGAGCCCGGCCGCGCCCATGTCCTGCATCCCGACGAGGGCACCCGTGCGGATGGCTTCGAGGCTCGCTTCGAGGAGGAGCTTCTCGGTGAAGGGGTCGCCCACCTGCACGCTCGGCCGCTTCGCCTCGCTCGCTTCGGAGATCTCCTCGGAGGCGAACGTGGCGCCGTGGATGCCGTCGCGGCCCGTGGCGCTGCCGACGATGTAGACGGGGTGGCCCGCCTCGGTGCCGGCCGTGGCGCTCACCGTCTCGCCCACCTTCACCACACCCACCGACATCGCGTTGACGAGGGGGTTGCCCTCGTAGCTCGCGTCGAAGTAGACCTCGCCCGCGACGGTGGGCACGCCGAACGAGTTGCCGTATTCGCCGATGCCGCGCACGACGCCGTCGAGGAGGTAGCGCACGCGGGGGCTGTCGAGGCTCCCGAAGCGGAGCGAGTTGAGCGAGCAGATTGGCCGCGCGCCCATCGTGAAGATGTCGCGCTGGATGCCGCCGACGCCGGTGGCCGCGCCCTGGTACGGCTCGACGGCCGAGGGGTGGTTGTGGCTCTCGATCTTGAACGCGACGGCGAGCCCGCCCCCGATGTCTACGAGCCCGGCGTTCTCCTCGCCGGCCTTCGCCAGCAGCGCCTCGCCCTCGCGCGGGAGCTTCTTCAGGATGGCGATGGAGTTCTTGTACGAGCAGTGCTCACTCCACATCACCGAGTAGATGCCGAGCTCGGTGAACGTCGGCGTGTGGCCCAGCTTCTCGACGACCCAGCCGTACTCCTCCTCGGTGAGCCCGTGCTCCAGGGCGAGGGCGGGCGTGACGTCCGGCTCGTGGGGGAGGTTGACGGGCGGCATGGCGGCGGGCAGCGGGCGGGCCGGAAGCTACCGAGGGAGCGGCGGGCAGATCCCCGGGCAGCCCGTATCCTCCGGCTGTCTTTTCCCCTTCTTCCCATGGCCGACGCCCTCTACACCGTGCACCTCACCGACGAGGGCCTGGCGGACCTCTCGGCCTACGTTGCGATGGAGCGGTTCGTCGTGGCGGGGGGGATGCTCCTGTGTCCCGCGGTGGAGGTGCACGGCCCATTCCTCCGGGCCGACGTCTACCAGGTGCGCGAGGGCGGGGCCGCCGCGGAGATGCCCGTCGTGGAGTTCTGGATCCCGCTGCCCTACGTGGCCCTCGTCGTCGGGAAGGCGTCGGAGGACGAGCTGATCGGGTTCGGTACACGGGAGCGTCCCGCGTGACGCACGAGGCGGAGCGTCCGCCGCTGCAACGTATGTTCTGCCCCCAAGCGTTTGCCTGCGCCCGATGGACCCCTCCTCCCTCCCGCCGGACCCTCTCCGCGCGTCGGCGCTCTTCCGCGACCTGACGCCGGAGGCCGCCGAGGCACTCGCGGCGGAGGCCCACGAGCGCACGTTGTCTCCCGGCGAGGTCGTCTTCCAGGAAGGCAGTGCGCCCGCGTGCGTGCTCGTGCTCGAAGGGGCGCTGGAGGCCGTCGAGCGCGACGCGCAGGGGAAGGAGCAGCCCGTCCGCACCATCGAGCCCGGCGAGGCCGTGGACGAGCTGCAGGTGCTGGCCGGCGCGGCGCGGCCCGTCGAGGTGCGCGCGGGGGGGCCCGCCCGCATCGCCCACGTGCACGGGCCCACGATGCGGCGTCTGAAGGAGGCCCACCCCGACCTCGCCGCTGCCATGGAGCGGTTGCACCGCCGCCAGCTCCTCTGCCGCCTCCACCCCTTCCTCGGCGCGTTCGACCACGCCTTCCTCGACGAGGTCGAGACGATGGCCGACTGGGTGAGCCTCCGGCGCGGCGACACCATCCCCCAGGGCGCCGAGAGCGTGGTGTACCTCGTCATCAGCGGGCGCGTGCAGAGCGTGGCGGAAGAAAACGGGCAGGTGCGCGTGCTGGCCGAGGCCGGGCGCGGCGAGACCATCGGGGAGCTGGCCTTCGTGGACGCGGCGCCCGGCCAGCGCGTCCGCGCCGCGCGCGACAGCGTGCTCGTGGGGTTCAGCGCGGAGGAGTTCGAGCGGCTCGTGGCGCGGCGGCCGGCGATCCTCCGCCACGTCGCGCGCTACCTCGTCGCAAAGCGCGGGCGGACGCACCGGAAGGGCTGGGTGGGGACGAGCGTGACCAACGTGGCGGTGGTGCCCGTCCGCCCTGGCGTGCCGGCCGGGGAGTTCGCCGAGCGGCTCGTCCGCGCGCTGACCCCCTTCGGCCCCACGCTCCACCTCTCGGCCGAGCGGGTGAACCGCCGCGCCGACGAGGCCGGCCTCACGGCGGCCACCGAAGGCGGTGCGCGCGAGCCCGCCCTCCTCGCGTGGCTCGAAGCGCAGGAGGCCGCCCACCGCTTCGTCGTCTACGAGGCCGACGCCGACGATACGCCGTGGACGCGGCGGTGCGTCCGCCAGGCCGACCGCGTCCTCCTCGTCGCCCGCGCCGACGACGACCCCTCGCCCTCGCCGCTGGAGCAGGCCCTCTTCGCCGCGCCCGACGTGGGCACGCACGAGGTGCTCGTCCTCCTCCACCCCGACGGCGAGCGCGTCCCGTCGGGCACGCGCGCCCGCCTCGACGCGCGCCCCCGCGTCGAGGAGCACTTCCACGTCCGGTGGGACCGCGACGCCGACGTCGAGCGGCTTGCGCGGAAGCTGGCCGGCCGCGCCATCGGGCTCGTCCTCGGCGGCGGCGGCGCGCGCGGGTTCGCCCACATCGGCATCCTCCGCGCGCTCGAAGAGGCCGGCATCCCCGTCGACGCCGTCGGCGGCACGAGCATGGGCGCGGCGGTGGCGGCGCAGCGCGCGCTGGAGTGGAGCCCCGAGCGGATCGCGCAGGCGAGCCGCCGCGTGTTCGTCGAGATCCAGCCGCACAAGCGGCTCACGTTCCCCCTCGTCTCCATCGTCACCAACGCGCAGGCGATGGAGTGCGGGCGGATGCTCTACGGCGAGGCCGACATCGAGGACTGCTGGATCCCGTTCTTCTGCGTCTCCAGCAACCTCTCGACGGCCACGCCGATGGTGCACCGCCGCGGCGCCGTCGCCAAGGCCACGCTGGCGAGCGCGTCACTGCCGGCGTTCGCCCCGCCCATCGTGGAGGGGAACCACCTCCTCGTCGACGGCGGCCTCCTCAACAACGTGCCCGTCGACGTGATGCGCGCGCTCGGGTGCGGGACCGTCATCGCCTCGCAGGTCTCGTCGGAGGAGGACGAGGCGTTCCTCGCCGACCGCGTGCCGACGGCGTGGGAGGTCCTCAGCGGGCGGTTCCGGCGCGGGCCGCGCCTCCGCTTCCCGTCGCTGTTCGAGGTCGCCATGCGGTCCACGATGCTCTACAGCATCGGCACCGCGCGGACGGCGATGGAGGAGGCCGACCTCCCGCTCTTCCCGCCCGTCAAGGACTACAGCATGATGGACTTCGAGAAGATCGACGAGATCGCCGACGTGGGGTACGCCTACGCCCGCGCCGTGCTGAAGGTGTGGACGGACCGCACCGACGCCGTGCCCGCGTCTGCTACGACCTAGCCTAGCGATGGACGCCGCGTTTACCCGGATGGCCCGCGCGCTGGAGCAGCGCAAGGGGAAGCTCGGCCTGAACGGCGCCCCGTTCGCCCTCCGCCTCCGCGACCAGACCCCCATCACGTTCGGTGACGGCGAGCCGGCCTTCACCGTCGTCGTGAACGACCGCCGCGGGCTCGCCGCCCTCGCCTCGCTCGACACCACCGCCGCCGGCGAGGCCTACCTCGACGGCGCCCTCGACGTGGAGGGCGACCTCTCGAAGCTCCTCGCCCTCCGCGACCTCTTCCGCGACCGCCACCCCCTCCGCTACGCGTACCGGTTCGTGCGCCCGCTCCTCTTCGGGCAGGTGGCCAGCGACAAGAAGTGGATCGCCCACCACTACGACGAGGACCCCGACTTCTACCTCCTCTTCCTCGACCGCCGCCACCGCGCCTACTCGCAGGGCATCTTTGCCCGCGACGACGAGCCGCTCGAAGACGCCCTCACGCGGAAGCTCGACTTCGCCTTCGACGCCGTCGGCGCGCGGGAGGGGTGGCGTGTGCTCGACATCGGCGGGGGGTGGGGCGCCTTCACCGAGTACGGCGGGAAGCGCGGCCTCCGCGTGACCTCGCTCACCATCTCGAAGCAGTCGGAGCAGTTCATCACCGACCTCATCGCGCGGGAGCGGCTGCCGTGCGAGGTGCGCCGCGAGCACTTCTTCGAGCACCGCCCCGAGCAGCCCTACGACGCCATCGTCAACCTCGGCGTGACGGAGCACCTCCCCGACTACGCCGGCACGCTCGCGCGCTACCACGCCTTCCTCAAGCCCGGCGGGCGGGTCTACCTCGACGCCAGCGCCGCCCGCGTGAAGCACGACACGACGGCGTTCTTCGAGCGCCACATCTACCAGGGGAACGGCTCGCAGCTCTGCCTCCACGAGTACGTGGCCGCGCAGAGCCGGACGCCGCTGGAGCTGGAGACGGTCATCAACGACCGCCACAACTACACGCTGACGGCGAAGGGGTGGGCCGAGAACCTCGACCGCCACCGCGAGGAGGTCGAGCGGCGGTGGGGGAGGGCGCAGTACCGGCGGTTCCAGCTGTACCTGTGGGGGTGCGTGGACGGGTTCGCGCGGGACGTGCTCCAGGCCTACCGCCTCGTCCTCTCCAAGCCCTCCCGGGCCTAGCTCCTTCCCATCCGTCATCCTGAGCGGAGCCGGCGGCGGAGCGAAGAAAGCGAAGCTCCCCGAAGGTCATCTACCTGATCCGGGCAACACGCTCGGCTGAAGCCCCTAGCTCGGCCGCGCCAGATCCTTCGCTCCGCTCAGGATGACGGG